>NZ_CAXBOD010000043.1:0-42366 GCF_963977235.1 uncultured Albimonas sp.
AGAACAGGCGCTTTGCGGATGTGGGGGGCGGGGCGCCGGGGCGCGCGGGAGGGGCGACGCGAAACGCCCCGCCGGGGGAGGGCCGGCGGGGCGTCGAGGTCGGGGCGCGCCTCCGCCGCGGGGGGCGGAGGCGGGGGTCGCTCTGGATCAGTTGACGGTCTTGGCCTCGAGCTCGGCGGGCTTGCCCTCTCCGCGCGCGATCTCGATGCGGCGCGGACGCAGGGACTCGGGCACCTCGCGGACCAGCTCGATGTGGAGCAGGCCGTTCTCGGAGCGGGCGCTGACCGGGCGCACGTGGTCGGCAAGCTGGAAGCGACGCTCGAAGGCGCGCTCGGCGATGCCGCGGTGCAGGAAGGTCCGCTCGGTCTCCTCGCCGGGCTTGCGGCCCGAAACGACGAGCTGGCCGTCGCGGCTCTCGATCGTCAGGTCCTGCTCGGCGAACCCGGCGACAGCGAGGGTGATCCGGTAGGTCGTCTCGCCCGTCTTCTCGATGTTGTAGGGCGGATAGGCGGGCTGGGTCGTCTCGCCCGCAAGGGCGGCGTCCATCAGGCCGGCGAGCCGGTCGAAGCCGACGGTGGAGCGATAGAGGGGGGCGAAGTCGAAGTTGCGCATGGGGTTCATATCCTCAGCAAAGCGATATGGGCGGTGAGGACCCTCCGAAGGGACGGGTCCCGCGTCTGGCGTCGGCCCCGCGGTGCGGCTGCCGACGATGCGGATCTGGGGTGCGCGAAAGCCGGTTTCAAGACCTCGGGAGAGGGTCTGCGGCGCAGGTCGCGAGGCCCCGCGGAGGCGGGCCGAACGCAGACGGGGCGCCTCCTGGCGGAGGCGCCCCGTGGACGGTCGAGACGACTTTCGGCCGGGCCCGGCGCGCGCCGGGCGGACGCTTATTGCGTCGGCGCGGGGGGCTTGGCCGAGGCGAAGCCGCTGGCGGACTGACGCGAGGCGCCGTTGCCGGCCGGCGCATAGCCGCCCGTGGCGCCGCCGGCGACGCCCGCCGCGCTCATCATCGCGGCCGGGTCGACGCCGCCGGGAACCTGGTGGGTCGGCGTCGGGCCCTGAGCGTTGCGCAGGAAGTCGGGCAGCTGGTTGGGGTCCATGCCGATCGCCGAGGAGCCGGCCATGGCGATGCGCTTGGCCACGCCCAGCGGACCGTCGAGCGCGGCCATGATGCCCGCGCCGGTGTCCTCGATGCTGGTCAGGCCGTTCTGGCCGCTGGTCGAGGCGGCCGGGGCCTTGCCCAGGTCGAACATGCCGAACCCGGCCAGCATCGCCACGCCCGCGCCGGGCATCAGGACGTATTTCCCCAGGGTCTTCAAAAACATTGCAGCGTCCTTCCTTGCAAACTCGCCCGCGGTCGGCGGCGCGGCTCGGTGTCCTTCCGGTTCCGGCCCCGGGGCTCCCGCCCGGGACCCGCTCAGTCCTGCGGCGGCCGGCTGGTCTTCCAGCCACCGGCGCGCGGCGACGGCCCGAGGCCGTCGCTCGTTTCGGGCCGCGCGGCGGCGCGGCGGATCTGCTGGCGGTCCATCGCCCAGCGCAGAAGCGGCAGCGTGTCGGCGGCGGCCGAGGCGTAGCTGAGCCGCCGCCCGCGGGCCGAGATCACGCCCGCCAGGCGCAGCGTCCCGTCCGCGCCGCGCACCAGCACCGGGCTTCCGGAGGAGCCGGGCGCGACCTCGCAGTCCAGCGACGCGACGGGGCCCGAGCGGGTGCGGACGCGGCACGGCTCCTGCAGGGACAGCACGCGGTCGCGCCCCGCCCCGTAGGACAGGAGCGCGACCGCGCCGCCGGGCGGAGGCAGGTCGCCCGGATCGTAGCTGGGGAAGGAGGAGGTCAGCAGCGGCTGATCGAGCTCGACCATCGCCACGTCCGCCGCGATCTCCTCGAAAGCGGCCGAGGGGCCGTTCCAGCGGTAGTTGGGGTGCACGGCATAGCGGCGCACCTGGCGCACCGCCTGCTCGCCGCCGTCGCGTAGTCCGGCGCGGAACCACACCTCGGCCGAGGGGCGCGGGCGGCCCTGCGAGTCGAAGAGACAGTGGGCGGCGGTCAGCGCGTGCGAGGCGTCGAACAGAGTTGCGGTGCAATAGGCCCCGCCCATGTCGAGACGGCCGACGCCCCGATAGGCCTGCTGCTCATGCGCCGCGAGGGCGCGGCGCGGGGCGGTGGAGGGATCCGGGATCTGAGCCGACGCCAGCGCCGGGATCAGCGCAAGGGCGGCGGCCAGCGCGGCGCGGCCGGCCGAAGCGCCCGGGACCCGACGACGGCTTGGGGCGGCGCGCAGGGCGGGGAGGCGGCGGGTCATCGGGCCGCCTCCGCCGCTTCCAGGTCCCGGCGCAGCGTCGGCAGCAGGTCCTGGGGGGCCACCGCAAGGGCCGGGCCCAGCAGCGCGGGCGGCTCGGCCCCCAGCGCCGCCACGATGACGCCTACGAGCTCGGGCCCGTCCACCCCCTCACGGATGAGCGGCGCCCCGGAGATGCCCGGGAGCGCGTCGCAGGTGGTCCGCAGCAGGCGACCCTGCCGCGCAACCACCGCGCAGCCCGACTGGACCGACAGGGCTTCGCCCCGGTCGCGCCCGTAGGAGAAGGCGGACACAGTCGTCCCGGGGGAGACCGCGTTCGCCACCGGGATCGGAGCGGGCGCCCCTTCCGCCCCCTCGCCCACCCGGATCAGCGCCAGATCCCGCGAGGGCGTCGGCGCGTCGAAATAGCCCGCGGCGAGGGCGGCCGAGCGGCCGCGCAGCACCGCGGCGGCCTCGCCCATGCGCCAGCCGGGCAGGAAGGTCAGCCGCTCGGCCCGCCAGGCGACGCCGGTGCGGCGGTTGATCAGACAATGAGCGGCGGTGAGGGCGAGATCGGGGGCGATCAGCGTGGCGGTGCAGTGGCCCTGCCCGCCGATGTTCAGCCGCCCGATCGCGGCGAGGCGCTGCTGCTGAGCCTCGCTCGACAGGGCTCGGGCCTCCGCGGAGGCGGAGGGGACGCCGAGCAGCGCCATGGCCAGGAACGCGGCCAGGAGGCGAAACGCAAGATACATGAAGGCACCATGAATGACTTTGGGTGAGTCGCGCAACCTCTATCGTTCACCCTGCGGTCAGGTTCGCGCGCCGAGCCAGGCGCGCCGGGGTCTCCCGACAGGGATGCCCCGGGCGGAGTTGCAATCGCGTGAACCGCGCGAAGACCGCGCGCCTCGCCGAGCTCGATCACCGTCGATCGGGTCGAGACAGGCGCCGGGGCCGCCAGGCCCCGGGCGGCCGAGGGGGCTCGATGCCCCCGAGGACGCCACCCCTCCCCCCCAGGCGCAAGGCCGCCGCGCAGGAGCGCAGCGCAGACGTCGCTACTCGGCGGCGGCTGGCCGGTCGAGACCGGCGGCCGCCAGCGCCTGGGGGACCGGCCCCCCTGTCGCCCAGTCGAGAAGCTGGGCGGTGTGCACCACCGGGACCCCCGCCCCCTGCCCCAGCTGCATCATGCAGCCGATGTTGCCCGCCGCGATCACCTGCGGGCCCGTCTGCGCGATCGTGGCCAGCTTGCGCGCCTTCAGCTCGCCCGCGATCTCGGGCTGCATCAGGTTGTAGGTCCCTGCCGAGCCGCAGCACAGGTGCGGGTCGCGCGGCTCCTTCACCACGAAGCCCGCCGCCTTGAGCAGGGCCTTTGGCGCCTCCTTCACCTGCTGGCCATGCTGCAGCGAGCAGGCGGAGTGATAGGTGACCCGCAGCGCCGGGGCGTGGGCCTCGCGCAGGCCGATCTCCTCGATCAGCTCCGAGACGTCGCGCGCAAGCCCCGCCACCCGCTTCGCCTCCGCCTCCAGCGGATCGCCCGCGAACATGTGGCCATAGTCCTTCACCGTGGTCCCGCAACCGGAGGTGTTGATGACGATGGCGTCCAGCCCCTCGCCGTCCAGCTCCGCGCTCCAGGCGCGCACGTTGGCCGCGGCCTGGGCGTGGCTGAGGTCGACCTTGCCCATGTGATGGGTCAGGGCGCCGCAGCAGCCCATGCCCTTCGCGATCACCACCTCGCAGCCATGACGGGTCAGCAGGCGGAGGGTGGCCGCGTTGATCTCGGGATCCAGCGCCTTCTGGGCGCAGCCGGTCATCAGCGCCACGCGGCGGGTGCGGACGCCCTGCGCGGGAATCGTCTGCGGCTTGTCGTGCGCCGCGGGCCCCGCGATCCGCGGCGGCGCGAGGTCGACCATCGCCCGCAGGCGCCCGGGCATCAGCCCCCGGAACGGCCGCGCCAGCTTCGCGCCCCTCAGCGCCAGGCGGAAGCGGCCGGGATAGGGCAGGATGCGCGCCAGCAGCCAGCGCAGGGCGCGGTCGGGCAGCGGGCGGCGGTAGGTCTTCTCGATATGCTCGCGGGCGTGGTCGACCAGATGCATGTAGTTCACCCCCGAGGGGCAGGTCGTCATGCAGGCGAGGCAGCTCAGGCAGCGGTCGATGTGGCGCACCGTCTTCTCGTCGGCGGGACGGTCGTTCTCGAGCATCTCCTTGATCAGGTAGATGCGCCCGCGAGGGCTGTCGAGCTCGTCGCCCAGCACCTGGTAGGTCGGACAGGTCGCCGTGCAGAAGCCGCAATGCACGCAGCTGCGCAGGATCCTGTTCGAGCGCGCGGTCAGCGGATCGCGAAGCTGCTCGGGGGAGAAGGTGGTCTGCATCTCAGGCGCTCATCCTTCCGGGGTTCAGCAGGCCGCGCGGGTCGAACTTCGCCCGCAACCCGGCCGAGATCGCGGCGAGCGCGGGGGTCTCGGGCTGGAATGCGCCCGCCGAGGCGCGCAGCGCGGCGGGCGCGCGCACCAGGGTTGCGTGGCCGCGCAGGCGGGCGGCCTCGGCGCGCACGGTCGTCGCGGCGGCGTCGCTCTCCTCGGTCAGCAGCCACACCAGCCCGCCGCCCCAGTCGTATCGCACGCCAAGGTGCGGGACCGCCGCGGCCAGCGCCGGACCGTCGGAGGGGCGCACAGAAATCCGCCACACCGCGCCCGGGCGGTCGGCGAACCCGCGCACGTCGCGCACCTCGGCCCACAGGTCCGCGGCCTCGGACAACACCTCGATCTCGCCCTGCGTCTGCGCCGACAGCAGGTCGCGCAGGCGCCCCGCGCGATAGGCGACCGAGGCCTCGAACCCCTCGATCCGCACCAGCGTGCGGGCGTCGGCGGGGTCGCCGGGATCGGGCAGGTGCGCCGCCCCGGTGACGTCGAAGGGCGAGCCCAACGCCGCGGTCATCGCCGCCACCGCCGCGGCGTCGTCGAGCCCGCGCGCCACCAGCGTGGCGCTCGCCTCGGGCATCGGCAGCACCTTGAAGGCGAGCTCGGTCAGCACGCCCAGCGTGCCGTAGGAGCCGCCCATCAGCTTCACCAGGTCATAGCCGGTGACGTTCTTCATCACCCGCCCGCCGTTCTTCACCACTCGCCCCGCCCCGTCGACGAAGCGCACGCCCAGCATCGCGTCCCGGCAGGCCCCCGCCTGCACCCGGCGGGGCCCCGAAACGTTGCAGGCCGCGACGCCACCGATCGTCGGCTCGCCGCCCGAGCCCAGCAGCGGGCGATGATCCATCGGCTCGAAGGCCAGGCGCTGGTTCTCGGCGGCGAGCGCGGCCTCGATCTCGCTCAGCGGCGTGCCGGCGCCGGCCACCAGCGTCAGCGCGCCGGGCTCATAGAGGGAGATGCCGCGCAGACCGGCGGTCGAGAGCGTCTCGGCCGCCTGCACGGGGCGTCCCAGCCCGCCGCGGGTGCCGCCGCCCCTCACCTCGACAGGGGCGGAGAGGTCGGCGATGGCCTGCCCCAGTTCAAGTTCGCTCGCCGGTTCGATCATCCGCGCGCCCTCCGTCCCGGGCGCCCGCCGGCGGCACGCCGGCGCGCCCGCGGGGCTCCCCCTGCCTGCAGGGGGAGACGGGTCCCGCGGGCGATCCGCTCGCCGCTCGCGCGACGGGGGAGGGACGAGCGCCGGGCGCTGTGGCGCCGGGCCGCGTCGCACATGCGCCGCGCGCTTTCGGGCTGCGCCGCGTCGCTCATGCGCCGCGGGCGGTCTTGCCGGGCCGCGTCGCTCATGCGCCGCGGGCGGTCTTTGCGGGCCGCGTCGCTCATGCGCCGCGGCCGTGGCTCGCGGCCAGGGGAAACACCTTGGCGGGGTTGAGGATCCATCTGGGGTCGAAGACGTCCTTCACCCCCATCTGCGCGTCGAGGTCCACGGGGTCGTACTGGTGCACCATCAGGTCGCGCTTCTCGACGCCCACCCCATGCTCGCCGGTCAGGCAGCCGCCCTGCTCGACGCAGAGCCGCAGGATGTCGGCGCCCAGCGCCTCGGCCTTGCGCAGCTCCTCGGGGTCGTTGGCGTCGAACATGATCAGCGGGTGCAGGTTGCCGTCGCCGGCGTGGAAGACATTGGCCACCCGCAACCCGTAGTCGGCCGCAAGCTGGGTCATCCGCCCCAGCGTCTCGGGCAGGGCCGAGGTCGGAATGGTCCCGTCCATGCACAGGTAGTCGGCCACCTGCCCCGTCGCCCCGAAGGCCGCCTTGCGCCCCGCCCAGATCGCCTTCGACTGGGTCTCGGACGCGCTCTCGCGCAGGGTCGTGGGGTTGTGGGTCTGCGCGATGGCCTTGATCCGGGTCAGCTGCTCGTCGATCTCGGCCGGGCTGCCCTCGACCTCGATGATCAGCAGCGCCTCGGCGTCCATCGGATAGCCCGCGCCCACGAAATTCTCGGTCAGGTGGATGATCGGCTTGTCCATGAACTCGATCGCCACCGGCAACACGCCCGCGCGGATGATGTCCGAGACGCACGCCCCCGCCGTCACCGCCGAGTCGTAGGCCACCAGGATCGGCCGCGCCCCCTCGGGTTTGGGCAGGATGCGCAGGGTCGCCTCGGTCACCACGCCCAGTTGCCCCTCCGAGCCGCAGATCACCCCCAGCAGGTCGTAGCCGGCGGCGTCCATCGCCGCGCTCCCGATCTCGACGATCTCGCCGTCGGCCATCACCATGGTGACGCCCAGCAGGTTGTTCGTCGTCACCCCGTATTTCAGGCAATGCGCCCCGCCGGAGTTCATCGCGATGTTCCCCGCAATCGCGCAGGCGAGCTGGCTCGAGGGATCGGGCGCATAGAAGAACCCGTCCGCCTCCACCGCTCCGGTGACCGAAAGGTTGGTCCGCCCGCTCTGCACCCGCACATAGCGGTCGGCGTAGTTGGTCTCGAGCACCGCGTTCAGCCGCGCCACCCCCAGCACCACCGCATCCGCCGTGGGCAGCGCGCCTCCCGCGAGCCCGGTGCCCGAGCCGCGCGGGATCACCGGCGCGCCCTCGTCATGGCAGATGCGCATCACGGCCGCGACCTCCTGCGTCGTGCGCGGCAGGGCCACGGCCAGCGGCGGGCAGGAATAGACGGTCAGCGCGTCGCAGTCGTAGGCGAGCAGCTCGCGCGGGTCGCTGACCAGCCCGTCCGCGGGCAAGGCGGCGGCGAGCCGCGCGACGATGGCCTTGCGGCGGCCGAGAATCCCGGCGTCGGGCTGGGGCATCTGCATGGCGGTCCTCCCTGCGGAGCGCCGGTCGGGAAGCCTTCCGGCCGACCCTGCGCCCGCCCGGCGACCTTGCCGCCGCACGCGCCGTTTGCCAAGCCGCGCGCGGCAGGGATCGGAGCGCGATCCCGCAGGATGGAAGCGGCGACGCCAGCCGGCCGTCGTGCGGGACCTCGCCCGCGCTCGTCCCTGAAAGGCCTGGGGCGGCGCTCAGGATCGGGGCGGTCGACTGCGATACTCGGGCAGCCGCCAGCCGAAACGCAGGGAGCCGGCCCGCAGTCCGAAGGCGACCAGACCGCAGACGAGCGAGGCCGCCGCCGTCCCCGCCCCCAGCTCCAGCGCCGCGGCCCCGGCGGCGGCCCCCGCGGCGGCGGCGGTGACGTAGAGCTCTCCGCGGCGCAGCACCATGGGCTGCTCGTTGCAGACCACGTCGCGCAGGATGCCGCCGAGGCAGCCGGTCATCACGCCCATGATCACGGTGACCGTGGGGCCCGCCCCCTCCCACTGGGCGGCGGTGATCCCCGCGCCGACAGCCGCCGCCAGCGCCACCGCGTCGATCCACTCGAGCGTCCGGCGACGCGATTCCAGCCGCGGCGCCCAGGCAAAGCAGATCAACCCCGCGGCGAGCGCCACGAGGATATAGGCGGGCGCCCCGACCCAGAACACCGGCTGTCGGTCCAGGATCACGTCGCGCGCGGTGCCCCCGCCCACCGCGGTCAGCACGGCGAGGAACAGGAACCCCACGGGATCGAGCTGCGCCCGGCTCGCCGCCAGCCCCCCGGTCAGGCCGAAGACGAAGACGGAGGCGAAGTCGAGGGCCTGGGCGGTGGTCATGGCGGGCTCCTTGGCTGGCGCGCGCGAAGGATGCGCGGGGGTCCGCCCCGCGACAAGCTCTGTCGGGGAGGCCGCGCGCCCGCCCGGCCGACCGGCGCCGGCGGCAGGCGGTCCGCGGAGCGGCGGCCGCGGATCGGACCAGGGGGCGGAGGGCCGCCGCATCCCGCGCGGCGCGGCTTGGAATGGGCGCGCGGGGGCGCCATCGTGGGCGCCAGGCCCGGCGCGCGGCGCGAGGGCGCGAGGAGGGCTGGATGGAGACGACGCACGAGCTGCTGCCGCGGTTCTTCGGATGGGCCGATCTCTCGGCCTTCGCGCTGTTCATGCTGGCCTGGGGCGGGATGACCTGGCTGGTCGAGAACCCGCCGGCGGGGCGGCCCTCGGTGCACACGATCATGGCCGCGCACCGGCTGACCTGGATGCAGGCGATGCTCAGCCGAGAGCCGCGGATCATGGACGCCTCGCTGTTGAACTCGCTGCGCTCGGGCTGCGCGTTCTTCGCCTCGGGCTGCATGATCGCCATCGGCGGCGTGGTCGCGCTGCTGGGCCAGGCGGAGCGGCTGGCCACCGTCGCCCACGACCTGCGCCTGGACACCGCGATGACCCGCGCGGGGTGGGAGGCCAAGCTGCTGGTGCTGGCGCTGGTGCTGGTCTCGGCCTTCATGAAGTTCGTCTGGGCGCACCGGCTGTTCGGCTATTGCGCGGTGCTGATGGGCGCCATCGGGCGCGAGGCCGAGGACGCCGCCAACCAGTCGCTGGCGCGCAAGGCCGCGGCGATCAACGTCAACGCCGCGCGCAACTTCAACCGCGGAATGCGCACCACCTACTTCTCGCTGGCGCTGCTGACCTGGCTGCTGGGCCCGGTCCCGCTGGCGCTGGCGACCCTCGCCACGGCCCTGACCCTCTACCGGCGGGAATTCCGCTCCGCCTCCCGCGACGCGCTGCTGGCGACCGACGAGCCGCCCGTGCCCGACAGCTGAGCGATCCGCGAGGGCGGAGGGGGAGGGCGCCGTCGGTGTCCCCGTCCGGGCGCGCCTTCCAAGCCGTCCGCCTGACGCTCGCTCGAGCGCGGCGCCGACGCGCCGTTCGGGCCAAAGCGCCAGGCGCCGCCAGGGGCGCCCGCGACCCTGCAAGGCCGTGGCGCGGCTCGGGTCCCCGCCCGACCCCCGCCCCGGGAGACGGCGCCCCCGGGCGACGCCGCCCGCGCCGCGCCGCGATCGACCGGCCGGCAACGGGCGCAACGCCGGACGCGGCGCCCCCGTCCGGGGGCGCGCCGCTCAGAGCATCTCGCCCAGCCCCGCGTCCCGCGCCCAGCCCGCCAGCCCCCCGCGCAGGTTCACGTCGCCGCGCGCGATCCCCGCGTCGATCACGCCGCGCGCCTCGCGCAGGTCGGCCGAGCGCAGCAGGCGCTTGACCGGCCCGATCGAGGCCGGGCGCATCGACAAGGTGCGCAGGCCCATCGCCGAGAGCGCCAGCGCCTCAAGCGGGCGGCCCGAGTCCTCGCCGCAGTAGCTCAGCGGCGTGCCGTGGCCGTCGCAACGCTGCACGATCAGCTCGATGAAGCGCAGGTAGGAGGCGTTGAACATGTCGTAGCGCTTGCGCACCCGCTCGTTCTCGCGGTCCGCGGCGAAGAAGAACTGCTTGAGGTCGTTGCCGCCGATCGAGATGAAATCGGCCTCGCGGAAGAACCGGTCGGGGGCGAAGGCCAGGCTCGGCGTCTCCAGCATCGCGCCGATCTCCAGGCGATGGGGCGCGGGCCAGCCGTTGCGGATGTGCCGCTCGAGCTGCTCGAGGACCATGTCGCGGGCCTGGGTGAATTCGGTGGCCTGGGTGACCATCGGGAACATGATCGCAAACGGCCGCCCGGCCGCGCCGCGCAACAGGCTCTGCACCTGCATCTTCAGTATATTGGGCCGGTCGAGCGAGATCCGGATCGCCCGCCAGCCCAGCGCCGGGTTCGGCTCGTCCTGCTTCTTCATGTAGGGCAGGACCTTGTCCGACCCGATGTCGAGCGTGCGGAACACGACCCGCTTGCCGCGCGCATGCGACAGCACCCGGTCGTAGAGCGCGGCCTGCTCGCCGCGCATCGGCACCCGCGCGCGGATCAGGAACTGCAGCTCGGTGCGATAGAGGCCCACGCCCTCTGCCCCCGAGCCCTCCAGCGAGGGCAGGTCCGTCAGCAGGCCCGCGTTCATGTGCAGGCCCACGTTGACCCCGTCGAGCGTCGTCGCCGGCTCGTCGCGCAGCGCCCGCCAGGCCTCGGCGGCCTGGGCGCGCATGTCGAGCTTCTCGCGGAAGGCGCCCAGCACGGTCTCGTCGGGGCGCAGGTGCACCGCGCCGACGTCGCCGTCGACCAGGATCCGGTCGCCGTTGCGCGCCTCGAGCGTGATGCGCCCGGCCTGGATCACCAGCGGGATCGCCAGCGCGCGGGCCACGATGGCGGCGTGCGAGCCGATGGCCCCCTCCTGGAGCACCACGCCCTTGAGATGGGCGCCGTAGTCCAGCAGCTCCCCCGGCCCGATGTTGCGCGAGACCAGCACCGCGTTCTCGGGCACCACGCGCGGGCCGCGGTCGCCCTGCAGGTGGCGCAGCAGGCGGTTGCCGAGGTCGTCGAGGTCGTGGGCCCGCTCGCGCAGATAAGGATCGGCGATGCGCGAGAGGCGCACGCGCACGGCGGTCTGCTCGCGCTCGACCGCCACCTCGGCGGCGAGGCCCGACTCCACCGAGGCCAGCATCCGCTTCAGCCAGCCCTTGTCGTGGGCGAACATCCGGTAGGCCTCGAGCACGTCGCGATGCTCGCCCGTGCCGCCCAGCAGGTCGCCCGAGAGCATGCCGTCGACCTCGCCCCGCAGGGACTCGATGGCCTCGAGCAGGCGGCGACGCTCTTCCTCGACGTCCTCGGCGACGGGGTTGGCCATCGCCTCGCGCGGCTCGTGCAGGTGCACCACGCCCTCGGCCGCGCCCTCCTGGGCCGAGAGGCCCCGGGCGTAGAACGGGCGAACATGGGCGCCGGCAAGCTCGGCGTCGCCCTCGCCAAGGAAGGCGCCCAGCTCGGTCATCTCGGCGAGCAGCATCGCCACGACCTCGAGGCCGTGAACGTCGTCCTCGGAGTAGTCGCGCGCGTCGCGGTTCTGCACCACGAGCACGCCCATCACCTCGCCCAGGCGCTGGATCGGGACGCCGAGGAAGGCGTTGAACACCTCCTCGTCGGTGCCCGGGATATACTGGAAGCCGCGGGTCTTCTGGGCGTCGGCGGTGTTGATCGGCTCGGACTTCAGCGCGATCTGGCCGACCAGGCCCTGGCCGACGCGCAGTCGGGCGTTGTGCACGGCGGCGGGGTTGAGGCCCTCGGTCGCGCAGAGCTCCAGCATGCGGTCGCCCCGGCGCAGGTAGATCGAGCAGACCTCGGCGTTCATCGAGCGCGAGATCAGCGTCACGATATGGTCGAGGCGCTGCTGGCCGTCGCCGGCCTCGGCCATCACGCCCGCCAGCCGCCGAAGCAGGAGGCGCGACCCGCCGCCCGTATCGATGCTGCCCGCCTGGTTCATGGCCGTGGTTCCGTCCCTCGCGCGCGCCCGGCGGCGCGACGTCGCGCGGCCCGGCCCTCCCTGTCTAGCACGGCGCCCGGCCGGGCCACGACCCCTCGCGAGCCGAGGAGACGCGACATCGTCCGGAGGGGCCGGCTCGCGGTCGCCTGCACCCGGCCCCTCCCGGCCGGAAACGGGCTCAGTCCTTGTCCCGGCCGGAGGCGGGCTCAGTCCTTGTCCCGGCCGGAGGCGGGCTCAGTCCTTGTCGAGCTCGAAGGCCTCGTGGAGCGCCTGCACGGCCAGCTCCATGTACTTGCGGTCGACCAGAACCGAGATCTTGATCTCGGAGGTGGCCACGACCTTGAGGTTGACGCCCTCGCGGGCCAGCGCCTCGAACATCTTCTTGGCCACGCCCGCGTGGGAGCGCATGCCGATGCCCACCACCGAGACCTTGGAGACGTCGGTGTCCGCGATCAGCTCGCGGAACTTCAGCGCGCCCGAGGTCTGGGCCGCCTCCAGCGCCGCGCGCGCCTTGGCGATGTCCTCGGTGGGCAGCGAGCAGGTCATGTCGGTCAGCCCGTCGGCCGAAATGTTCTGCACGATCATGTCGACGTTGATGCCGGCCTCGGCCAGCGGGCCGAAGATGGCCGCGGCGACGCCGGGGCGGTCCTCGACGCCGGCCACCGTCACCTTGGCCTCGTCGCGCGAGAAGGCGATGCCGCTGACGATCCTGGATTCCATGATTTCCTCCTCGTCGCAGACGAGCGTGCCGGGGGCGTCGTTGAAGCTGGACCGCACCATCAGGCGGACCTTGTAGCGCAGCGCCAGCTCGACCGAGCGGGTCTGCAGGACCTTGGCGCCCAGGCTCGCAAGCTCGAGCATCTCCTCGTAGGCGATGCGGTCGAGCTTGCGCGCCTTGCGCTCGACGCGGGGGTCGGTGGTGTAGACCCCGTCCACGTCGGTGTAGATGTCGCAGCGCTCGGCCCCCAGCGCGGCCGCGAAGGCCACCGCGGAGGTGTCCGAGCCGCCCCGCCCGAGCGTCGAGATGCGCCCGTCCGGCCCGATCCCCTGGAAGCCCGCGATCACCGCGTGCAGCCCCTCGGCGAACTTCTGGTCGAGCCTGGTGGTGTCGATCTCCTCGATCCGCGCCGCCCCGTGGGCGCCGGAGGTGCGCAGCGGCACCTGCCAGCCCTGCCAGGAGCGCGCGGGCACGCCCATCTCCTGCAGGACCAGCGCCATGAGGCCCGAGGTCACCTGCTCTCCGCTCGCCACGACGGCATCGTATTCGCGGGCGTCGTAGAAGCCGGGGCCGTTGGAGCCGGGGGGGTTGGCGGTCTCGCGCACCCAGCCGACCAGCTCGTTGGTCTTGCCGGACATGGCCGAGACGACGACGGCGACCTCGTAGCCGGCCTCGACCTCGCGTTTCACCTTGGCCGCGGCCGCGCGGATGCGGTCGAGGTCGGCGACGGAGGTGCCGCCGAATTTCATCACGAGCCTGGGCATGGGCGCCGGTCACCCCCCTCGAAGGGACGTCTGGATTGGTCGGGCGCCTCATACGGGAGGGCGCGGGCGCGTGCAAGGCGCGACGCGGGGCCTGAGGGCCTGCGGGCCTGCGGGCCTCGGAGCTTGCGGCTTGCGGGCGGGATCGCCGGCGGCGGGGGCGCCGCGTCGACGGGCGCGCCCGTGGCCTCGGGCTGGCCCGCGGCGCAGGGCGGGCGGGGCGCCCTGTCCGCCCTGGGACGCAGGTCGCGGGATCGGGCGGGCCGTCTGCGTGCGGATCTCGGGCGGGCGCTCGGCCGCGCGCATTGCGACACGGGAGGGACGTGACCGCGCGGCCGGCACCGTCAACCTTTGATAAACCATCGTGGCGCAGAGTGCTTTACGTCATCTTCACTCGTCGGGAGGTCGCCGATGCGCGCCCTGTCCTCCGCCGCTTCGCTCGACCGCCCCTGGCGGCGCGACCGCCCAGGCTATGCGCTCGCCGAGCGCGCGCCGGTTCCGGCGGGGGCGGAAGGGGCGCCGGCTGGTCCGCTCGACGCCCAGGCGCAGGGCGGGAGCGAGCCCCGTCTCGAGTCGCTGCTGGCCCGCGCCCGCGCCCGGATGGAGCGCCTGCTGGCCGAAGGCGGCGAGGCTCGCGCCGCGGCCGCCCACGACGATCGCGCCATCTCCGACCTGCCGGACGGCGGCGCGCCTGCGGGATCTCCTGCGCCCGGGTCGCACAGGCCTGCCGATGCGCTGCGCGAGCGCGGGACCCAGCCGCCATCCGCAACGCGGCCCGAACCGGGGGCGCGCTCCGCTCCGGGGACCGGGCTGGGCTGGACCTACGCAGCCGATGCGGGCGACGGCATCCGCGCGAGCGCCTGGAGCGACCGGCTGGCCCGCGCCCGCGCGCGCGCCGCCGCCGCCGGCGCATCCCCCGACGCGGGCGCACTCGGGCGCGCCGACGCCGGCGCTTCCGGCGGCGCACCCGGGAACGCCGGGACCGGCGCCCATGGCCGCGAAGGCGCAAGCGCGGCTGGAGACCCTCGCGCAGGCGCTCAGGGCTCGCGATCGCCGGGTCCGATCAGGCTCGCCGCCCGGGTGGCCGCAGTGGTCATCGGCCCCGACTTCGGCGACGACGTGTTTGACGTGTCGCCCGGCCAGTCGCTGGCCTTCGCCTTCGCCGCGCCGCCCGCCGCCGGCCTTGCAGCGGTCGAGATCGCGGCGGACGGGGACGCGATGCGGCTCGCGCTCGCCGGCGGTCCGACGCTTCGCTTGCGGGGGCTCGATCTCTCGGGACGGGTGACGCTGAGCATGGGCGAGGAGGAGATCGTGCTCTCCCCCGGCGCCCGCCCCCTCGCGATCGACGCGCGCATCTGAGGGCCGCCGGCCGGAACGCTGCGGGGGCTGGACCCGCGCCCTGGCAGGGCTCGGCCCGCCCCCGCGCTCCCGAGGCGCGGGGTTCGACGCATAGGCGTCGCGGCCGGTCGCGTCGGGGCGGCGCGCGCCCCGCCTGCCAGAGACGCGACCTCCCGGCAGACGCCGGCGCGCCGTCGGGGTCGCGCGCCCGGGCAACGCGGCGCCCCGCCCGCCGCGCGCCGCCGGCCTGACAGAACCCGCCGGCGCGCGGCCCGACGCGGCGCCTCCGGCCTCAGCCCAGGCGCTTGATCAGGGAGGAGGTGTCCCAGCGCCCGCCGCCCATCTGCTGGACCTGGGCGTAGAACTGGTCGACCAGCGCCGCCACCGGCAGCGAGGCGCCGTTCTGGCGCGCCTCGTCCAGGCAGATCCCGAGGTCCTTGCGCATCCAGTCCACCGCGAAACCGAAGTCGAACTGGTCGGCCAGCATCGTCTTGTGGCGGTTCTCCATCTGCCACGAGCCCGCCGCGCCCTTGGAGATCACGTCGACCACCGCCTCACCGTCGAGCCCGGCCTTCTGCGCGAAGGCCAGCCCCTCGGACAGCCCCTGCACCAGGCCCGCGATGCAGATCTGATTGACCATCTTGGTCAGCTGGCCCGCGCCCGAGGGCCCCAGCAGGCGGCAGGAGCGGGCGAAGCAGCCGATCACCGGCTCGGCCTTGGCGTAGGCCGCCTCGTCGCCGCCGCACATCACCGTCAGCACGCCGTTCTCGGCGCCCGCCTGTCCGCCGGAGACGGGGGCGTCGATGAAATCGGCGCCATGCTCGGCGGCCGCCGCGTGCAGCTCGCGCGCCACGCCGGCCGAGGCGGTGGTGTTGTCGACAAAGACCGCGCCCGCGTGCAGGCCCTCGAAGGCGCCGCCGGGGCCGGTGGTCACCTGGCGCAGGTCGTCATCGTTGCCCACGCAGGCGAAGACGAATTCGGCGCCCTCGGCCGCGCCCGCGGGGCTGGCGGCCATCTTGCCGCCGTGGGTCTCGACCCACTTCTCGGCCTTGGCGTGGGTGCGGTTCCACACCGTCACCTCATGCCCCTTGGCCTGCAGGTGGCCGGCCATGGGGAAGCCCATCACCCCCAGTCCGATGAACGCGCATTTGGCCATGGGAGTCCCTCCGTGCCTGAATTCGACGCGGGTCCTCGCCGCAGCGGCGCCCGCCCTGAGGGCTGGAAACTGTCCGCCGGGGATGGTCAGGTCAAGCCGCCGGGGAATCGGCCCCTCCGCAGCCGCGCCCGGCGCCGGCGGAGGCGGGCTGCGACCGGCGGCTCTGACACCAGCGCAGGACGGCGGATTGGCCCAGCTCTTCAAATGGCTTTCGCGACTGTTCGGCGTCATGGCGGCCCTGGCGCTGGGGGCGCTGGCGCTGGCCTGGGTGCTGGTTTCGGGCTCGATCCCCGACTACGACCGCGATTTCCAGGCGCCGGGCCTCAACGCCCGCGTCGACATCCTGCGCGACCTGCACGCCGTCCCCCACATCCGCGGAGAGACCGAGGCCGACGTCTTCTACGGCCTCGGCTTCGCCCACGCCCAGGACCGGCTTTGGCAGATGGAGACCTCGCGCCGCGCCGCGCAAGGGAGGCTGTCGGAGCTGTTCGGCGAGCGCACCCTGCCCGTGGACGCGATGATGCGGGCGCTGGACCTCTACGGCCTCGCCCGCCGCGCGCTGGAGCACCAGACCCCCGAGGCCCGCGCCGCGCTCGAGGCCTATGCCGACGGGGTGAACGCCTATATCCGCGCCGTGGGGCGGGAGGCGCTGGGGCGCGGGGCGCCTGAGTTCTACCTGTTCTCGTCGGCCATCGCGCCGTGGACGCCGGCCGACAGCCTCTCGATCGCCAAGCTGGTGGCGCTGCGGCTGACCGACCAGGCCGCCGTCGACGTGCGCCGCGCGGCCCTGTCGCTGCTGCTGCCCGGCGCGCGGCTGAAGGACATCCTGCCCGACTATCCCGAGGGGGCCGAGATCGAGCCCCTCAAGCAGGCCGCGGGCGCGCCCCTGCCCGGCGCGGCGAGCTTCGCGGCCCAGCTGCCCGAGGCCCGCTTCCCCGCCCCCCTGGGGCCGCGTGGTCCCCAGACGCTGTCGCCGCCGGGCGAGGGCGGGGCCTCGAACGCCTGGGCTCTGGGCCCCTCGCGCACCGCGGCCGAGGCGCCGGTGCTGGCCAACGACCCGCACCTGTGGTTCTCGGCCCCCTCGCTGTGGCACCTCGCCCGGCTCGAGCTGCCCTCGGGCGGGGTGATCGGGGCCACCGTGCCGGGGATGCCGCTGGTGCTGATCGGGCGCAACGCCGACCTCGCCTGGGGTCTGACCGCGGCCTATGTCGACGATGCCGACGTCTACATCGAGAAGCTTGATCCCGACGACGAGGGCCGCTACCTGACCCCCGACGGCTCGGAGCCCTTCCGCGAGCGGCTGGAGTGGATCGGCCTCGCCGACGGCGGCCGGGTCGAGACGCGGCTGCGCTGGACCCGCCACGGCCCGGTCCTGCCCCCCGCCCAGATGGGCGTGGGCGACGTGACGCCGGCGGGGCATGTGGCCGCGCTGAGCTGGACCGCGCTCGCGGTCGAGGACACCACCTTCTCGGCCGGCTTCGCGCTGATGCGCGCCCGCTCGATCGACGCGGCGCGCGAGGCGATGCGCCCCCATGTCGCCCCGGCGCTCAACATCACCGTGGCCGACCGCGAGGACGTGGGCATGTTCGTCGCCGGCCGCGCCCCCCTGCGCAACCCCTGGAGCCCCAGCCAGGGCCGCCTGCCCGCCCCGGGCTGGATCGCGGCCAACGACTGGCAGGGCTACGTCCCCTACGACGAGATGCCCGCCGTCATGCGGCCCGAGAGCGGGGCGGTCGCCAACGCCAACAACCGCACCGCCGGGGCCGAGTATCCCCGCCACCTCAGTTTCCACTGGGGCGACCCCTACCGGATGCGCCGCCTGCGCAAGCAGCTTGCGGCCCGCGAGTTCCACAGCCTCGACAGCGCCGTGGCCCTGCAGAACGACGCGGTCTCCGAGATGGCGCGCGCGGTGCTGCCGCTGATCGCCTCGGACCTGTGGTGGACCGGCGCGGCCGCCCCCGAGGACCCCGTCGAGGCCCGCCGCCAGCAGGCCCTCGAGATGCTGGGCGACTGGAACGGCGAGATGTCCGAGCACGCGCCCGAACCGCTGATATTCTCGGAGTGGATGCGCCGCCTGACCGTGCGCCTGGCCGAGGACGAGCTGGGCCCCGCGATCGCCCGCGTCGAGGGCCCGCTCCCGGAGTTCGTCGAGCGGGTGTTCCGCAACGTCGAGGGCGCGGCGATCTGGTGCGACATCGACAAGACCAGCCGCGTCGAGACCTGCCCCGAGATCGCGGCGCTGGCGCTCGACGACGCCCTGAACACGCTGTCGGAACGCTATGGCTCGGACCCCCGCGGCTGGCGCTGGGGGGAGGCGCACGAGGCGCGGATGGACCATGAGGTGTTGGGCGGCTTCGGCCTGCTGGGCCTGGTGGTCAACGTGCGCCACGAGGTCTCGGGCGGGGACTTCACCCTGATGCGGACCGCCTCGGTCGGGCGGGGCGAAGAGCCCTATGTCAGCCGATTCGGCGCCGGTTTCCGCATGGCGGTGGACTTCGCCGACCCCGACGGCTCGGTTTTCGTGATCGCCACCGGAGAATCCGGTCATCCGCTGTCGCGTTTCTACGACGACCTGACCGAGCTCTGGCGACGTGGCGACGGAATCCGCATGTCTCTGGATTTTCAGGATGCGGAGGCCGGATCGGTCGGCCTGACCCGCCTGATGCCCCCCGAAAACGCCGCGGCGGAAGGGGGCGAGTAGGGGGGCCGCGCCGCTCACGATCGTGCGCGGCCCCTTGTGTCAGAGGCGATCAGCGCAGATATTGTGTTTTGTCCGCGGTCCGAACGCGGCCGGATCCCCCTCGGCGGCGGCGCAGCACCCCCCCCAAGGAACCCCGCGCCATCGTCACCGGTCGCAAGCGTTTCCCCACACTACGGGCCGCGGACACCCCCTCCCCTCGCAGTCCCATCGCTGCCGTCTCCGGCCGCCCACTCCGGGACCGCCCAACTCGCCCCAGGGCGGATCGACGCGGCGCCCTCCTCACGCCAAGCGGGCGCGCAGCGCCTCGAACGCGCCGTTGACCGCGGCGACGCCCAGGCACGCGGCGCACACCGCGATCCAGCCCAGCGGGCCCGGATGCTCGTCGAGCAGCGCCCAGCCGCCGATGGCCGCCCCCATCGGCACCAGCGAGGTCCAGGCCGAGGTCTTCGCCACTCCCAGCGCCCGCACCGCATAGCCGAAGGCCGCGACCGAGATCACGCCGGCCAGCACGCCCTGGAAGACGAGATAGAACGCCCACTCTTCCACCGTCGCCTCGGGCAGCGCGCTGCCCCAGACCAGCGACACGACGATCAGCAGGGGCGTCGAGTAGAGCGAGACATAGGCCGTCGCCTCGAGCCCGGTCAGCGTGGTCGAGCGGTAGGCGAGCGTGAAGGCGGTCCACCCGCAGGCCGCGCAGATCAGATAGGGCATGCCCGTCAGGAAGCCGGCGTCGGCGCGCGCAAAGGCCGGCCCCACGATCAGCCCGATCGAGGCCGCGATCAGGATCAGGCCCACAAGGCGCATGCCGCGCACCCGAACCCCGTTCATGGTCCGGTCGAAGATCGCCACCAGCAGCGGCAGGGTCGCGGGCACCATCGGCCCGAACAGCGAGGCCGGCACCGTCTCGAGCCCCTTGGAGATCAGCATCACGAAGGGTCCGCCCCAGCCCACCGCCATCACCGCCAGCGCCCCCAGCGGCTGCCCCTTGGGGACCAGCCCGCGCTTGAGCCACACCGGGGCCAGCAGGATCGCCGGCACCGCGAAGCGCAGCAGCGCCACGTCTGTGGGCGGGATCGAGGCGACCTGCACCCGGGTGATCACGATCCAGCTCGCCCAGATCGCCACGGCCGCGGCCACGGCGAGATATCCCCGCCAGGCGCCGGGAGGGGGCGGCGAGATGTCCCCCGCGGATCGGGCCGCGGCGGGGGCATGGGATGACATGCGATCTTTTCCTCGCCTCTGCGCCGGGCTAGAAGGCCCGCGCCTTTCGCCTTTCCGCACCGGGGCGCCCCGACGCCCGGGGTCATGGTAAGGCGGCCTTCGTTCAGGAGGGACCATGTCCGCAGAACCCGCCGTCACGCAAGCCCTCGCCGCGGACCATGGCCTGACGGCCGAGGAATACCAGCGGATCCTGGATCTGATCGGCCGAACGCCGAGCTGGACCGAGCTGGGCGTGTTCTCGGCCATGTGGAACGAGCATTGTTCCTACAAGTCCTCCAAGAAGTGGCTTCGCACCCTTCCGACCGAGGGTCCGCAGGTGATCTGCGGCCCCGGCGAGAACGCGGGCGTCGTCGACATCGGCGACGGGGACGCGGTGATCTTCAAGATGGAGAGCCACAACCACCCCTCCTACATCGAGCCCCACCAGGGGGCCGCGACCGGGGTCGGCGGCATCCTGCGCGACGTCTTCACCATGGGCGCCCGCCCGATGGCCGCGATGAACGCGCTCAGCTTCGGGCGCCCGGAGCATCCGAAAACCCGCCGCCTGGTGGCGGGCGTGGTCGAGGGCGTGGGCTCCTACGGCAACTGCTTTGGCGTGCCCAACGTCGGGGGCGAGGTGCGCTTCCACGCGGGCTATGACGGCAACTGTCTGGTCAACGCCTTCGCCGCGGGCATCGCGAAGGCCGACGCGATCTTCTACTCGGCCGCCTCGGGCGTGGGCATGCCGGTGGTCTACCTCGGCGCCAAGACCGGGCGCGACGGGGTGGGCGGCGCCACCATGGCCTCGGCCGAATTCGGCGAGGGCGCCGAGGAAAAGCGCCCCACCGTGCAGGTCGGCGACCCGTTCACGGAAAAGCGCCTTCTGGAAGCCTGCCTCGAGCTGATGGCCTCGGGCGCGGTCATTTCCATTCAGGACATGGGCGCCGCGGGCCTGACCTGCTCGGCCGTCGAGATGGGCGACAAGGGCGGCCTGGGGATCGAGCTTGACCTCGACGCGGTGCCCCAGCGCGAGACGAACATGACGGCCTACGAGATGATGCTCTCGGAAAGCCAGGAGCGGATGCTGATGGTCCTCAACCCGGAGATGGAGGCCGAGGCCCGCGCCATCTTCGACAAGTGGGACCTGGATTTCGCCATCGTCGGCCAGACCATCGCCGAGGACCGCTTCCTGGTGAAGCTGGGCGGCGAGGTGAAGGCGGACCTGCCGCTGGCGGCCCTCTCGGGCACGGCGCCCGAGTACGACCGCCCGTGGGAGCCGACGCCCCCCTCGCCGAAGGTCGCGGACATGCCCGCCTGCGCGGATCCGGCCGCCGACCTGCTGGCGCTGATCGGGCGGCCCAACTTCTGCTCGCGCGCCTGGGTGTGGGAGCAGTACGACCACACGGTGGGCGCCGACACCGCGCGCGGCCCCGGATCGGACGCCGCGGTGGTGCGGGTGCACGGGACGAAGAAGGCGCTGGCGTTCTCGTCGGACGTGACGCCGCGCTATTGCTTCGCGGACCCGGTCGAGGGCGGCCGCCAGGCGGTGGCGGAGTGTTTCCGCAACCTCTGCGCCACCGGCGCGCGGCCGCTCGCGACCACCGACAACATGAACTTCGGCAACCCCGAGAAGCCGCGGATCATGGGCCAGTTCGTCGGCTGCATCCAGGGCATCGGCGAGGCGTGCCTGGCGCTCGACATGCCGATCGTCTCGGGCAACGTCAGCCTCTACAACGAGACCGACGGCCAGGGCATCCAGCCCACGCCGACCATCGCCGCGGTGGGCCTGCTGGAGGACCTGTCGCAGGCGATCGGGATGGCGGGCCGGCGCGGCGACGTGCTGATCCTGCTGGGGGACACCGCGGGCTGGCTCGACCGCTCCGCCTGGCTCTACGAGCTGCACGGGCGCGAGGAAGGCCCCCCGCCCCCCGTCGACCTCGCCGCCGAGCGGGCGGCGGGCGAGCTGGTGCGCGCGCTCAAGGCGCAGGACCTGCTCAGCGCCGCCCATGACCTCTCGGACGGCGGCCTCGCGGTCGCGGCGGCCGAGATGGCGCTGGCCTCGGGCTGCGGCGCGACGGTCGCGGGCGCGCCCAAGGGTCTGACGCCCGGCGCCTGGTTCTTTGGCGAGGACCAGGGCCGCTACCTGCTCGCCTGCCCCGCCAAATCGGCGATGGCCGCCATGGACGCGGCCGCAAAGGCCGGCGTGCCGGCGCGCCAGGTGGGCACGCTGGAGGGCGACGCGGTGATCCTGGGCGGCGCCTCGGCCCCCCTCGCGACCCTGCGCGAGGCCCACGAGGGCGGCTTTGCGAGGATGATGGGCGAGGGCTGAGGCCGGCGTCGCCCGCCCGCGGCCCCTCGCTCCCTTGCAGGGAGGGGCCGCGGGCTTTATTTCATCTTTGAACGGCCACGAACTCGGAGCCCCCGATGCCCATGGAATCCAGCGAGATCGAGCGTCTGATCAAGGAGGCCTTCCCGCAGGCCGTCGTCGAGATCAACGACCTCGCCGGGGACGGGGACCACTACGCGGCGACCGTCGTCGCCCCGGAGTTCAAGGGCATGAACCGGGTCCAGCAGCAGCGGGCGGTCTACGCCGCGCTGAAGGGCCGGATGGGGGGCGAGCTGCACGCCCTCGCGCTGACCACCCGGGCGCCGGACTGACCGCCAGTCCCCGCCCCGTCCCCCGAGGAGGACGCGAATGACCGAGACCGCGACCAACCCCGCCTTCGCCACGATCGAGGCCGACATCAAGGCCAACGACGTGGTCCTGTTCATGAAGGGCACCAAGTCGATGCCGCAGTGCGGGTTCTCCGCGCGCGTGGCCGGCGTGCTGAACTTCATGGGCGTCGACTTCAAGGACGTGAACGTGCTCGCCGACGACGCCGTGCGCCAGGGCATCAAGGATTTCTCCGACTGGCCCACGATCCCCCAGCTCTACGTGAAAGGCGAGTTCGTGGGCGGCTGCGATATCATCACCGAGATGACGCTGTCGGGCGAACTGGACCAGATGTTCGAGCAGAACGGCGTCAGCTTCGACAAGGCCAAGGCCGCCGAGATCCGCGAAGCCAACCAGTAAGCGGCCTCGCCGTTTCCGATTCGCAAAAGGGCCGGTCCCCGCGACCGGCCCTTTTGTTTTCGCTCCGGCGTCCGACCGCCGGCTGGGGCCCTTCGACCGCCCCGGCGGCTGGCCGGATCGTCCGGCGCAACGCGGCGACCGCCGTCGCCGATTCCCACCGCGAACGCGCCGCACATCGTTTCAGGACCGCGCCTCCCGCGTGACCGCCCCCCCGGCGCCGCGGAAGCGACCGCCGCTCCTGGATCTTTGCGAGCGGTCGCGAGCGGTCGCGCCCTCGGCGTCAGCGCCTGCGCCCGCGAGCCGCGACGACGTCGACGCCGAAGAGCCCGCCGTCCGGCGCGAAGGCGACGCCCCCCAGACGATTGCGGCCGGTCGATCCCACGACGCTGACCGTCGCGGCGACCAGATCGATGGTGACGAGGTTCTGCGGCGCGCCGCCGGCGCCGTAGCCAAGCCCCGAGAGCGTTCCTGAGGCGTCGAAGGCCAGGCCGGTCCCGTCGAATCCAAGAATGATGTCGAAGCTTCCGTCGTCGAGGTCGATCTCAACCAGGTTCGACGCGGACAGCTGCGTGCCATAGAGCCGACCGTCGGGCGAGAAGGCCAGGCCGTTCAGGCTGTCGGCCGTGTCGGCGATCACGCTGGCGGCGCCTGTGTCGGGATCGATTTCAAGCAGGGTGTCGACCGTGTCGATGCTGGAGCCGACCAGCGTCAGCGCCGCACAGGCGCCCGCGCGGGCTGGAGGGCGCCGATTGCGCGCCCCCCGACGATCGAGCCTCAGCCCGCGTCCGCCCCCTCGGGCTTCTTCGCGCGGCCGGCGACCTCGGCCTCGTAGCGGGACTTCATGTCCTCGACCGCCTGCTCGTGCTGGGCGGCAAGCTCGGGGCGCAGCTTCTCGGCCCGGGCGGCGCTGTCCATCGTGGGCAGGAAATGGCCCTGGAAATGGGGCATCACGTGGCGAGCGATCAGCTCGTAGCTGTTCCTGGTGGCCTCGGGGTTGGCCCAGTTGTGGGCCAGCATCAGGTAGGCGCCAAAACCCCCGTTCGACTGCTTCATCAGCCGGTCGATCTGGGCGATGGCCATGTCAGGCGTGCCGATGGCGCCAAAGCCGCTTTTGTTGATGAAGGCGATCATCTCGTCGAGGTTGTCGCCCGGAACCGCCATCTGCGGGAAGGCCGCGACCGCCTGGAAGTAGTGGAACCACTGCTCCATCCCGTAGGCGACGTCCTTCTTGGCCTGCTCCTCGGTCTCGGCGATGTGCACGAGGCCCACGAGACGCCACTTGTCGCGGCTGACCGTCTTGCCGTGCTGGGCGGCCTCGGCCTCCATCACGTCCCAGTGCAGCGCGAGCGCGTCGAAGCCAGCCGCAGAGGTCGCGCCGATCGACAGCAGCCCGATTCCGTGCTTGCCCGCCAGCCGCGGCCCGGCCGGCGAGGCCACCGCCGCCGCGCAGACGTCGAAGTCGGAGTAGGGGCGCAGGTGCAGGCGCGCCTCGCGCAGGTCCCAGCGGTCGTTCTTGAAGGTGACCGGCTCCTCGCTCTCGAGCAGCTTCATGATCACGCCCAGGGACTCCTCCAGAAGCCCCCGGGTCTGCGAGGGATCGAGGCCGATCATCCTCGCGTCTGTCGGCAGTGCGCCGGGGCCCGCGCCGAACATGATCCGTCCGCGGGTCAGGTGATCGAGCATCACCATCCGCTCGGCCACCCACAGCGGGTTGTGGTAGCTCAGCGAGGTGACGCCGGTGCCGAGGCGGATATGCCGGGTGCGCTCGGCGGCCGCGGCGATGAAGATCTCGGGGCTGGCGATGATCTCGGAGCCGGCGGAGTGATGCTCCCCGATCCAGGCCTCGTCATAGCCGCAGCGGTCGAGCCAGGCCATCAGCTCGAGGTCGTTCTGAAGCGCCAGGGTGGGGTTCAGGCCCGGCTTGTGGAACGGGGCGAGGAATACGCCGAAGCGCAGTCTGTCGATCATGGATTTTCCTCCCGGTCATACGGTCCGCCGCGGGGAACGGCGTCCGGGCCTTTTTGGCCGCGGCCAGCATGGGCGCGCCGCGACCCGCACGTCAATGCTCAGGCGACCATAGCAACCCGCCCGCGCCTCACGGCTGCGGGAGCGGGTCCTGCGCATGGGAGAGGATGTTGACCAGCCGCCCGCCCGGCTCGCGCACGAAGAAGCGGCGCACGCCCCAGGGCTCGTCGGTCAGGGGGCGCTCGATGGGCAGGCCCATGGACCGGGCCCGGGCGTGGACCGCGTCGACGTCGTCGACCTCGACCGAGAGGTCTGGGACCGGGGCGCCCTCGCCGCCCTGGGACATGACCGAGACCTGGGGGCGCTGTTGGGGTTCGTCGAGGCGGTCCATCGGCGGGGACCAGGTGACGATCCAGCCCATGTCCATCGCCGGGGCCATGCCCAGCAGGTCCTGCCAGAACGCGCGGGAGGCGGCGGGGTCGGGATGGGCGAGGTTGGGGACGATGCGCAGGACGGTCATGGGGGCCTCCGCGGGCAGGATCGCGCCGCGGGGCGCCTGCGTCAACCGGGACGGCGTCTGAGCTCGAGCGCGAGGCCGCCGGCCGCGGCCTCCCGCCGGTCGACCCAGCGCACGTAGAAGGCGGCCGCCAGCCCCGCCAGCGCCAGCGCCAGCATCAGTCCGAGCAGGACCGAGGCGCGGGGCTCGCGGGCGATCACGTAGGTGACGCCTGCGGTGATCGCCGCGCCGCCGCCCACGTTCAGCGCCCCCGCCAGCCCCGCCGCGCTGCCCGCCAGCCGCGGGCGGACCGAGACCGCGCCGGCGTTGGCCGAGGGCATGGTCAGCCCGTTGCCGAAGCCCAGGAAGATCGTCGACCCGAACACCGAGACGACCGAGACATGTCCCCAGAGCGCCAGCCCCAGCCCCACCGCGATGCCCGCGCAGGCCGCGACCCGCCCGGCCATCATCATCCCCGTCAGCCCCACGCGCGCGGCGTAGCGCCCCGACAGGAACGCCCCCGCCGCAAAGCCCGTGGTGATCGAGCCCAGCGCGATCCCCAGCGCCGCGGGGCTGATCCCCAGCACCGCCTGCGCGATCAGCGGCGCGCCGGCGATGAAGGCGAAGAAGCCCCCGACCGAGAACGCCATGCACAGCGCGCAGCCCCAGAAGCGGCGGGATCGGAGGAGCTCGGGATACTCGCGGAACTGGCGTCCGAAGTCTGCCGAGCGCGTGGCGTTGGTCTCGCCGAGGTCGCGCCAGACGAGCGCGATCAGCCCGGCCGCGATCAGGGCGTAGAGCCCGAACGAGGCCCGCCACCCGAAGCCCGCATCCAGCAGCCCGCCGACCGAGGGCCCTAGGATCGGCCCCACGGCCATAGCGGTGGCGATGTATCCGATCCGGCTGGCGGCCTCCGACGGCGGCAGCAGGTCGCGCACGATGGCCGGCGACAGGGCCGAACCGGCGATCATCGCCCCCTGCAGCAGGCGAAAGGCGAGCAGCGCCTCGAAGCTCTGCGCCGTGAAACAGCCGATCGAGGCCACGAGGAACACCAGCAGGCAGGTCAGCAGCACCGGCCGGCGCCCGAACCGGTCCGACAGCGGCCCGATGATCAGCTGCAGCAGCGCCGTCACTCCGAGGTAGCCCGAGACCAGCCAGCCCGCGGCGCCGTAGGAGACGCCGAAGTGCTCGGCGATATGGGCGAGCGAGGGCAGGAACATGTTCAGCGTCACCGTGGTTCCCGCGGTCAGCAGGATCAGGGTGACGATGTGGGGCGGCGTGGTGGCGGCGGGGAAGCGCATGGGCTGGATGAATCCGGCGGGGGGGAGATCGCCCAGCGATGCGGACGGATCGAAACGTCAGGCAACCTGATCCCTGCCGGCTCCCGGCGCAAGTCGCGACCGGCCCCGCGGCCGCCGCGCGCCGCTCGGCCGCACGCAGGACTGCCCGCGAGAGGGGCCGCGTCTCTCCCACAGGGCGCGCCCGGCGGCCCGCGTCGGAGGCGCCGCGCGACGCTCGCGCCTTGTGGCGAGCGTTGGGCCCGCGGCGCGTTTCGGCGATGGGATGTGTTGCGGGCGGGTCCCGGCCCGGCCGTTCCGCGCTCCGGCGGGGCGACGCGACGGTTTCGGGGGGCGATCCGCCCCGCGGGCCAAGGCTCGCGAAGCGAGGCGCCGAGGGCGAGCCGGGTCGCGGGGCGCGGGCCGACACGGTCGGGCACGTTCGCCAGCGGCCGGCCCCCCTATGCTCGCGACCAACCGGCGCCCTGCCCGCGCGGCCCCGGGGGCCGCGCCGCGCGCGACTGACTCACCCTGTCCCGGGAGACGGCGCCCAGACGCGACAACGCCCGCAGCGCGCCGCGGGCGAGTCGCTGGCCACCGGCGAGACAGCCGACGCGGCGCCCCCGTGTCAGGGGCATGCGCGCCGATCAGCCGATCTTGCCGTGGCAGTTCTTGTAGCGCTGGCCCGAGCCGCAGGGACACGGCTCGTTGCGGCCGACCTGCCCCCAGGTCGAGGGGTTCGCCGGGTCGATCTCGGCCGCCTGGGTCGGCGCGGGCGCCGGGGCGGGCGCGGCGCCGGGGGCGCCGGCGCCTTCCAGGGCCGGCTCGGGCGCGGGCTGGCGCGGCTGGGCGGCGGCGGCGAGCTGGTCGGCGGCCGCCGACAGGGCCGCGCGCTGGCGGGAGGCCTCGTCCTGGCTCATCACCTGCACGAAGGCGATCTGACGGGTCACGTCGCGACGCAGACGGCCCAGCAGCGACTGGAACAGCTCGAACGCCTCCGTCTTGTACTCGTTGAGCGGATCGCGCTGCGCGTAGCCGCGGAACCCGATGACCGAGCGCAGGTGCTCCAGCGTCACCAGGTGCTCGCGCCAGTGGTGGTCGATGGTCTGCAGCAGCACCGACTTCTCGATCTGGCGCATCACGTCGGGGCCGAAGGCCGCGGCCTTCTCGGCCACCTGCTCGTCGGCCATCTTCACCAGACGCTCGCGGATCTGCTCGTCGTCGACGCCCTCTTCCTTGGCCCAGGCGATCACCGGGACCTCGCGGCCGAAGTCCTGCAGCAGCTTGGCGTACAGCCCCTCGACGTCCCACTGGTCGGCATACGCCCGCTCGGGGATATGCTCGGACACCAGATCGTCGACATGCTCGTGGCGCATGTCGCGGACCGTCTCCTGCACGTCGCTGGTTTCCATGATCTCGCGGCGCTGGGCGAAGATCGCCTTGCGCTGGTCGTTCATCACGTCGTCGAACTTCAGCAGGTTCTTGCGGATGTCGAAGTTGCGCGCCTCGACCTTGCCCTGCGCCTTCTCGATGGCCTTGTTCACCCAGGGGTGGATGATCGCCTCGCCCTCCTGGAGACCCAGGGTCTTGAGCATCTTGTCCATCCGCTCGGACCCGAAGATGCGCATCAGGTCGTCGTCGAGCGAGAGATAGAACGACGACCGCCCCGGATCGCCCTGGCGCCCCGAGCGGCCGCGGAGCTGGTTGTCGATGCGCCGGCTCTCGTGGCGCTCGGTGCCGATCACCCACAGGCCCCCGGCCTCGAGCGCGGACTGCTTGTCGGCCTCGGCCTGGGGCTTCATCTCGGCCATCACCTCGGCGAGGCGCTCGTCGGTGACCTCCTCGCCCGCGTCCAGCAGGCGCGCGCGCGCCATCAGCTCGAGGTTGCCGCCGAGCTGGATGTCGGTGCCCCGGCCGGCCATGTTGGTGGCGATGGTCACCGCGCCGGGCAGACCGCCCTTGGCCACGATATAGGCCTCGCGCTCATGGTGGCGGGCGTTGAGGACCTCGTGCGGGATGCCTCTCGCGGTCCTGGCCATCTGCTCGAGATGCGCGGCCGTCTCCTCGAGATAGGCGCGGCGCTTCTCTTCCTTGGGCTTGGTCTGCTCGGCGAACTTGCGCAGCACTTCGGCGGTCTTGAGCAGCGCCTGCGGCTGGGACAGCAGGTGCGAGAGCTGCTCGGACTTCTCGATCGAGGTGGTGCCGACCAGCGCCGGCTGGCCGCGGCGGTTGGCGTCGGCGATCGCCTCGATCAGCGCGAGCGTCTTCTCGTCGCCCGAGCGGAACACCTGGTCGTCCTCGTCCTGGCGGGCGATGGGCATGTTGGTGGGGATCTCGACCACCTCGAGCCCGTAGATCGAGCCGAACTCCTCCGCCTCGGTCATCGCGGTGCCGGTCATGCCCGAGAGCTTGCCGTAAAGGCGGAACAGGTTCTGGAAGGTGATCGAGGCCAGCGTCACGTTCTCGGGCTGGATCTGGGCGCCTTCCTTGGCCTCCAGCGCCTGGTGGAGGCCGTCGCCGAAGCGCCGGCCGTCCATCATCCGGCCGGTGAACTCGTCGATGATCACCACCTTGGCGTCGCGCACGATGTAATGTGTGTCCTTGCGGAACAGCTTGTGGGCGCGCAGGGCCTGGTTGACGTGGTGGACGTAGGAGACGTTCTCGGGATCGTAGAGTCCGGTGCCCTCGGGCAGCAGGCCTGCGGCCTGCAGGCGCTGCTCGATGAACTCGTTGCCCTCGTCGGTGAAGTTGGCCGAGCGGGCCTTCTCGTCGATGTCGAAATGCTCGTCGCGGATCTCGGGGATGATCGCGTCGACGGCGCGGTAGGTCTCCGAGCTGTCCTCGGCGGGGCCCGAGATGATCAGGGGCGTGCGCGCCTCGTCGATCAGGATCGAGTCGACCTCGTCCACGATGGCGAAGGCGTGGCCGCGCTGGACCATGTCCTCGAGCCGGAACTTCATGTTGTCGCGCAGGTAGTCGAACCCGAGCTCGTTGTTCGTGCAGTAGGTGACGTCGCAGGCGTAGGCGGCTTTGCGGTCCGCGTCGCCGACGCCCGGGGTCACGATGCCGGTGGTCAGGCCGAGGAAGCCGTAGACCTTGCCCATCCACTCGGCGTCGCGGCGGGCGAGGTAGTCGTTCACGGTGACGACGTGGACGCCCTTGCCGGCGATGGCGTTGAGGTAGGTGGGCAGGACCGCGACCAGCGTCTTGCCCTCGCCGGTCTTCATCTCCGAGATCTTGCCCTGATGGAGGACCATGCCGCCCACCAGCTGCACGTCGAAGGGCCGCATGCCGAGCGCGCGCTTGGCGCCTTCGCGCGCCACGGCGAAGGCCTCGGGCAGCAGGTCGTCGAGGGTCTCGCCCTTGGCGTGACGGTCCCGGAACTCCTGCGTCTTGGCGCGGAGCGCCTCATCGGAGAGGGCGGAAAGCTCGGGTTCGAGGTCGTTGATCGCGCGCACCTTGCGCATCAACGCCTTGACCTGTCGGTCGTTCGCGGTCCCGAAGACCTTCCTGGCGGCGGCGCCCAGTCCCAGCATGTCTCGCCTTCATCCTAGCTGCCGGCCGGGAGCGCGCGGTGCACCGCTTCCCGAAACCGTTCCGAGCGCCCCAGATAGGCGACGCCAGCCCCGGGCGCCATGCGGTCGGCGGCCGCCCGGGCGGAAATCCAAATACGATCGAGGCGCGCAGAGCCGTTCCGCGCGTCGGTCCCGAGGGCCGGGGGGCGCAGGTCCGAAGCGGCCGGACCCGGTTGCCCGCTCGCCGGGGGCGCGCTAAACGGGGCCTGACCCGCGCCGCGAGGGCTCTCGAAGAGCCCAGCGGACAGTTAGGCGGCGGGCGGGGCGCTGTCAACGCGCGCCCCTGTCCCGCCGGCCGGAAGCCCGGCTCGCAGTCCGGACGGGAGAGCGACGAGACGGCCAGACCCCGCGCCCCCGTTTTCCCGGCCCTTCGACCCCGGTTGCTGTCCCTTCGGGGCGCCGTCTCCGGCCCTCTGCGCCGCGACGGTTTCCCGCCCCGGCCTTGAACCGGGGGGGCAAAAGCTACAGGTCCCCCAGCGAAACCGATGCCCCCGCCTGCTCTCAAGGCGTCTCCACGAAAGGGAGTTCTACATGCTCATCGCCCGCCCGCGCCGCGCCGCGGTCTTCGCCGTCGCGGCCGCCGCGCTGATCCCCGTCGCGCTCGCCCCGGTCGCGTCCTACGCCCAGGACCAGACGCAGAGCCAGACCGCGGATCAGTCCGGGGGCCAGACCGCCGAGTCCGCTCCCGAGGCGACCGCCGACATGGTCGTGGCGACGGTGAACGGCAAGCCGGTGACGCTGGCCGAGGTGATCATCGCCCGCGCCTCCCTGCCCCAGCAGTACCAGCAGCTCCCCGACGCGCAGCTGCTGCCGGCGCTGATCGACCAGGCCGTGGTGCAGACGCTGCTCGCCCAGCAGGCCGAGGAGGCCGGCCGCGGCGAGGATCCCATCGCCGCCCTGCACGCCGAGATCGCCCGCAAGTCCTACCTCGCCGAGTCCGAGATGGCCAAGGTCGTCGCGGACGCCACCTCCGAGGACGCCCTGCGCGCCCTCTATGAGGAGAAGGCCGCCGAGATGGAGCCGACGCCCGAGATCCGCGCCTCGCACATCCTGGTCGAGGACAAGGCGCTGGCCGACGAGATCAAGGCCGAGCTCGACGGCGGCGCCGACTTCGCCGAGCTCGCCGGCGAGCACGGCACCGACGGCACCAAGGAGCGGGGCGGCGATCTGGGCTGGTTCGACGAGGGCCAGATGGTCCCCGCCTTCGCCGAGGCCGCCTTCGGCGCCGAGGAAGGCGCGGTCGTGGGCCCGGTCGAGACCCAGTTCGGCTGGCACCTGATCCTGGTCACCGGCCAGCGCGAGGCCCCCGTGCCGACCTTCGAGGAGATGCGCCAGCAGCTCGCCCAGGAGGCCGCCCGCGCCGTGGCCACCGAGAAGGTCGAGTCGCTGCGCGCCGGCGCCGACGTCGAGATGTCCGAGACGATGCCCGACGCCTCGGCGATCCGCCGCGACGACCTGCTCTCGCCGACCCGCGGCGCAGAGTGACAAGCGGCCGGGTTCCGCCGTCGCGGGACCCGGCGCACGCGCCCCGGAGCGCGCTTGCGCGCAGGCTCCGGGGCGCGCGAAAAAGACCGCGGCGACAAGCCTGAACGGGCTTCTCCCCGTCGCGAGGACATGGCAAGAGGGCGGGGCCGCACCGGCGCGGCGCCGCCCTTTTCATGTCCGGGCGGCCCCGTGCCGGGGCGACGACGGCGGCTCTCCGGAACGATCCGGGCGGCCGATCCGGGTCGACGAGGCAGGGGACGCGCTGGCATGGCCAAGGACGACAAGAAGAAGAAGTCGAAGAAGGCGAAGGCCGCCGCGCCCGCCGCGACTCCGCCCGGAACGCTGGCCGGCGCGCTCGAGCGTCTGGCGGCGCTCAAGGCCGAGGTGGCGGCGCTCGAGGCGACGCTGTCTGCCGCCGCCGCCGGCGAGCCCGCCGCGCCTGAGGCCGCAGCCCCCGCCCCCGTTCCCGCGCCCAAAAAGACCCCGCCGCCGGTCTCGCCGCTGGCGCCCGCCGCCTTCCCCGACCTGCCGCCCGTCGCCGGCGTGCGCTTCGCCGCCGCCGAGGCCAACGTGCGCTACAAGGGCCGGCGCGACGTGATGCTGGCGATGCTGGCGCCCGGCGCCGCGGTCGCGAGCGTGTTCACCAAGTCCTCGACCCGCTCCGCCCCCGTGCTGTGGTGCGAGGCCCTGCGCGAAGCCGCCCCGGTGAAGGGGCCTCAGGCGATCCTGGTCAACTCCGGCAACTCCAACGCCTTCACCGGCCGCAACGGGGTCGAGGCCGTCGAGGCCCTGGCCGCCGCCGTCGCCAAGGCCACCGGCGCGCCGAAGTCGGGCGTGTGGATGGCCTCGACCGGCGTGATCGGCGAGCCGCTGCCCCACGAGAAGATCGCCGCCAAGCTCGAGGAGCTGAACGCCGCCCTCCACGAGGATGCGGGCGAGGACGCGGCCCGCGCGATCATGACCACCGACACCTTCCCCAAGGGCGCGGCCGAGGTGCTGCCGCTGGGCGGCCAGCGGGTGACCATCGCGGGCTTCGCCAAGGGCTCGGGGATGATCGCGCCGGACATGGCGACCATGCTGGGCTTCGTGTTCACCGATGCCGCCATCGAGCGCGACGTGCTCCAGAAGATGCTCTCCGAGGCGACCGAGCGGACCTTCAACGCGGTCACCGTGGACAGCGACACCTCGACCTCCGACACGGTGCTGGTGGCGGCCACCGGCCGCGCGCCGATGGAGCCCATCGCCTCGCGCCGCGATCCCCGGGCCGCGGAGTTCGCCGCGGCGCTCGAGCGGGTGCTGCGCGACCTCGCCCAGCAGATCGTGCGCGACGGGGAGGGGGCGACCAAGTTCGTCTCGGTCACCGTCACCGGCGCGAAGTCCGACCGCTCGGCCAAGAAAGTGGCGCTGGCGATCGCAAACTCGCCGCTCGTCAAGACCGCCATCGCCGGCGAGGATCCCAACTGGGGCCGCGTGGTGATGGCCGTGGGCAAGTCGGGCGAGCCCGCCGACCGCGACCGCATCGGCATCCGCTTCGGCGACATCGTGGTGGCCGAAGGGGGCTGGGTCTCGCCCACCTACCGCGAGGCCGACGGCGCCGCCTACATGAAGAACGCCGAGCTGTCGCTGACCTGCGAGCTGGGCATCGGCGAGGGCAAGGCCACCGTCTGGACCTGCGACCTGACCCACGGCTACATCACGATCAACGCCGACTACCGGAGCTGAGCGGGTGAGCGAGGCCACGCCCGGGGGCGCCTCCCCCGCGCCGAAGATGATCGTCTTGGTCGCCGCCTGCGCGCTGGTCGACCGGGACGGCCGCGTGCTGCTGGCCCAGCGGCCCGAGGGCAAGTCGATGGCGGGCCTCTGGGAGTTCCCCGGCGGCAAGGTCGAGCCCGGCGAGACCCCCGAGGCCTGCCTGGTGCGCGAGCTGCACGAGGAGCTGGGCATCGGCACCTGGACAAGCTGCCTCGCGCCGCTGACCTTCGCCTCGCACGCCTATGAGGATTTCCACCTGCTGATGCCGCTGTGGATCTGCCGCAAGTGGGAGGGAACGCCGCAATCGCGCGAGGGACAGCGCCTGACCTGGGCGCGCCCCGAGACCCTGCGCGACTACCCCATGCCCCCCGCCGACATCCCCCTGATCCCGATCCTGCGCGACTGGCTCTGAGAATCTGGCGCTGAGCGACTGGCTCGCGGCTACTGGCTCGGGGCGGCTGGCTCGGGGCGGCCGGATCCGAGGGGACCGGCTCGAGCGGCGCCAGGGGGCGGGAACGGTCGACCCGTCCGGTTCCTCGCGACAGCCGCTCGGGCCCGCAGCCGGGCCTCGCGCCGGCTGGCGCGCGGGATCAGGCGACCTTGGCGACGCCGCGGTCCATGCGCCGGTCATAGAGGCGGCGGTCGACGTCGGTGGCCTCGCGCAGCGCCGCGCGGGCCCTCGCGCCCAGCGCCTCGGGCGCGACCAGCGGGCGCGGCACCAGATCCAGCAGGTCGCCGCGCGGGGGCGCCCAGCCGAAGATTTCGCTGAGGTAGGCGAGAAAACTGTGCAGCCGCGGCTCGACCCCGCACAGGAAGTTCACCCGCCCGAGGTTCGCCTCGGCCGCGCGCAGCTGGGTCTCGTCCTGGCGACCGTCGTCGATCGCGGGCAGTCCGGCGCACAGCCGGGTCATCCCCCCCAGCCGCGAGCGCCGGATCGCCGGCGCGGCCAGCAATCGAAGCACCAGCGCTTCGGGATCCTCGAACGGCAGCGCCTGGCGCGAGGCGCCGGCAAGACGCAGCACGGCGGCCGGGGGCATCTCGCGCAGGTCGGCCGCAAACCGCAGGAAGGCGACTTCGGGGTCGGTCATCACGCACACATGCATGATCTGCTCATGCAGCCCGTCGAGGTAGCCGAAGGGCAGCAGCCCCGAGACCAGACGGGTCGAGGGGGGCAGCGGCTCCATGTCGTCGGGATAACGCGAGCGGGCGCCGTGCATCGGGTCGTCGAGCCGCAGCCGGCGCGTCTCGGCCACGCGGGGGGCGAAGAAGTGATCGTCCAGCATTCGGCCGACAAATCCGTGAAGGCGTCCGTGGAAGATCAACAGATGCGCCATCGATGAGTCTTCCTGATCAGGCATGAACGGGCTGCAAATCCGTTCATGATTTTTTTGTGACCCGGTGTCAACCTAAGGTTGATCGCGCCCTGCAACCGTTCCGAAATGACAACGCGCGGCCCGATGGCAGGCCGCGCGCAGGATCGAACGTTCAGAAAATGGGCGCCGTGGCGCCTCGGGCGATGGGGCGCGGCGCGCCCGGCCGGTCGGTTTCTGGCGCCGGTCAGTTGCTGGCGATGGTGTCGGGGCGCCGATAGAACAGGTGCGGACCGATCTCGGCCGTCTCGTGGAACTTGCGGGCCCAGCGGGGCCGCACGGCAGTGGTGTGGTAGTAGGTGGCGCCGTCGGTCAGGGTGCGCGCCCAGCCGTCGAGCATCACGCGGGCCACCCGGCCGACCTGGGCGAAGGCCGCCTTCTCGTTGATCTGCTCGGGCTTGCCGTCGCAGTTGTAGGAGAACTGGCAGGCGTGCAGCTTGCCCGACGCCGCGCCCTGGCGGACCACGCCGCAGACCGTGTCGGGGAACACCGCCGCGTCGACGCGGTTCAGGATCACCTCCGCCACGGCCACCTGCCCGGCGAGCGTCTCGCCGCGCGCTTCGAAGTAGAGCGCCTCGGTCAGGCAGCGCCACTCGGGCCCGCCCTCGGCCTTGGCCTCGTCGAAGGCCTCCCAGGACTGCTGCCCGGCGGCGACGCCCGCGAGCCCCAGCGTCGTGCGGTCCTCGCCCCGCTGCAGCGAGGCCATGGTGTTGCGGTCCGCGAGGTCCAGATTCGCGAGGCTCCCCGCTCCCGAGGAGCGCGGCATGACACGGCCCTCGACCGCGTCGAGGTCGACGGCGCCGCGGCGCTGCATGACGCCAACCAGCGCCGCCCGCTCGGCCCCGAGGGCGGCGGTGACGAAGCTGGGCGCATCCGCGCGGGCCTGCTGGGTCGTCAGGATCGCGCCCGTGAGGGCGACGCCTGTTATCATCGCAAGCCCCAGGAGGGCTCGCGGACGAAGGATCGCGGCCGCCGTGCGGCCGGCGGTCCAGCGATGAAGCTTGCGCGCCATCGGGCCTCTCCGGTCGTTGTGGTGATCTCGTCTCGAGAGGCCTGTAATCACGTTCGAGGCCCCTGAATCCAGCAGGAATGCCCGCGCCGCAGGCAGGCGCCGCAGGGGCTTATCATCTAATTGTCTGAAATCGCGCGATAAAAGAGTTAATGACGCAAGACCCCATTTACGCTGTTTTCCAGCCTTGCCATCGCCAGGCCCGCCGTCTGAAAGGGGAAGTTCGCGAATCGGACTGATTCGAGATCGGGGGCCGCCGTCTCCAGTCCCCGCCGCCCCCATTGGGCGCGCAGCGCATGTTCGGCCCAGGCGCGCGCGTTGCGCTCGCGCTGGGCTTTCAGCGCCGTTCCGGGCACCTCGGCGATGCGGGTTTCCAGCGCCTCGACCGCAGCCTCGGCCCCGTCGAGCTCGGTGGCCGAGCAGGCGATGGCCCGCGGCTCGGAGCCGTCGGGCCGCGGGGGCGCGAGCGAGAGCGCGCCTTTCAGGTCGGCCAGCGCCCGGCGCGCCGGCAGCCCGAGGTCAGCCTTGGTGACGATCAGCAGGTGGGGCACCTCCATCACGCCCGATTTCATGAACTGCAGGCTGTCGCCCGAGGCCGGCTGCACGCACAGCGCGACCGTGTCGGCCATGTCGGCGATCTCGGTCTCGGACTGGCCCACGCCCACCGTCTCGACCAGCACCCGGTCGTAGAGGGCGCGCATCAGGGTCATCGCGGGATAGGTCAGCTCGGCCAGCCCCCCCAGCCGGTCGCGCGCGGCCATCGAGCGCACGAACACCCCGCGATCCTCGGGGTCGGTCGCGATCCGGGTGCGGTCGCCCAGCAGCGCCCCGCGGGACCGTCGCGAGGACGGGTCGACCGCAATCACCCCCACCGTCATCCCCCTGCCCCGCCACGACGCGACCAGCCGGTTGGCGAGCGAGCTCTTGCCCACCCCCGGCGGCCCGGTCAGGCCGACGACATGGCCCTGCGGATCCTGGTGAGCGGCGTCGAGCAGGGCCAGCGTCTGCACCGCCTCGGGGCGGGCCTCGATGCGGGCGAGCGCCCGGGCGAGCGCGGGCTTGCCGCCTTCGCGGATCGCGCGCAGCAGGTCGGCGCCGTCGGGCGCCTCGGCATCGGGGTCGGTCAGGGACGCGTCAATCAAGCCTCGGCTTCCTCCTGGAGGCGGCGTTGCAGCACGGTGGCCTGGGCGCAGGCCAGCCGCGCGATGGGCACCCGGAACGGCGAGCAGGAGACATAGTCGAACCCCGCCGCCTCGCAGAAGCGGATCGAGGCGGGGTCGCCGCCGTGCTCGCCGCACAGGCCCAGCGGAATGTCGATCCGGGTCTGGCGGGCGCGGTCGCGGGCGATCATCATCAGCTCGCCCACCCCCTCGACGTCCAGCGAATGGAACGGATCCTCCTCGAACACGCCCGAGTTCACGTAGTCGCGCATGAACCGCCCGGCGTCGTCGCGGCTGAGCCCGTAGGTCATCTGGGTCAGGTCGTTGGTGCCGAAGGACAGGAAATCCATGTCCCCCGCGAGATCGCCTGCGCGCAGCGCGGCGCGCGGCGTCTCGACCATCACGCCGACCTTGTAGGAGAAGGCCTTGCCCGTCTCCTCGGACACCGAGGCCGCGATCTGGTCGATGTCGCGCCGGATCAGGCTGGCCTCGCGCCGGGCCGAGACCAGCGGGATCATGATCTCGGGGCGCACCAGCGGGCCGTCGGTCCAGCTTTGCGCCAGCGCCTCGAAGATGGCCCGGGCCTGCATCTGGTAGATCTCGGGCATGGTGATGCCCAGCCGGCAGCCGCGCTTGCCGAGCATCGGGTTGAACTCCTGCATGTCGGCGATGCGGCGGCGGAGCTGGCGCAGGCTCAGGCCGGTCAGCTCGGCCAGATCGTCGATCTCCTCATCGACATGGGGCAGGAACTCATGCAGCGGCGGGTCGAGCAGGCGGATGGTGACCGGCATCCCCTGCATGACCCGGTAGAGGCCGATGAAGTCCGCCCGCTGCATCGGCAGCAGCACGTCGAGCGCGTCGCGCCGGTCGGCCTCGCGGTCGGCGAGGATCATCCGGCGCATCGGGGTGATGCGGCCCTTCTCGAAGAACATGTGCTCGGTGCGGCACAGGCCGATGCCGTCGGCGGCGAAACCCAGCGCCACGCGGGCGTCCTGGGCGGTGTCGGCGTTGGCGCGCACCCGCATCCGGCGCAGGCGGTCGGCCCAGCCCATCAGCTCGGCCAGCGCGCCCGAGAACTCCGGCTGCACGGTGCGCGCGGCGCCGGCCAGCGCCTCGCCCGAGGCGCCGTCGACGGTGATCGAGTCGCCCTCGCGGAACACCCGCCCGTCGGGCGCCGTCAGCTCCCGCGCCTCGAGGTCGAGATGCAGGCCCGAGGCGCCGACCACGCAGGGCGTCCCCAGGCCGCGGGCCACCACCGCGGCGTGGGAGGTCATGCCCCCGCGCACGGTCAGCACCGCGGCGGCCGAATGCATGCCGCGGATGTCCTCGGGCGAGGTCTCGACCCGCACCAGCACCGCGGGAACGCCCCGCGCCGCGGCGGCGTCTGCGGCCTCTGCCGAGAACACGATGGGGCCCGAGGCGGCGCCGGGGCTCGCGGGCAGGCCGCGGGCCAGCAGGTCCCGCGGGGCCAGCGGGTCGATGGTCGGGTGCAGCAGCTCCGAGAGGGTTCGCGGCTCCACCCGCAGCACCGCGTCCTCCTCGCTGATCGCGCCGGTCTTGGCGAGGTCGACCGCGATCCGCACCGAGGCGCGGGCGGTGCGGCGCGTGGGCTCTGCGCCCAGCACGTGCAGCGCGCCGTCCTCGAGCGTGAACTCCAGCGTCATGGCATCCTGGAAGGCGCGCTCGGCCTTGGCGCCCAGCGCGCGGAGACGGTCGGCGATCTCGGGCGCGGCCTCTTCGAGCGCGGGATCGCGGACGCCGGCGGCCGAGCGTTCGGCGGCCCCCACCAGCCGCGGCGTGCGCAGCCCCGCGAGCGCGTCGTTGCCCTGCGCCTGGAACAGCATCCGCCCCTCCAGCCCCGGCGCGCCGGATCGCTCGGAGCGGAAGGCGGCCCGCCCGGCGCCCGACAGCCCCGCGCCCAGGCCCAGCGCCATCTCCTGCACGATCAGCGCCAGGCCCCCCTGCTCCGGGCCCCCGCGGGAAACCCGCAGCAGGCGGGCGGAGGTCGAGCTCCAGGCCCGCGCCATGGCGCCCATGGCGGCCGCGAGCTGGGCGGCGGGCGAGGCGGGGAACGGGTCGCCGGTCTCCTCCTCGTGCAGGTCGAGGAAGGTCTCGATCAATTCGTCGAGCTGGTCGGCGTCGAGGTCATGCTCGCTGTCCGCGCCATGGGCCTTGAGCAGGTCGTGGAGGGCGTATTCGAAGGCCTCCGGGTCGGCATGGCCGACATGGACGGCGAAGGCGTGGATCAGGCGGCGGGTGGCGTCGCGGGCGGCGCGGGCGCCGATGCGCGGCTCCAGCCCCTCGACCGAAGCGCCGAGATTGAGCAGCGTCGCGGGCCCGCCCCACTCCTTGCGGCCGGGCGAGGCGCGCAGCGCCAGCAGCGCGCCCGGCGCGAGATCGGCCAGCGCCGCCTCGAACCCCGGCCCCAGCGCGGCCGCGCCCCGGTCGGCGAGGTCCGAGACCGCCTCCGCGGCCACGGCGAAGCCGGGCTTGACCGGCATCCCCAGCCCCGCCAGGCGCGACAGGGTCGCCGCCTTGCGCCCGAAGCGCGCGGCGTCCTCGGCCCCTCCGGGGCCGATCGGCGCGTAGAGATCGCGCGAGAACTCGGTTTCGGCGCGCACGGCGCGTCCTTCCCCTTTTGTGCTTTGCAGCAATATTATCGTCGCATTCGCGCGAGGGGAAGGGAAGGCCCCCCGCGCGCCCCTGCCGCGAACGTCGCGCCCCACCCGCCACACGCGCCCCGGCGCCCAGCCCCGAGCCTGGCGCCGAGCGCCTGTTCTCCGGAGCCGTCCGTCGCTGATGCCGATCAGAGCCCCGCCGGGGGCCGGGTCAGGGATCGCGCAGCGACCGCCGCAGGCGGCTTGTCCTTGACCCGGCCCCCGGCGGGGCTCAGGCATCTTTCAGCGACGGGCGGGTCCGGAGAACAGGCGCGGCCTCTGTTCTCTGGTGAGTTCAGAAGCGGCCTCCGCGTCTCCAGGCGCCCCCGCCGGCACCGGGCCAGGCCCGCCCGCAGGGCGCCTCCTCTCCGCCCCGCGCCCCCGCAGGGGGCGCGCTCAGGTCTTTACGAACAGCTCCCGGGGCCGATTGCAGAGGCATTCGGCCGGGCCGTCGTCGGTGATCACGATGGTCTCGGTGATCTCCAGCCCCCAGTTTTCGGTCCAGATCGCGGGCATGAAATGGAAGGTCATCCCCGGGGCCAGCGGCGTGTCGTCGTTCAGGCGCAGGGAGATGGTCCGCTCGCCCCAGTCGGGCGGATAGCTCAGCCCCACCGCGTAGCCGCAGCGCCCGTCCTTGTGCAGCCCCGCCCGGTGCAGCGCCGAGAACAGCCCGCGCGCGAGGTCCGAGGCCCGCGCGCCGGCGCGCCCCGCGTCCAGCCCCGCCTCGATCCCCTCGGCCACCGCGCTCGCCGCGTCGACCATCTCCTGGGGCGGGGTGCCGAGGTAGACCGTTCGGCAGAACGGCGCGTGATAGCGGCGGTAGCAGCCCGACAGCTCGAAGAAGGTCGGCTCGTCCTTCTTGAACGGCCGCCCGTCCCAGGTCAGGTGCGGGGCTGCGCTGTCGGGCCCGGAGGGCAGCATCGGCACGATGGCCGCGTAGTCGCCCCAGATCTCCTCGCCGCTCTCGTCCTTCAGACCGCGGATCGCGGTCGAGAAGAGCTCGGCCGAGAGCTTGTTCTTGGGCAGGCCCGGCTCGATCATCTCGAGCGCCACGTCCTGCATCGCCTCCGAGATGCGGGCGGCGCGGCGCATGAAGATCAGCTCCTCGTCCGACTTCACCGCGCGCAGCCAGTTCACCAGGGCGGTGGCGTCGTGAAGGTCGGCCTCGGGCAGTTCGTGCAGCAGGGTCAGGTGGGCGCGGGCAGAGTAGTAGTAGTTGTCGAGCTCGACCCCGATAGAGGAGCGCGCCAGCCCCAGCTCGCGCAGCAGCGCCGCGAGGTCCTGCATCGGGTGGCGGTCGATGGCCTGCACGAAGTCGTCGTTGTAGGAGCGGAGCCGGTCGTCGCCGATCCAGCAGGTGCGCTTGGCCCCCTCGGCGTCCATGCGCCGGCCCCACCAGATCGGGTCGGAATCGTGCTGCACCAGCACGCCCTGGTGCACATAGAAGGACCAGCCGTCGTAGCCGGTCAGCCAGGCCATGTTGGACGGGTCCTGGACATAGAGCGCGTCGAGCCCGCGCCGGCGCATCTCCGCCCGGGTCAGCGCGATGCGGCGGGCGTATTCGGCGGCGCTGAAGGCGGGATCCTCGGCGGGCATGGGCTCTCCGTCAGACGGGGCGGGCGAGGACGATCCTGGACCAGGAACGTTTCGCCCGCGTGAACGATGTTTCCCCGCCGACCCTGCGTCCCCCCGCCACGTGCGGCAAGCGCCGCCGCCTGCGGCGGGAACGCGCGGGCGGGCGGGACCAAGGGGAGCGAGCGGCCGCGGCGGCTCAGCCCGCCGTCCAGCCCCCGTCCACCTTCAGCGCGGATCCCGTCATCATCCGCGAGCCGTCCGAGCACAGGAACACGGCCGCGGCGGCCACGTCCTGCGGCGTCGCGGGCTTGCCCATGGGCATGCGACGGCCGACGAACTCGACGAACTCCGGGCTCTCGAAGAAGGGCGCGGTCAGCGGGGTGACCACGAAAGTCGGGCACAGCGTGTTGGCGCGCAGGCCGCTGCCGGCGAAATCCACCGCCATCGCCTTGGTGAACCCCTCCATCGCGTGCTTGGAGGCGCAGTAGACCGAACGCTCGGGCCCGCCGACATGACCCATCTGGCTGGAGACGTTGACGATCGAGCCGGCCACCCCTTCGGCCGCCATCCGCCGGGCCGCAGCCTGGGCGGTGAAGAAGGCGGCGCGGACGTTGAGCGCGAAGACGGCGTCGAAATCGGCCTCGTCCACCTCGAGGAACGATCCGTGGCGGGCGGAGCCGGCGTTGTTGACCAGCGCATGAAACGCCGGGCGGGCGTCGAAGAAACCCCGAACCGCGGCAAGGTCGGTGACGTCGAGCGCCACGGCCTGCGCCTGGCCGCCGGCGGCGCGGATCGCCTCGGCGGCCGTCTCGATCTCCCCGGCCGAGCGCGCGAGGAGCGTGACCTCCGCCCCCGCCTCGGCCAACGCGCGGGCCATGGCGAGGCCCAGGCCGCGGCCAGCGCCGGTCACGGCGGCGCGGCGGCCGTCGAGGCGGAAGGAAGGGGTCTGGGACATGGAAGAGCTCCGGGTTTGGGGGCGGGGAGCCCACAGAAACGCAGCGACAGGCTGGGTCAAGGGCGACCGACGCCGGAAAGCAGGCGCCCTGCGGGCGGGCTTGGCTGCGTCGCGCCTGGGGGGAGGGGGCGCCTGAGGTCAGGGGGCGGGAGCCTCCGGCGGAGCTCCTGACTCACCCAAGAACAGAGGCCGCGCCTGTTCTCCGAAGCCGTCCGTCGCTGCTTGATGCCTGAGCGACTCGCCCGCAGGGGTCAAGGACAAGCCCCCTTCGGGGGTC
>NZ_CAXBOD010000044.1:0-41830 GCF_963977235.1 uncultured Albimonas sp.
CCGGAGAACAGGCGCGGGGCTTGTTCTTGGGTGAGTCAGGAGCCCGCCGGAGGCTGTCGCCCCTCACTCCGGGCGCTCCATCCCATCCGGCGCAACGCAGCCAAGCCCGCCCGCAGGGCGCCTGCAGACCGCTCGTTGCCGATTGCCCGGACTGCGGCGGGCGGCAACCGAACGCCCGCCGCCCGTTCCCTCCGCCGCCCCGGAGCCGGCTTCAGCCCAGCGCGGAGCGCAGGGCCTCTTCGACCGCTTTCAGCGCCGCGGGGACGCCCTCGCCGTCGGGGCCGCCGGTCTGGGCCATCTCGGGACGACCGCCGCCGCCCTTGGCGCCGAGGCTGGGAGCCGCGGCGCGGACCAGAGTCACGGCGTCGACGCGGTCGGTGAAGGCGCGCGACACGCCGATCACGATCGAGCCCTTGCCCTCGGACTTCGCCGCCATCGCCGCCACGCCGGGGGCCTGGGCCAGCAGTTCGTCGACCGCGGACTTCATCTCCTTGGGCGAGAGCCCCTCGACCTCGCGCAGGGTCAGGGCCACGTCGCCGATCATCTCGACCTGCGCCGCGCCGCCGCCGGTGGCGAGCTTCTTCTTGGCCTCGGCCAGGTCGCGCTCGAGCCCGCGGCGCTCGGCCGAGAGCGCCTCGATGCGGCCGACGATCTCGTCGGGGGTGGCGCTGAGGGCCGAGGCGGCCTTCGACACGATCCCGGACTGGCGGGCGACGTAGGCCTCGGCGGCCTCGTGGGCCACGGCCTCGATCCGGCGCACGCCCGCCGCGGCGCCTTCCTCGCGCAGGACCTTGAGGAAGCCGATCTGGCCGGTGTTGCGCACATGGGTGCCGCCGCAGAGCTCGATCGACCAGGGGTGGTTCTCGCCCTGATCGGTGCCGCCCATCGAGACCACGCGGACCTCGTCGCCGTATTTCTCGCCAAACAGCGCGCGCGCGCCGGACTGGCGGGCCTCGTCGATGGGCATGACCCGGGTCTCGACCGGGGTGCAGGCGCGGATGCGGGCGTTCACCTCGCGCTCGACGTCGGCCAGCTCCTCGGCCGAGATCGGGCCGCCGTGGGAGATGTCGAAGCGCAGCCGGTCGGGGGCCACCAGCGAGCCCTTCTGGGAGATGTGGTCGCCGAGCCGCCGGCGCAGGGCCTCGTGCAGCAGGTGGGTCGCCGAGTGGTGCGCGCACAGCGCCTCGCGCCGGTCGCGGGCGACCTGCAGCGTCGCGCTCTCGCCGGCCGAGACCACGTGCGCGTCGTCCGAAACGATCCGGCAGCTGTGCACATAGACCCCGTCGGCGCGCTTCTGGGTGTCGAGCACCTCGAGCTTCACGCCCTTGCCGGTCGTCGCCTCGCCGCGGTCGCCCTGCTGGCCGCCCTGTTCGGCGTAGAACGGAGTCTGGTTGAACACCGCCTCGAACGGCTCGGTCCCGGAGACCGACTCCACTTCCTCTCCCTCGCGGACCAGCGCCACCAGGGTCGCGCCGGCGCGGGTGTCGGCGAAGCCCAGGAACTCGGTCGGGCCGACGCGGTCGCGGATGTCGTACCAGACCTTCAGCGCGCCGACGTCGCCGGTGCCCGACCACGAGGCGCGGGCCTTGGCCTTCTGCTCGGCCATGGCGGCGTCGTAACCCGCCTGGTCCACCTCCCGCTCGCGCCCGCGCAGGATGTCGGCGGTGAGGTCGAGCGGGAAGCCGTAGGTGTCGTAGAGCTTGAAGGCGGTGTCGCCGGGCAGGGGGGCGCCCTCTTCCAGGCCCTCGATCTCGGCGTCGAGCAGCTTCAGGCCGCGGTCGAGCGTGGCCTTGAAGCGCAGCTCCTCGGCGCGGAGCGTCTCCTTGATCAGGCCCTCGGCCTCGCGCAGCTCGGTGTAGTGGCCGCCCATCAGGTCGATCAGGGCGGGCGCCAGCCGGTGCATCAGCGGGTCCCTGGCGCCCAGCAGGTGCGCGTGGCGCATGCCGCGGCGCATGATCCGCCGCAGCACATAGCCGCGACCCTCGTTGGAGGGCAGCACGCCCTCGGCGATCAGGAACGACGCGCAGCGCAGGTGGTCGGCGATCACCCGATGCGAGGTCTGCATCTCGCCGTCCGCGGCCTGGCCGGTCAGGTCGGCCGAGGCCCCGATGATCGGCATGAACAGGTCGGTGTCGTAGTTGTTGTGCTTGCCCTGCAGGATCGTGGTGACCCGCTCGAGCCCCATGCCGGTGTCGATCGAGGGTTTGGGCAAGGGCGTCGAGGACCCGTCGGCGTGGGTGTCGAACTGCATGAAGACGAGGTTCCAGAACTCGATGAACCGGTCGCCGTCCTCCTGCGGGGAGCCCGGAGGGCCGCCCCAGACCTCGGGGCCGTGGTCGTAGAACAGCTCCGAGCACGGGCCGTTGGGGCCGGTGTCGCCCATCCGCCACCAGTTGTCGTCGGAGTTGATGCGGATGATGCGCTCGTCGGGCAGGCCCGCGATCTTCTTCCACAGCTCCGCCGCCTCGTCGTCGGTCGCATGGACGGTGACGAGGATCTTTTCCTTGGGCAGGCCGAAGACCTGGGTGGAGACGGTCCAGGCCTGCTCGATGGCGACGTCCTTGAAATAGTCGCCGAAGGAGAAGTTGCCCAGCATCTCGAAGAAGGTGTGGTGGCGGGCGGTGTAGCCGACGTTGTCGAGGTCGTTGTGCTTGCCCCCCGCGCGGACCGACTTCTGCGAGGTGGTGGCGCGGGAATAGGGGCGCGTCTCGAGCCCGGTGAACACGTCCTTGAACTGGACCATGCCCGAGTTGGTGAACATCAGGGTGGGATCGTTGCGCGGCACGATGGGCGAGGAGGGCACGGCCTTGTGGTCGCGGCTCTCGAAGAAGCCCAGGAAGTCGGACCGGATCTGGTTGCCGGAAATCATGCGTGTCGCGCTCCGTATCGTGTCGCGGCGGTCTCGTCGGTCGGGCGCAGGACTGCGCGCGCGGATGTGTAGGGCGGGGGGGGCTTAGGGGCAAGAGGGGCAGGCGGGGAGGAGGCGCCCTGCGGGCGGGCTTTGACCTGGGAGGGGCGTTGTCACCAGGAGCGTCGGCGGCGCGTCTGTGGCTTATGCCGAGGACGCTCCTGACTCACCAGAGAACAGGGGGGCGCGCCTCTGATCGGCATCAGCGAGAGACGGCTCCGGAGAACAGGCGCTTGGCGCCCGGGGCGGGCGTTGCGCCGTGGCCTGTGGCGGGCGGGGGGCGTGAGAGGGAGGCCGGGCGCGCCGCGGGGCGGGGTCGCGGCGCGCCTGGGAGAGTCAGCGGTGGAGGACGACGGGCAGGTCTTCGTAGCCGAGCACGAAGTTGGAGGTGACGCGCTCGGGCGGGCCCGTGACCTCGACGCGCGAGAAGCGCTTGAGGATCTCCTCCCAGACCAGGCGCAGCTGCATCTCGGCCACCCGGTTGCCCATGCAGCGGTGCACGCCGGCGCCGAAGGCGACGTGGTTGCGCGCGTTCTTGCGGGCGATGTCGAAGTCGTCGGCCTCGGCGAACTTGGCCTCGTCGCGGTTGCCCGAGACGTACCACATGATCACCTTGTCGCCCTCGCGGATCGTGTGGCCGTCGAGCTCCACGTCCTCGAGCGCCGTGCGGCGCATGTAGGCGAGCGGCGTCTGCCAGCGGATGATCTCGGAGACCATGTTGGGGATCAGCGAGGGGTCGGCGGTCAGCCTGTCATACTGCTCGGGGTGGCGGTTCAGCGCCAGCACCCCGCCCGAGATCGAGTTGCGGGTGGTGTCGTTGCCCCCCACGATCAGCAGCATCAGGTTGCCCAGCAGCGTGAACGGATCGTCGGCGAAATCCTTCGTGTCCGGGTGCTGGGCCATCAGCGAGATGAAGTCCATCGCCGGCGGGCCGTCCTTGCGGGCCTCCCACAGGCCCTGGAAGGCCGACAGGCACTCCATCAGGATCTTGCGGCGCTCCATCTCGTCGAGGCTGTTGTTGCCCATGCCGGGGTTCGAGGTCACCACGTCCGACCAGAACGGCAGCTTGTGACGCTCCTCCCACGGGAAGTCGAAGAGGGTGGCGAGCATCTGGGTGGTGATCTCGATCGAGACCCGCTCGACCCAGTTGAACTCCTCGCCCACCGGCAGGTCGTCGAGCACCGAGGCGATGCGGCCCCGCATCAGCGCCTCGAGGTCGCCCAGCCGGTTGGGGGCGACGGCGGGCATCGCGGGCTTGCGCCACTTGGGATGCACCGGCGCGTCCTCGGAGATGAAGCTGCGCGGGTTGAACTGGGGATTGCGCTCGCCCAGCGAGATGCCGCCCAGCGAGGAGAAGCGGCGGTGGTCGGTGTCGACCTTCATGATCTGCTCGTAGGAGGAGATCGACCAGTAGGGGCCGAACTCGCTCTCGCGGCACAGGTGCACCGGGGCCTCGCGGCGCAGGCGCGCGAAGAACGGGCGGTGGACGTCGGCGGCGAACCGCTCGGGCCGCGAGACGTCGAAGTCCTCGAGCGGCGTGGTGCGCGCCTCCTCCTCCGCGGCGGCGAGCGCCTCGTCGGTCATCTTCAGCATGGCATCCTCCCTGGCGCCTGGCGGCCGGCTGCGCGCCGGCTCGTTGTGCTTGGTGGGCGCAGGATACACCGGGAGTGACGTTCGCGGAAACGATTGTGTCCGGCGTTTTCGCGTGACGCAGCGGCAGGCGGGGCGGAGCTTCGCGTCAGGCGCGAGTTGCAGGCCGGGCTCCGCCGCGTCATCCTGGGGCGGGGCCGTCCTCGACCGGGCCCCGGCCTGAGAGGGAGAGGGGCGATGACCGACGCCGCCGAGGATCCGGCCCCGGCCGCAGCGACGCCAGCGCGCGGACCGCGGGGCGACGCGCCTCGCCCCGCGGTCTTCGAGGATTTCGCCCTGCTGGGGGGCGGGCCCTATCACGACCTGCACCGGATGCTCGCGCGGGTGCACGAGCGGGCCGCGACCGCGCCCGCGCGGGCGGCGCTGCTGGCGGCGATCTGCTGGGGGGGGGGCGCTGCTGCTGTCGCTGCTCGCGGGGACCGCCTGGGGGCCGCTCGAGGCGCATCCCTACCTGCTCGACCCCTCGCCCTGGACGCGGTTCCTGCTGCTCGTGGCGATCTTCACCCTGGCCGAGCGGAGCGTGGACCTGCGCCTCGACGACATCGTCGAGCGGTTCACGGACTCGCCGCTGGTGGCGCGGCGGGACATGCCGGAGATGGCCGCGCGCCTCGCCGAGGCGCTGCGTCGCCGCGATTCCCGTGTCGCAGAGCTGGTCACCGCCGCGATCGCCCTGGGGCTGGGGGTGTTCACCCTGGTCAACACGACCTCGCCCGAGGGGGGAGCATGGTATGCGCGGCCCGCGACCGAGGGCGGGGGGGCGACGGTCGCGGGGATCTGGGCGGCGCTGGTCTCGGTGACGGTCTTCGCCTTTCTGGTGCTGCGCTGGCTGCGGGCGCTGGTGATCTGGGGGCTGCTGCTGCGCCGGGTGGCGGGGCTGGAGCTGCGGCTGAGCCTGTTTCATCCCGACGGCTACGGGGGCCTCGGCTTCCTGGGGCGCTATCCGAACGTTTTCGCCCTCCACGTCTTTGCGATCTCCTGCGTGCTGGGGGCGGCGCTGATGCGTCAGGTGCTGGCCGGAACCGCCGAGCCGACGGTGTTCGTGGCGGTGATGGGGAGCTGGCTGGCGGTGGTCATGGCGTTGTTCGGGCTTCCGCTGCTGGCGTTCTTCCCGCCGCTCTCGGCGCTGAAGAAGACGGCGATGGAGGCGGCCTCGGCGCTGGCCACCCATCACGGGCGCGAGGACGAGCGCAAGGTGCTGGGCGACAACTGCGCGGCCCCCGGCGCGGCGGACGAGGTGGACGGGGCGCCGGATCCGGGCAAGCTCTACGCCGCGGCCAGGAAGCTGGGCACGCTGCCTTTCGCGCGCGCCGCCCTGGTTCCGATCGGCGCGGCGGCGCTGCTGCCGCTCGCCGCCGCGGGCGCGGCGGAGCTGCCGCTCGAGGAGGTGTTCAAGGTCGCCAAGAAGCTGCTGCTGCTTTAGGCGGGCGCCCGGGCGACGCCCGGCGCCGCCGGGCTCACTCGGGCAGGGAGACCGTGGCGGCCAGACCCTTTGCGCCGGGGATCACCACCAGCAGGCGCAGCGGGCCCGCGCCGGTGTTGACGCCCGAATGCGCGACCTCCTGCGCCTCGATCAGGGCCTCGCCCTTGCGGTAGGTGCGCACCGTTCCGGCGTCGTCGCGGTAGGTGACGGTGATCTCGCCCTCCAGCACCCAGGCGAACATCGGTCCGGGGTGGCGGTGCAGGCCGGTGTTCTGGCCCGGACGCATCGTCACGATCGCGGCGTTGAGCTGCGCCTCGCCCTCGGGCCAGGCGATCGGCGCGCCGAGCACGTCGGTCGAGGCGCTCAGCAGCGACTGCAGCGGCGGATAGGAGTCCTCCGCGGCGAGCGGCGCCGCGACCAGCGCCAGCAGAACGCCGCCGGCAAGGCGGGAAGCAACGAGAACGGGGCAGGCGCGCATTCGGCATCTCCGGAAGGGGGCGTGACCTCGGACGAGGGCGCGGCCGATCCTAGGCACGCCGGGGACGCCGCGTCACGCGCGGACGCGCCCCATGGCCCTCCCGCGCCTCGGCGCCGCCCCGCTTTCACGCCCCGCGCGACCCTGCGTCCGCTCTTGCAAGCGTTTCGATTCCGCGCGACCGTGTGCGTCGCAGCGAGGTCCCGACCCCGCCCCGGCGGCCAGGGCGCCCGGGGGGAGCCGGACCCGAGGGTCTCGCGCATACCGACAGGAGGGCCGCTCGCGGCCCGCGAGGCAAAGGAAAAACCACGAATGATCCGCACCCTTCTCGCAGCGGCCTCCGCGCTCGCGCTCGGCGCCGTGGCCGCCCAGGCGGAGCTCAAGCCCGCGGTGATCTACGATCACGGCGGCAAGTTCGACAAATCCTTCAACGAGGCCGCCTACACCGGCGCCGAGAAGTTCAAGGCCGACACCGGGGTCGAATACTCCGAGTTCGAGATCCAGAACGACGCCCAGCGCGAGCAGGCCCTGCGCCGCTTCGCCCAGCGCGGCGCGGATCCGATCGTGGCCATCGGCTTCTCCTTCGCCGCGGCGCTCGAGAAGGTGGCGCCCGAGTTCCCCGACAGCCACTTCGCCATCGTCGACATGGTCGTCGACCAGCCCAACGTCCGCTCGATCGTGTTCAAGGAGGAGGAGGGCTCCTACCTCGTGGGCATCATGGCGGCCATGGCCTCCGAGACCGGCAAGGTCGGCTTCATCGGCGGCATGGACATCCCCCTGATCCGCAAGTTCGAATGCGGCTACAAGGGCGGCGTCGCCTCGATCGAGGGCGCTGAGGTCGTGGCCAACATGACCGGCACCACCCCGGCCGCGTGGAACGATCCCGCGCGGGGCACCGAGCTTGCCAAGTCGCAGTTCTCCTCGGGCGCGGACGTGGTCTATCACGCCGCGGGCGGCACGGGCATCGGCGTGATCCAGGCCGCCGCCGACGAGGGCAAGCTGGCCATCGGCGTGGACTCCAACCAGAACGGCCTGGCGCCGGGCTCGGTCCTGACCTCGATGCTCAAGCGCGTCGACGTGGCGGTCTACGAGACCTTCATGGACGTCAAGGACGACAACTGGTCGGCGGGCTTCGAGGTCTTCGGCCTGGCCGAAGACGGCGTCGGCGTGGCCATGGACGAGCACAACGCCGGGCTCGTGTCCGACGAGATGAAGGCCGCGGTCGAAGAGGCCCGGGCCGCGATCATCTCGGGCGAGGTGAGCGTGCACGACTACATGTCCGACAGCGCCTGCCCCTACTGAGCGGCGCGCCCAACACGAGGGCCGGCGGGGCGCGCGCCCGCCGGCCGTCCTCGCGACGATCTGCGCAGTTCCGGAATCTCCCCATGAACGCTGGCCCGAGGCGCCCGCGCGCCCCCCGCGTCTTCGCCCCCGCGAGTCCCCTGGTCGCGCGCGCCCGCCGCCGCCCGTCCCGCGCGCTCTGCGCCGGCGCGCTGGCGCTGGCAGCCCTGACCCTGGGCGGACAGGCCCATGCCGAGCCCGCGGTGATCTATTCCACCGGCGGAAAGTTCGACAAGAGCTTCAACGAAGGCGCCTGGACCGGCGCCAAGGCCTGGGCCGAGGAAACCGGCGAGAGCTTCGCCGAGTTCCAGATCGAGAACGCCTCCCAGTCCGAGCAGGCGCTGCGCACCTTCGCGCGCAACGGCAAGGACCCGATCGTGGCCATCGGCTTCAACCACGCGGCCGCGCTCGCCAAGGTCGCGCCCGAATACCCCGACGCGCATTTCGCCATCGTCGACATGGTGGTCTCGGGCGGCAACATCCGCTCGGTCGTCTACCGCGAGCATGAGGGCGGGTTCCTGGTCGGGATGCTCGGCGCCATGGCCTCGCAGTCGGGCAAGCTGGGCTTCGTGGGCGGCATGGACATCCCCCTGATCCGCAAGTTCGCCTGCGGCTACATCCAGGGCGCCCGCGCGGCCGATCCCACGGTCGAGGTGCTGGTCAACTACACCGGCGACACCCCCGCGGCCTGGTCCGATCCGGTCCGCGGCGCCGAGATCGCCCGCACCCAGATCGAGCAGGGCGCCGACGTGGTCATGCAGGCCGCCGGCGGCACCGGCATCGGCGTCCTCCAGGCCGCCGCCGACGCGGGCGTGCTGGGCATCGGCACCGACTCCAACCAGAACGGCCTGCACCCGGGCCAGGTCCTGACCTCGATGCTCAAGAAGGTCGACGTCGCGGTCCGCGAGACCTTCGGCGCCGGGCCCGAGGGGTTCGAGCCGGGCGTGGTCAGCCTCGGCATCGCCGAGGGCGGCATCGCCTGGGCGCTCGACGACCACAACCGCGACCTGATCACGCCCGAGATGCAGACGGCCGCCGACGAGGCCGCCGCCCTGATCGCGAGCGGCGAGATCAAGGTCCACGACAGCACCGTGGACGGACCTTGCCCGGTCGAGTGACCGGGCCAGGTCCCGACGAACGACGCGACCCCCCGGCCACCCGGCCGGGGCAGGGGAGGGAGGTCCGCGGATGAGCGCCACGACCAGGCCAGGCGCGCCGGCGATCGAGCTGGTCGGCGTGAACAAGAGCTTCGGCCCCGTCCACGCCAACAAGGACATCGCCCTGAGGGTCGAGCCGGGCACCATCCACGGCATCATCGGCGAGAACGGCGCGGGCAAGTCCACGCTGATGTCGATCCTCTACGGCTTCTACCAGGCCGACTCGGGCGACATCTTCGTGGGCGGGCGCAAGGTCTCGATCCCCGACAGCCAGGCCGCCATCAGTCTCGGCATCGGCATGGTCCACCAGCACTTCATGCTGGTCGAGCCGTTCACCGTGCTCGAGAACGTGATGCTGGGGGCCGAGGGGGGCGCGCTGCTGAACCGAGGCCGGGCCGCCGCGCGGCGCGAGCTGGTGGCGCTCGAGAAGGAATACCAGCTCCGCGTCGACCCCGACGCCGTGGTGGGCGACCTTCCCGTCGGCCAGCAGCAGCGGGTCGAGATCCTCAAGGCCCTCTACCGCGGGGCCGAGATCCTGATCCTGGACGAGCCCACCGGCGTGCTGACGCCGGACGAGGCGGACCAGCTGTTCCGCATCCTCGCCCAGCTCAAGGCGCAGGGGAAGACGATCATCCTGATCACCCACAAGCTGCGCGAGATCATGGCCGCGACCGACAGCTGCTCGGTGATGCGCCAGGGGGAGATGGTCGCCACCCGCGCCACCGCCGAGACCTCGGTCGAGGAGCTCGCCGAGCTGATGGTCGGCCGCCGCGTCCTGCTGCGCGTCGAGAAGGGCCCCGCGGCCCCCGGCGAGGTGCGCCTGAAGGTCGACCGCGCGCAGGTGATCGACGGCATGGGGGTCGAGCGTCTGCGCGGCGTCTCCTTCGAGGTGCGCGCGGGCGAGATCGTGGGCGTGGCGGGCGTCGCCGGCAACGGCCAGTCCGAGCTGCTGGAGGCGATCGCGGGGATCCGTCCCGTCACCTCGGGCGGCATCGAGGTCTGCGGCGACGCGCGCACCGTGGCCGATCCCGCCGAGCTGCGCCGCATGGGCCTCGCCCACGTCCCCGAGGACCGCCACCGCATGGGCCTCGTGACCGCCTTCCAGGCCAAGGAGAACGTGATCCTGGGCTATCACATGCAGGACCGCTATTCGCCGGGCCTGTTCCTCGACCGCTCCGCGATCCGCGCGGCCTGCGAGCAGCACATGCGCGATTTCGACGTGCGCCCGCCGAACCCGGACCTGAAGACGGCGAATTTCTCGGGCGGCAACCAGCAGAAGATCGTGCTGGCGCGCGAGATCGAGCAGGACCCCCAGGTCCTGATCGTCGGCCAGCCCACCCGCGGCGTCGACGTCGGCGCCATCGAGGCCATCCACCGCCGCCTGATCGAGCTCCGCGACGCCGGCAAGGCCATCCTCCTGGTCTCGGTCGAGCTCGACGAGATCCGGGCGCTCTCGGACCGCATCCTGGTGATGTTCGACGGCCGGGTGATGGGGGAGCTGTCGGAGGGGGCGGACGAGCGCGAGATCGGGTTGCTGATGAGCGGCGTCGAGCAGGAGGACGCGGCGTGAATAATTCTTGTGCCATTTCACAGCTCGACACTCGCCTACAATTCGGCTCGGCGCAGAGCAATGAACGCTGTGCGAGCAACGCCTGCTAGGGAGACATTATAGTGCTGGACTTCGCGCGGCTGGCAGCAGGTATTGGTGTCGTTGGTGCTTCTGTGTTGTTCGCTGCAACGATACCAGCGCACTCTTGGGTGGGCGTTCTCAAGGATAGTTTCGTTGGTTCGGATCTTGCAGTCATTGTGACCGACGAGGCCACAGGCGGGTGTTGGACGAACATTGCCGAGACAAGGTCGCACTTAATTTCGAAGCTAGAATCTCGCGGCCATAAGATCGTTTATGATAGAAACGAGGCAAAATTTAGATTTGATGTTAATGTATTGAGCGAACGTACTTCCGGAGATTTCTGCTACGGAGTTGTGGAGGTGCAGCTGTATCAGTTTTCATATGATCAGGACGGTTTTTTTTCAAAGACATACGGCTCTTCTGGCTCAATTTTTGTGCGTCCCAACAATGTGAACCTACTTGTGCTTGAGGTCATCGATAAGTTCGTTGCGGAGCTAGATGGGGAGGTTAAAGAATGAACGCCCAACTCCCCCGCTGGGTCGATCTCGGCCTGATCCCGCTCCTGAACCTCATCGTCGCCTTCCTGATCGCGGGCGGCGTCGTGATGCTGATCGGGGAGAACCCGGTGGAGGCGGTGGAGCATATCCTCTACGGGGCCTTCGGCTTCGGCGAGGGGATCGCCTTCACGCTGTTCTATGCGACGAATTTCATCTTCACCGGGCTCTGCGTCGCCGTGGCCTTCCACGCCTCGCTGTTCAACATCGGGGGCGAGGGGCAGGCCTATATCGGGGGGCTCGGCGTCGCGCTGGTGTGTCTGGCCTTCGACGCGATCCTGCCGTGGTGGATCATCGCGCCGCTGGCCATCGTCGCGGGCGCGGCCTTCGGGGCGGGGTGGGCCTTCGTGCCCGCCTACCTCCAGGCCAAGCGCGGCAGCCACATCGTGATCACCACGATCATGTTCAACTTCCTCGCCGCCTCGCTGATGGTCTACCTGCTGGTCAACGTCCTCAAGGTCGACGGCACCATGGCGCCCGAGAGCCGGACCTTCGAGGAGGCCGGGCGTCTGCCCAAGATCGGCTGGTTCATGGAGCTGTTCGGCCAGGACATCGGTGGGGCGCCGCTGAACCTGTCGTTCTTCCTCGCGCTGCTGTCGTGCGTGGGGGTCTGGGCGCTGATCTGGCGCACCCGGCTGGGCTATGAGATCCGCACCTTCGGCGCCAGCGCCACCGCCGCCGTCTATGCCGGCATCAACCCGGTGCGGATCACCGTGATCACGATGATGATCTCGGGCGGGCTGGCGGGCATGATGGCGCTCAACCCGGTGATGGGCGACCAGAACCGGCTGTTCCTCGAGCTTGCGGGCGGGGCCGGCTTCGTGGGCATCGCCGTGGCGCTGATGGGGCGCGCACATCCGGTCGGGGTGGCGCTGGCCGCCCTGCTGTTCGGGGTGCTCTACCAGGGCGGGGCGGAGCTGAGCTTCGAGATGCCCGCCATCACCCGCGACATGATCGTGGTGATCCAGGGGCTGGTGGTGCTGTTCGCCGGCGCGCTGGAGTTCATGTTCCGCCCCGTGGTGGCGCGATTCTTCGCCAGACGGCCCGAGGGCCGGGCGAAAGCGGGGGCGGCCTGATGTTTCTCGACGTCATCCTGATCCTCGACTCGACCGTGCGGCTCGCCACGCCGCTGCTGCTGACCGCTCTGGCGGGGCTCTACGCCGAGCGCTCGGGCGTCTTCGACATCGGGCTCGAGGGCAAGCTGCTGGCGGCGGCCTTTGCGGCGGCGGCGACGGCGGCGGTCACCGGCTCGCCCTGGCTGGGGGCGGTGATGGGGATGGTCGTGGCCATCGTCTTCGCGCTGATCCACGGCGCGGCCTGCATCACCTTTCGCGGCAACCAGATCGTCTCGGGCGTGGCGATCAACTTTCTTGCCGCCGGGCTGACCGTGCTGCTGGGGCAGGCGTGGTTCCAGCAGGGCGGGCGCACCCCTCCGCTGATGGGCGAGGGGCGGTTCGAGACCATCACCTTCCCCTTCGCCGAGACCCTGCGCGACGTCCCCGTGATCGGGCCGATCTATTCCGAGCTGCTCTCGGGCCACTACCTGCTGGTCTACGTGGCGTTCCTGGCCGCGCCGTTCAGCTGGTGGGTCCTCTACCGGACCCGCTTCGGCCTGCGGCTGCGGGCGGTGGGCGAGAACCCGGCGGCGGTGGACACGGCCGGGATCTCGGTCGCGGGGCTGCGCTACATGGCGATGGTCTGCGCGGGGATCCTGTGCGGGCTGGCGGGGAGCTATCTCGCCATCGCGCAGTCGGCGGGGTTCGTGAAGGACATGAGCGCGGGCAAGGGCTTCATTGCGCTCGCCGCGCTGATCTTCTCGAAGTGGCGCCCCGTTCAGGTGATGGCGACCTGCCTGCTGTTCGGGTTCCTCGACGCCGCCGCGATCCGGTTGCAGGGCAAGGAGCTGCCGCTGATCGGCGAGGCGCCGGTTCAGTTGATCCAGGCTTTGCCCTATATTCTGACGGTGGTGCTGCTGGCGGGCTTCATCGGCAAGGCGATCCCGCCCAAGGCCGGCGGCACGCCCTACGTGAAGGAGCGGTGATGGCCTTTCCCCCCGATCCGGGTCTGCGAGAGATGGACCTCGTGATCCTGCGCCACTGCGAGAAATCGGGCGAGGGCCTGTGCGATCCGCTGACCGAGAAGGGCGCGGCCGACGCCGTGACCCTGGCGAAACGGCTCGAAGGCGAGGGCATCGACGCGATCTTCGCCTCCCCCTACCGCCGCAGCCAGGAGACGATCGCCCCCTTCGCGAAGGCCGCGGGCCTGGAGATCGTCGTCGACGGACGGCTGCAGGAGTGGCAGATCTCGCCGACCGCGCTGAAGGACATGAAGGATCATGCGCCCAGGATGGTGGGCGACCGCCACTACCGCGCGCCCTGGTCGGAGACGATGGACGAGGTCTGGGCCCGGCTTGTCCCCGCGCTGGAGGCGATCCGCGCCTCGGGCGCGAAGAAGCCGGCGCTCGCCTGCCATTTCGGCGTGCTCTCGATCGCCATGACCCATCTCTCGGACAGCTTCGGGCCGCAGCACTGGAAACTGATCAACCAGCCCACGGCGGTGCACGCGCATCGGGGCGAGTGGAAGATCCTGGAGCTCGAGGGGGTCGCGCCCGCGCGGCTCCACGTCTGAGGGCGCGCGCATGACCGGACCCGAGGATCTGTTCCGCGCGGCGCTGACCGCCCGCGCCAAGGCCTATGCGCCGTTCTCGAATTTCGCCGTGGGGGTGGCGCTGCGCACCGCCTCCGGGGCGATCCACTCTGGCGCCAACATCGAGAACCAGTCCTTCCCCGAGGGCTGGTGCGCCGAGACCACCGCCATCGGCCACATGATCATGGCCGCCCGCACGCCCCAGGACCGGGTGATCACCGAGGTGGTGGTGGCCGGCGAGCTCTCGACCCCGCTGACCCCCTGCGGCGGCTGCCGCCAGCGGCTGGCCGAGTTCGGGCGCCCCGACACCGTGGTCCACTCGGCCAATGCCGAGGGCATCCGCGCAAGCTGGACGCTGGCCGAGCTGCTGCCGGCAGGCTTTGCGATGGACGGCGAGGACTAGGCCGGCGGCCTTGCGCGGGGGGCGACGGCGCGCCCGCGCCCGGCACGCCTCCCGCCCGCCCACCCCGGCGCGCCGGGCGCGGTCGCGCCTTCCTCCGGCCTGGCGCGGGGTGCAGGCCGCAGGGCCACGCGTTCCGTCAAGCGCGAGCGGAGCTGCGGCGGCGTGAGCGCGGCTCGGCCCCCGGGTTCGCCGCGCGTCTCCATCCGCGATTGCACTGGCGCGCCGGCTGGGCGAAGCCTAGATGCCACGGGACCGGCCCGCCGGGCCCCGCACAGCCGTCGCGCAAGCAAGGAGCGTCCATGACCGCCGCCGCCGACATCATCCGCGACCGGGCCGGGCGCGCCCCGGTTCGCCTCGGCCTCGTGCTCGGCTCCGGCCTCGGCGCGCTGGCAGACGATCTCGAGGACGCCACCGCCTTCCCCTTCGAGGAGCTGCCGGGGTTCCCGGTTTCGGGCGTCTCGGGCCACGCGGGCGCGCTGGTGATCGGGGAGCTGGAAAGCGTGCGCGTGGCGCTCCTGTCGGGCCGCGCCCACTACTACGAGAAGGGCGAGGCCGCGGTGATGCGCCCGGCGCTCGAGACGGTGAAGGCGCTGGGCGCGGACACGCTGCTGCTGACCAACTCGGCGGGCTCGCTGCGCGACGAGATGCCCCCGGGCGCCCTGATGAGCCTGATGGATCACATGTCGATCTCGGGCCTCAACCCGCTGATCGGCGAGGCGACCGACGACCGGTTCGTCAACATGGTCGACGCCTACGCCCCCCACCTGCGCGCCCGCCTGAAAGCCGCCGACGAGCACCTCAACGAGGGCGTCTACGCCTGGTTCTCCGGCCCCAGCTTCGAGACCCCGGCCGAGATCCGCGCCGCCCGCGTGCTGGGCGCCGACGCGGTGGGGATGTCGACCGTGCCCGAGACGATCCTCGCGCGGTTCCTCGGGCTCGAGGTCGCCGCGGTCTCGGTGATCACCAACTACGGGGCGGGGATGACGGGCAAGCCGCTGTCCCACGCCGAAACGAAATCGGAGGCCGCCAAGGCCCAGGTCCGCTTCCGCGCCCTGGTCCGCGCCTTCGTGCGGAGCTTCGCATGACCGACCTTCTCGCCGAACAGGACGCCGCCCGCCTCGCGCTGCGCTGCCTCGACCTGACCAACCTCAACGACGACTGCGACGACGCGGCGATCCGGGCGCTGGCCGAGCGGGCGGTGACCCGGTTCGGCTCGGTCTCGGCGCTGTGCGTGTGGCCGCGCTTTGCCCGACTGGCGCGCGACCTCGCGGCGCCCGACGTGAAGATCGCCACCGTGGTGGTCTTCCCCTCCGGCGAGGCCACCGACGAGGAGGCGATGGAGGAGACGCGCGCCGCCCTCTTTGAAGGCGCCGACGAGATCGACATGGTGATCCCCTACCGCGACCTGATGGAGGGTCGCGACGCTTCGGTCCGCTCGCGCGTCGAGCGCGTCAAGCGGTCCGCCGGCGAGGCGCCGGTCAAGGCGATCCTCGAGACCGGGGTGCTGGCAAGCGCCCGGATGATGCGCCGGGCGGCCGACGCGGCCATCGAGGGGGGCGCGGACTTTCTCAAGACCTCGACGGGCAAGGTGCCGGTGAACGCCACCCTCTCGGCGGCCGAGATCCTGCTGACCGCAATCTCGACGGCCGACCGCCCCGTCGGCTTCAAGGCCGCCGGCGGCATCCGCACCACCGCCGAGGCCTGGGCCTATCTCGAGATGGCCGACAGGATCGTGGGCGAGGGCTGGGCGAGCCCCCAGACCTTCCGCTTCGGCGCCTCGGGCCTGCTCGACAGCCTGATCGCGACGCTCAATGGCGCCGCCCCCGTGACGGCCGCCGAGGGCTACTGATGCTGCCCCAGGAAGTGATCCTCAAGAAGCGCGCCGGCCAGGCGCTGGACCCCGACGAGATCCGCTTCTTCGTCGAGGGGCTGACCTCGGGCGCCGTCTCCGAGGGGCAGGTGGCGGCGCTGGCCATGGCCGTCTATTTCCAGGGCATGACCCTGCCCGAGCGGGTGGTCCTGACCGAAGCGATGCGGGACTCGGGCGAGGTCCTGAAATGGGATCTGCCGGGGCCGGTGGCCGACAAGCACTCGACCGGCGGCGTGGGCGACAACGTCTCGCTGATGCTGGCGCCGGCGCTGGCGGCCTGCGGGGTCTACGTGCCTATGATTTCGGGGCGGGGGCTGGGCCACACCGGCGGCACGCTCGACAAGCTCGCCTCGATCCCCGGTTACGACGTGGCCCCGGGGGCGGACGCGCTCGAGCGGGTGGTGCGCGAAGTCGGCTGCGCCGTGATCGGCCAGACCGCCGAGATCGCGCCCGCCGACAAGCGCTTCTACGGCATCCGCGACGTGACCGGCACGGTCGAGAGCCTGGACCTGATCACCGCCTCGATCCTGTCGAAGAAGCTCGCGGCCGGGCTCGACGCGCTGGTGCTCGACGTCAAGTGCGGCTCGGGCGCCTTCATGGGCACGCGCGCGGAGGCCGAGGCGCTGGCGCGCTCCCTGGTCGGCGTCGCCAACGGGGCGGGATGCAGGACCTCGGCGCTGGTGACCGACATGGATGAGCCGCTGGCCTCGGCCTGCGGCAACGCGCTGGAAGTCGCCAACGCCGTGCGCTTCCTGACCGGGGCCGAGGTCGACCCGCGCCTGTGGGACGTGACCGTGGCGCTCGGCGGGGAACTGCTGGCCCTGACCGGCATCGCCGCCAATGCCGAGGACGGGCAGGCGCGCCTGTCGCGCGTGCTCGAGAACGGCCGCGCGGCCGAGACGTTCGCGCGCATGGTCTCGGCGCTTGGCGGGCCCAACGATTTTGTCGAGAGCTTCTCGCTGCATCTCGACGATGCGCCCGTGGTCCTCGACATCCCCCCGCCCGCCGAGGGGATCGTGCAGGCGGTCAACGGCCGCGCGCTCGGCAACGCGGTGGTCGAGCTGGGCGGCGGCCGGCGCAAGCCGGAAGACGCGATCGACCCCGCGGTGGGACTCTCGGACTGCGCGCCGATCGGAGCGGTGGTCGACGGCGACTTCCCGCTCGCGCGCGTCCACGCCCGCAGCCACGACGACGCCCGCCGCGCGGCTGCGCGCGTCATCGCCGCCTACACCGTGGGCGAAGGCGCGCCCGAGATCCCCGACGCGATCCTCGGCCGCATCGGCCCCCAGGACGTGCAGGGGGACGCGTGATGGCGCGCGCTTTCCTGTTCGTGATGGACTCGGTGGGCGTCGGCGGCGCGCCGGACGCCGCCGACTTCGGGGACGAGGGGTCGAACACGCTCGGCCATATCGCGCGCGAATGCGCCGAGGGGCGGGCCGATCAGGGCCGCGCCGGCCCGCTGTCGCTGCCCAACCTCTGCGCGCTGGGCCTGGGCGAGGCCGCCGCGCTCGCCTCGGGCGCCGTGCCGCCGGGGCTCAGCCTCGCCCCCGAGGCGACCTTCGCCGCGGGGCAGGAGGTCTCGGCCGGCAAGGACACCATCACCGGCCACTGGGAGCTGGCCGGCGCCCCCCTTTCGCAGGACTGGCACTACTTCCCCGACACGCGCCCCGCCTTCCCCGGCGCGCTGGTCGAGCGGCTGATCGAGGCGGGCCGCCTGCCGGGCATCCTGGGCGACGAGCACGCCTCGGGCACCGAGATCATCGCCCGGCTGGGCGAGGAGAGCGTCGCGACCGGGCGCCCCATCGTCTACACCTCCGCCGACAGCGTGCTGCAGATCGCCGCCCACGAGGAGGTCTTCGGGCTGGAGCGCCTGCAGGCGCTGTGCGCCGAGGCCCGCGCGATCCTCGACGACATGGGCCTGCGGGTGGGCCGGGTCATCGCTCGTCCCTTCGTCGGCGAGGGCGCCGACAGCTTCCGACGCACCGCCAACCGCCACGACTACGCCGTGCCCCCGCCCGAGCCGACGCTGTGCGACCGCGTGGTCGAGGCGGGCGGGCGCACGGTGGGGGTCGGCAAGATCCAGGACATCTTCGCGGGGCAGGGGGTGCCGGAAAGCCTCAAGGGCCCCGACGACATGGCCCTGTTCACGCTCGCCTGCGGGGCGATCCGCGACGCCGCCCCCGGCGACTTCGTCTTCGCCAATTTCGTGCAGTTCGACAGCGACTTCGGCCACCGCCGCGATCCCGCCGGCTACGCCCGCCACCTCGAGGCCTTCGACGCCCGCCTGCCGGAGGCGTTGAGGCTTCTTCGACCCGGCGACCTTCTGATGATCGTCGCCGACCATGGCAACGACCCCACCTGGACCGGCACCGACCACACGCGCGAGCGGGTTCCGGTGCTGTGCGCGGGTCCCGACCTCGCGCCCGGCGCCCACGGGATCGTGCGCTTTGCCGATGTGGCCGAGACGCTGGCCGCCCACCTGGGCCTCGCGCCCGGGCGGCACGGCGCATCGTTCCTCTAGCCCCGCACCACGGAAGAGTCCGAGATGACCGCCAAGATCGAACTTCACCTGCATATCGAGGGCGCCGCGCCCCCCGCGCTCGCCCGTGAGCTCGCGGCCCGCAAGGGCGTCGACACCTCCGGCATGTTCGCCGAGGGCGGCGGCTACGCCTGGACCGACTTCACCGACTTCCTGCGCGCCTACGACCGGGTCGCGGCCCTGTTCGCGACGCCCGAAGACCACCGCCAGCTCGCCGAGGCGGTGCTGCGCGAGTGCGCCGCCCACGGGGTGATCTACGCCGAGCTCGCGATCTCGTCCGACCACGTGGCCGAGGGCGATTCGGTCCGCTTCGCCGAATACCTCGCCGCGATCACGGAAGGCGCCGAGGCCGCGAGGGCCGCGACGGGGATCGAGGCGAATTTCATCGCCACCACCATCCGCCACCTCGGCCCCGACCGCGCCGTCCATGCGGCGCGCCTGGCGGTGGCCTGCGATCACCCGCGCGTGGTGGGGCTGGGGCTGGCGGGCGACGAGCGGGTGTTTCACCCCGCCGACTTCGCCCCCGCCTTCGAGATCGCGCGCGAGGGCGGCCTGAAGCTGACCGCCCATGCCGGAGAGGCCTGCGGAGCCGACAGCGTGCGCGCGGCGATGGACGCGCTGAAGCTCGACCGCGTGGACCACGGCGTGCGGGCGATCGAGGACCCGGCCCTGCTGGCCCGGATCCTCGACGAGCGGATCCACCTCGCGACCTGTCCCGGTTCGAACGTGGCGCTGGGGAGCTTTCCGGACTGGCGCTCGCATCCCATCGCGCCGTTCCGGGCGCTGGGGGTTTCGGCTTCGGTGTCGACCGACGACCCGCCGTTCTTCGCCACCGACATGGACCGCGAATACGTCGAGCTGACCGCGGCCTTCGGCTGGGGCGAGGCGGAGTTCGCCGCCATCGCCCGCGACGCGCTGGACGGGGCCTTCTGCGACGCCGGGACGAAAGCGGCGCTGGCGGCGAAGCTTTAGGGCAGGCGCCCATCGCGCGATCCGGGCGGCGCGGTCGCCGCGGCAGCTGGCTCCAGGACGCTCGAGTCTGTTGCCGGTTTGCAACCAGTTCGGCGCCAACGCGGACATAATTTCCGTGGCGTCAAAAATCCGGCCGATCAGAGCTGCCCCTGCGTCAGATTGGTGTCTAGTTCGCCCCACGCTGATGGAACTCGAGGGGCTGCCATGAACACCGTATTCGCACTCGCCGTCGCCGGCGCGCTCGGGGCCGCGACGCCCTTCGCCGCCGCAGCGACGCCCGTCGTCGACTATTCGGGACTGAGCGTCAGCGCCGGCTCGAGCTCCCTGGGCGTCGTCGGCGGCGTGCAGTTCGTGAACGCCACGACCTTCGACGTGGGCCTGGTGGAGATCCTCCTCGGCGGGTCGGATCCCGGCGACACCATGACCCTGTCGATCGTCGCGTTCGACGGCGGCATCGGCGACGTGTCCGGCTCCCTGGTGATGGGGTCGGTGAGCGGGGTGGTCTCCTCCGGCCTCGACTACAACTCCTTCGCGAAGGCGGCGAGCGCCGATTTCTCCTCGCTGTCGCTCACCCTCTCTGCCGGCGCCACCTATGGCATCGTGGCCTCGGACGTCTCGAACGTCGTCAAGAGCGTGCGGGCCGGGAGCCTGGCGGGGAACCCGCACGCGACGGTCGGGGCGATCTACAGCGGAGACGCCTCCCTGCTGAACTACACCTTCAACCAGTACTACGAGACCCCGTTCCGCATCTCGGCCGCCTCGGTCGGCGCCGTGCCGGTCCCCGCGGCGGCGCCGCTGCTCGCGGTCGGTCTGGGCGCGCTGGCGCTGGTCCGTCGGCGGCGCGGAACGCCGGCCGCCTGACGCGCGGGGGCCGGGGCGGGGCGGGGCGGGGACGTCTGGAATGCGGGGCCGGGCGGGGACGCCTGGAATGCAGGGCCGGGCGGGGACGCCTGGAATGCGGGGCGGGGCGGGGACGTCTGGAATGGACGCTCCCCGCCGGTGCTGGCAGAAGGGGGCAAGTCCCTCCGCAAGAGCCCGCGCCCCAGGAGCCCTCCATGTCCGAGCATCTCACCATCGTCGATCACCCGCTGGTGCAGCACAAGCTGACCCTGATGCGGGAGAAGACGACCTCGACCGCCTCGTTCCGCCAGCTGCTGCGCGAGATCAGCCTGCTGCTGGGCTACGAGGCGATGAAGGACCTGCCCGTGACCGAGCGGCTCATCGAGACCCCGATGACCGAGATGCGCGCCCCGGTCCTGGCCGGCAAGAAGCTGGCGCTGGTCTCGATCCTGCGGGCGGGCAACGGGCTGCTCGACGGGATTCTCGAGCTTGCGCCCGCCGCGCGGGTGGGCTTCGTGGGCCTCTACCGCGACGAGGCGACGCTCAAGCCCGTGCAATACTACTGCAAGGTGCCCGCGGATCTGGCCGACCGGCCGGTGCTGGTGGTGGACCCGATGCTGGCGACGGGCAACTCCTCGGCCGCCGCGGTCGATCTGCTCAAGGAGCGCGGGGCCCACGACATCCGCTTCCTGTGCCTGCTCGCCGCCCCCGAGGGCGTGGCCCGGATGAAGGAGGCGCATCCCGACGTGCGCATCGTCACCGCCGCGCTGGACGAGAAGCTCAACGACAAGGGCTATATCGTGCCGGGCCTGGGCGACGCAGGCGACCGGATGTTCGGCACCAAGTGAGGGCCCGCGCCCGTCCCGGGCCCTGACCGGCGATCAGGCTTCCCCGACCTGCGGTTCGGGCGCCCGCCGGCCCCGCCGGCGCGCAACTGTTTCAGGGCGCGAGGATTTCCGGGCCGACGCAATCGCAGAGCAGATGCGTGAAATTTGCAGCGACGCCGGATTCGGCCCGTCCGCGGGTCTGGCGTCCAACGCCCCGGCGCCGTAAGAGAATCGACAGCGTTCGAATGTTTCGCGGCCACAGAGCCGCGCCGCCGACCGCGACCGGATTGGGAGACCCGGCCGCAGCCCCGTCGACGGAGGACCCGAACGCGTTCTGGGAGGTGTGACCCGTCGCGGCCCGCGGCGGTTCCAAGGGAGGACATCGCCGGTGAGCACTTCGCCCGCGCCGAACGGCGCGCTCGACACGTTTCCGAAGCTCCTCGACCACAACGCCCGCAGCCGCGGCGACCGTCCGGCCGCGCGCGAGAAGATGTACGGCATCTGGCAGTCGTGGTCCTGGTCGGAGCTGCGCGAGGAGGCTCGGGCGCTGGCCATGGGCCTGGCGGGCCTTGGCCTGCAGCCGGGCGAGCGGGTGGCCATCGTGGGCAAGAACCGCCCGCAGCTCTACTGGTCGATGGTCTCGTGCCAGATGTGCGGGGCGATCCCGGTCCCGGTCTATTCCGACGCCGCCGCCGACGAGATGGCCTATGTGCTCGACCACTCCGGCGCCGTGTTCGCCATCGTCGAGGATCAGGAGCAGGTCGACAAGCTCCTGCAGGTGATCGAGCTCGAGAAGGCGCCGTCCCTGCGCCAGATGATCTATCTCGACCCCCGCGGCCTGCGCAAATACGACCACCGCGTCCTGCACCCGCTGAGCGAGGTGGTCCAGGCCGGCCGCGACGCCGCGACCGAGGCGGGCCCCAGGATCGACGCGGTCTGCGCCGCCCAGACCGGCGCCGACACCTGCGTGATGCTCTACACCTCGGGCACGACCGGGCGCTCGAAAGGGGTGGTGCTGTCCAACGACAACATCATCCTCACCGCCCGCGCCACGGTCGACTTCGACAAGCTGGTCGAGACGGACAGCGTGCTCGCCTACCTGCCGATGGCCTGGGTGGGGGACTTCATCTTCTCGATGGGCCAGGCCTACGTGGCGGGCTTCTGCGTCTCCTGCCCCGAGAGCCCCGAGACGATGATGTCCGACCTCAAGGAGATCGGGCCGACCTATTTCTTCGCGCCCCCGCGGATCTTCGAGACGCTGCTGACCACCGTCTCGATCCGCATGGAGGACGCCAGCCCCTTCAAGAAGAAGCTCTACGACACCTACATGGCCCATGCCCGCAAGGTCGGCCCGGACATCCTGGACGGCAAGCCGGTGTCCTCGGGCGACAAGGCCAAGTACGCGCTGGGCGAGCTGCTGGTCTATGCGCCGCTGAAGAACGCGCTGGGACTTTCGAACGTGCGCGTGGGCTACACCGCGGGCGAGGCGATCGGGCCGGAGATCTTCCAGTTCTACCGCTCGCTCGGGATCAATCTCAAGCAGCTCTACGGGCAGACCGAGGCTTCGGTGTTCATCACCGTGCATCCCGACGGCGAGGTCCGCGCCGACACCGTCGGCGTGCCCGCTCCCGGCGTCGAGATCCAGGTCCGCGAGAGCGGCGAGATCTTCTACCGCTCCCCCGGCGTGTTCCAGGAATACTACAAGAACCCCGAGGCGACCGCCGACACCAAGGACGCGCAGGGCTGGGTCGCGACCGGCGACGCCGGCTTCTTCGAGGAAGGCACCGGCCACCTGCGCATCATCGACCGCGCCAAGGATGTCGGCAAGCTTGCGAACGGCGCGCTGTTCGCGCCCAAGTATGTGGAGAACAAGCTGAAGTTCTACCCCTCGGTCCTCGAGGCGGTGGTCTTCGGCGCCGACCGCGACCGCTGCGTGGCCTTCATCAACATCGACCTCTCGGCGGTGGGCAACTGGGCCGAGCGCAACAACATCTCCTACGCCTCCTACCAGGAGCTCGCGGGCCATCCCAAGGTCTACGACATGATCCAGGAGCATATGGAGGAGGTGAACGCCTCGCTCGCCCAGGACGACATGCTTTCGGGCTGCCAGGTGCATCGGTTCCTGGTGCTGCACAAGGAGCTCGACGCCGACGACGGCGAGATGACCCGCACCCGCAAGGTCCGCCGCCGCATCGTCGAGGAGCGCTACGCCCCCCTGATCGAGGCCCTCTACGACGGTTCGTCCGAGATCTTCGCCTCGGTCGAAGTGACCTACGAGGACGGGCGCAAGGGCGAGATCACGGCCACGCTGAAGATCCGCGACGCGAAGGTGTTCCCCTCGGCCGCCAAGGTCGCCGCCGAATGAGCCTTCGCCCGCCGTTCGCCCTCGGCGCCCCTGCGGGGCGCGGAGCGTCCGACCTGCGCCCCCACGGGGCGCGGGCGGACGTGGGCGGGCGCGCGGGCGCGCGGGCGGCCGCGGCGTCATGCCGGGCGATGCAAGGGTGTTTCACAACGCGGATCGGTGTAAACTTCTCGTTCACGATGTCCGGCGCACGCCCGGGCCCGCGCGCGGAGGATCGCTCCGCCGCGGCCTGCGCGCCCCGGGCGTCGGGTGTGCGTAAGCGGCGGGGTCTCCGTCGCCAGTATCGGAGTAACGAGATGCGCCCCGACCTTCTGGGATCCGCGCGCGTGGGCCTGCGCAGGCTGGCGCTCGCGCTTCCTCTCGCAGGCCTTGCCGCGCTGGCGCCGGCCGCGCCCGCCCTTGCCGGCGAGACCGAAGACGACTGGTACGAGTTCGCCTTCCATCGCTGCGCCGAGCCGATCATGCGCAACGCGGCCATCGTGACCGGCGACCTCGCCCCGATGGACCCGCTGGAGGCCAACCGCATCGATGTCCGCTCGAACGGCGTCGCCTGGCATGCGCCGGGCACGGTGCCGATCCTCGTGCACATGGAGCATGTGGCCGGCGCCGAGACCTACACGGGCTGCCGCGTGGCGTTTCCGATCAGCACCTCGACCACGGTTCCGATCAACATTCCCGAAGCCATCGCCAAGTTCGAGAGCTGGATCGAGAACAACACCGACAACCGCACGTTCCGCGACGTGGCCTGCTCCTTCGGGGACAACCGCATCTACGCGCGCAAGATCAAGACCCGCGGCGAGACCCGCAGCGGGGTGAACGTGTCCATCGCCATCGAGGCAGGCGCCAGCAACGCCTTCCTCTTCTTCGCCGCCGTCGAGGAACCCGTCGGCGTGGGCGAATGCATCAACAGCAGCGGCTGATCGGACGGGGAGGTCCATCGGCCGCTCGCGAAGGGAGGCGCGAGTGAGCATTCATGCAGCCGAGGCGGCGTCCGACGACGTCGCCTACGCCCGTCAGGAAGAGGCCCACGGCATCGAGCCGCGGCGCTTCGGCGGCACGGTGATGGAGATGAAGAACATCACGCTGCGCTTTGGCGGCGTGACGGCGATCGAGGACATCTCCTTCGACATCAAGGAGCACGAGATCCGCGCCATCATCGGCCCCAACGGGGCCGGCAAGTCCTCGATGCTCAACGTGATCAACGGCTTCTATCACCCCCAGGAGGGGGAGATCTGGTTCCACGGCAAGAAGCGCGGACCGATGAAGCCCCATGAGATCGCCCAGCAGGGGATCGCGCGCACCTTCCAGAACATCGCGCTGTTCAAGGGCATGACGACGCTCGACAACATCATGACGGGCCGCATGACCATGATGAAGGCGGGCTTCTGGCAGCACTGCCTGTGGTGGGGCGCGGCCCAGCGCGAGGAGGTCGCCCACCGTCGCCGGGTCGAGGAGATCATCGACTTCCTCGAGATCCAGGCGATCCGCAAGACCCCCGTCGGCCGCCTCCCCTACGGCTTGCAGAAGCGCGTCGAGCTGGGCCGCGCGCTCGCCGCCGAGCCCAAGCTGCTGCTTCTGGACGAGCCCATGGCCGGCATGAACGTCGAGGAGAAGGAGGACATGTGCCGCTTCATCCTCGACGTGAACGACGAGTTCGGGACCACCATCGCCCTGATCGAGCATGACATGGGCGTCGTGATGGACATCGCCGACCGGGTGGTGGTGCTGGATTACGGACGCAAGATCGGGGACGGAACCCCCGAAGAGGTCCGCGCCAACCAGGACGTGATCGACGCCTACCTGGGCGTCAGCCACGACTGACCCTTTCCATCGACGCGATCCATAGGGAGGGGACCGCGGCATGAGCGCCGAATTTCTTTACACGATCGAGGTGATCCTGAACGGCCTGCTGACGGGAGTGATGTATTCGCTCGTCGCGCTCGGCTTCGTTCTGATCTTCAAGGCCTCGGGCATCTTCAACTATTCGCAGGGCGTCATGGCCCTGTTCGCGGCGCTGACGCTGGTCGGCTTTCAGGACGGGCAGGTGCCCTTCGCGGAGCTGATCAACGCCGTGCTGGGCACCGAGATCCACGGCTTCGGCTGGCAGATGCCCACGATCCTCGCGATCATCTGCGCGTTGGGGGTGATGCTGCTGTTCGCCATCCTGGTCGAGCGGATCATCCTCAAGCATCTGGTCAACCAGGAGCCGATCATCCTGTTCATGGCCACCATCGGCCTCGCCTATTTCCTGGAAGGCTTCGGCGACCTGATGTGGGGCTCGGACATCAAGGCGCTGGATCTGGGCCTGCCCCAGGGCGGCAGCCTGTGGATCGAGGACATGACGGTGGGCTGGGCGCCCGAGGACTCGGGCTTCTACGGGATGTACATCGACAAGCTCGACCTGATCGCGGCGGGCGTGGCGGTGGCGCTGGTGATCGCGCTGACGGCCTTCAGCCAGTACACGCGCATCGGCCGGGCGCTGCGGGCGGTCGCCGACGACCATCAGGCGGCGCTCTCGGTGGGCATCTCGCTGCGCTTCATCTGGGTGGTGACCTGGACCATCGCGGGGTTCGTGGCGCTGGTCGCGGGCTCGATGTGGGGGGCGAAGTCGGGGGTGCAGTTCTCGCTGTCGCTGATCGCGCTCAAGGCGCTGCCGGTGCTGATGCTGGGCGGCTTCACCTCGATCCCCGGCGCCATCGTCGGCGGGCTGATCATCGGGGTGGGCGAGAAGCTGTTCGAATACTGGATCGGCCCGATGGTCGGCGGCGCCACGGAGAACTGGTTCGCCTATGTGCTGGCGCTGATCTTCCTGGTGTTCCGACCCCAGGGCCTGTTCGGCGACAAGATCATCGAGAGGGTCTAGATCGATGCTTTACCGTGAAGCGGGCGACTACAAGACGTCCTACGTCGACGACGCCCAGACCTTCCCGATCGCCTTCGACCGCTGGCGCTACTACGTGGTGCTCGTGGTGGGGTTCGTGATCATTCCGTTCTTCATCTCCGACTACATGGCCAAGTCGGTGATGATCCCGTTCCTGGTCTTCGCCATCGCCGCGATGGGGCTCAACATCCTGACCGGCTACTGCGGGCAGGTGTCGCTCGGCACGGGCGGGTTCATGGCGGTGGGGGCCTACGCCTCCTACAAGCTGATGACCGCGTTCCCCGAGCTCAACATCTTCTTCGTGATCCTGCTCTCGGGCGGGATCACGGCGGCGGTGGGGGCGCTGTTCGGGTTGCCCTCGTTGCGGATCAAGGGGTTCTACCTCGCGGTCGCCACGCTGGCCGCGCAGTTCTTCCTGGTGTGGCTGTTCAACAAGGTGCCGTGGTTCTTCAACTACTCGGCCACCGGCCAGATCACCGCGCCGCCGCGCTCGGTCTTCGGGATCGGCGTGACCGGGCCGGACGTGCAGGCCTGGGGCGCATACCTCTTCTGCGCGGTCTTCGTGTTCGGGCTGGCCTGGCTGATGCGCAACCTCACCCGCGGGCGCGTCGGGCGGCAGTGGATGGCGATCCGCGACATGGACATCGCCGCCGAGATCATCGGCGTGAACCCGCTGCGCACCAAGCTGACGGCCTTCGCGGTCAGCTCGTTCTACGTGGGCATCGCCGGGGCGCTGTTCTTTACCGTCTACCTCGGCGCGGCCGAGCCGACCGAGGCCTTCGGCATCAACCAGTCGTTCCTGGTGCTGTTCATGATCATCATCGGCGGCCTCGGCTCGATCTTCGGGTGCTTTGCGGGCGCGGCCTTCATGATCATGATGCCGGTGCTGCTCAAGAACGTGATGGTCGGCGGCATGGGCTGGCCCACCGCCATCGCCACGCATTTCGAGTTCGTCATCGTCGGCGGGCTGATCGTGACCTTCCTGATCCTGGAGCCGCACGGACTTGCCCAGCTGTGGCGCCTGACCAAGGAAAAGCTGCGCCTGTGGCCCTTCCCGCACTGACGGGGCGCCCTGGGGAAACGCCCCGGTCCGCCGCGCCATGGGAGGGCGCGGCGAACCGGCAAGACCGCCAAGACCCCGGAGCACGGGGCGGGGAAATCGAATTCGACAGTTAGGGAGGCTAACCGCATGAGACTGTCCCATCTGGCCGCCATGGCGGCCGCCGCGATGATCGCCGCGGGCCCCGCGCTCGCGGACCTGAACGTCCCGGCCCTGAACTACCGCACCGGCCCCTACGCGCCCTCGGGCATTCCGTATGCCGACGGGTTCTCGGACTACATGACGCTCCTCAACGAGCGCGACGGCGGCGTCGGCGGCGAGCGCATCAACGTCATGGAGTGCGAGACCGCCTACAACACCCAGAAGGGCGTCGAGTGCTACGAGGCGCTCAAGGGCGAGAACCCGCTGGTTTTCATCCCGCAGTCCACCGGCATCACCTATCAGCTGATCCCCAAGGCCTCGGCCGACGGGATCCCGGTGCACTCGATGGCCTACGGGCGCACCTCGGCCGTCAACGGCAAGGTGTTCGAGTGGGTGTTCATCATGCCCGGCACCTACTGGGACGCCGCGTCCATGATGGTCAAATACGCCATGGAGCAGGAGGGCGGCAGCCTCGAGGGCAAGAAGATCGCCCTCGTCTACCACAACTCCGCCTACGGCAAGGAGCCGATCCGCACGCTCGAGGAGCTGTCCAAGAAGCACGGCTATGAGCTGACCCAGCTCGCGGTCGACCACCCCGGTCAGGAGCAGAAGTCGCAGTGGCTCCAGATCCGGCGCGAGCGTCCGGACTATGTCTTCATGTGGGGCTGGGGCGTGATGAACTCGGTCGCCATCCAGGAGGCCGCCAACATCCGCTTCCCGATGGACAAGTTCATCGGCGTCTGGTGGTCGGGCTCGGAGGCGGACGTGCTGCCCGCGGGCGCCGGCGCGGACGGCTACAAGTCGATCACCTGGCACGCGCCGGGCGCCGATTTCCCCGCCTATGGCGAGATCGAGTCCCTGGTGCATGAGAAGGGCACGGCCGCCGGCGACGGCACCCATGTCGGCGAGGTCGGCTACAACCGCGGCGTCTACGCCGCCGTGCTGGTGACCGAGGCGATCAAGCAGGCGCAGGAAGCGACCGGCAACGCCAACATCACCGCCGCCGACATGCGCGACGCCTACGAGAGCCTCTCGATCTCCGAGGAGCGCTGGAACGAGCTGGGCCTGCCCGGGTTCGCCCAGCCCTTCCAGGTCACCTGCTCGGACCACGGCGCGCCGCACGCGGGCGTCATCCAGCAGTGGAGCGCCTCGGACAAGACCTGGTCGCTGGTCTCCGACTTCATGCAGCCCGACATGGACGTCGTGATGCCGCTGATCGAGGAGGACTCGATGGCCTACGCGAGCGAGAACGGAATCGAGCCGCGCAGCTGCGACTGATCGCGGCCTGACACGACACGGGCGGGGGCCTTCCACGGGCCCCCGCTCCCCCCGAGACATTCCCCGGCCGCCTGCCGCGGCCGCCAGCCGGAGCGCTCCGACGATGACCGACGCCGCCCTCGCGGAAGCCAAGGCCGCCGCCGCCGTGGCCACCACCGACGCCGAGCTCTCGGCCGATCCCGCGCCGGGAGAGCCGGTGCTGCGGGTCTCCAACATCGAGGTCATCTACAACCACGTGATCCTGGTGCTGAAGGGCGTGTCCCTGACCGTGCCCAAGGGCGGCATCACCGCGCTTCTGGGCGGCAACGGCGCCGGCAAGACCACCACGCTCAAGGCCATCTCGGGTCTGCTGAAGTCCGAGCGCGGCGAGGTCACCAAGGGCCGCATTCTCTACCGCGGCCGCGACATCTCCGAGGACGACCCCGCCGCCACGGTGAAGTCGGGCGTCATCCAGGTGATGGAAGGCCGCCACTGCTTCGAGCATCTGACGGTCGAGGAAAACCTGATGACCGGCGCCTACACCCGCACCGGCGGGCGCGCCGACATCGCGCGCGACCTCGAGCGGGTCTACGAGTATTTCCCCCGTCTGAAGGACCGCCGCACGTCGCTCGCGGGCTACACCTCGGGCGGCGAGCAGCAGATGTGCGCCATCGGCCGCGCGCTGATGTCCCGCCCCGAGACGGTCCTGCTGGACGAGCCCTCGATGGGCCTCGCCCCCCAGCTCGTCGAGCAGATCTTCGAGATCGTCAAATCGATCAACGAGAAGGAGGGCGTGTCCTTCCTCCTGGCTGAGCAGAACACCAACGTCGCGCTCCGCTACGCCCACTACGGCTACATCCTCGAGAGCGGCCGCGTGGTGATGGACGGCGAGGCCAAGGCGCTGCGCGAGAACCAGGACGTGAAGGAGTTCTACCTCGGCATGTCCGACCAGGGCCGCAAGTCGTTCCGCGAGGTCCGCTCCTACCGCCGCCGCAAGCGCTGGCTGAGCTGAGCCGATGGCGGCCCCGTCCGCCCTGCATGCCGCGCCCGACCGCGGCGAGGCCGAGGGCCTCGTCTGGCGGCGCAACCGGCCCGTGGCGCTGTCGCCGCTGTCGGACTGGCTGCGCGACCCGCAGGACATGGCCTTCGCCCATCCCTTCGCCCGCTTCCCCTTCGACCCGGAGGAGTGGCGCGAGCTTCTGACCCGCCCCAGCCCGCAGTTCTTCTATGCCGAGACTGGGGCCGGTACGGGGGGCGTCCCCTTCGCCCATTTCGGCCTGCGCGCCGGCGACGACGCGGCCCACCTGTGCTTTCTGGTGATGGACCCCGCGCGCCGGGGGCAGGGCCTCGCCCGCCCGCTGATCCGCCTGACCGCGGACGCGGGGCGCAGGCTCTGGCCCGGGGCGGGGCGCATGACGCTCAACGTCGCCGACGGCAACCTGCGGGCCGAGCGTCTCTATCTCTCCCTCGGCTTCCGCCGTACCGGCGCGACCGAGGAGGACATGTTCGAAATGGCGCGCCCCCTGGGCCCGACCCCGCCCTGGGACCGCCCCTGACCCCTCAAGGGAGTTCCTCGATGCCCGCGTATTACGACGACCTCGAAACCCGCTCCGCCGACCAGCGCGCCGCCGACCTCGCCCGCGACCTGCCGGCGGTGATCGGGCATGCGCTGGAGAAGGCCCCCGCCATGGCCGACCACCTGGCCGGCGTGAACCCCTCGGATGTGCGCGACCTGGCGGCGCTGGCGAAGCTCCCGGTCCTGCGCAAGTCCGAGCTGGCGGCGAAACAGGCCGAGCATCCCCCGTTCGGCGGCTTCGCCGCGGTCACCCCCACCGGCATCCGCCACGTGTTCCAGAGCCCCGGGCCGATCTACGAGCCCGGCGGCGACGCCCGCGACTGGTGGCGCGGGGGCCGCCAGCTCTTCGCCGCGGGCGTCGGCGAGGGCGACCTGGTTCAGAACTGCTTCTCCTATCACCTCACCCCCGCGGGCATGATGTTCGAAAGCGCGGCGCGGGCCGTCGGCGCCTCGGTCCTGCCCGCCGGCACCGGGCAGACCGAGCTCCAGGCCCGCGCCATGGCCGACTGCGGCGTGACCGCCTACACCGGCACGCCGGACTATCTGAAGGTGATCCTCGACAAGGCCGCCGAGATGGGGCTGGACGTGAGCTCGGTGAAGAAGGCCTGCGTGGGAGGCGGGGCGCTGTTCCCCAGCCTGCGCCAGGAATACGCCGACCGCGGCATCGCCTGCCTGCAGGGCTACGGCGCCGCCGACCTCGGCTCGATCGCCTACGAGAGCCCCGGGCCCGACGGCTCGGTCGAGGGCATGATCGTCGACGAGGGCGTGCTGGTCGAGATCGTGCGTCCCGGCACCGGCGACCCGGTCCCCGAGGGCGAGGTCGGCGAGGTGCTGGTGACCACCTTCAACCGCGACTATCCGCTGATCCGCTTCGCCACCGGCGACATGTCGGCGGTGCTGGCCGGGGCCTCGCCCTGCGGGCGCACCAACCTGCGCATCAAGGGCTGGATGGGCCGCGCCGACCAGACCACCAAGATCAAGGGCATGTTCGTGCGCCCCGAGCAGGTGGCCGAGCTCGCCCGGCGCCATCCCGAGATCGCCCGCGTCCGCGTCATCGCCACGCGCCAGGGCGAGGCTGACGCGATGACCGTGAAGGTCGAGACGACGCAGGGCGAGGGCTTCGCAGCCAAGGTTGCCGAGAGCGTGGCCTCGGTCCTGAAGCTGAAGGGCACGGTGGAACTGGTCGCCCCCGGCAGCCTGCCCAACGACGGCAAGGTGATCGAGGACGCCCGCAGCTACGACTGATCCGGCGGCCGGAACCTGCGGTCCCGCTCGACCCCGGCGCGGCGAGGCGCCCGCCGCGCCGCCTTTCGCGTCTTCTCCGCCGACGCCGCATCTGGCGGGGGCCGCCCTCGACGCATGTCGATGAAACGATTTGCGGCCGCCGCGCTTCCCACGCGGCGGCCGTCTTGGTTTCGGCGGGGCTCAGCCCCGGGCTCTCGGTTCGGTTGTCTCGCCAGCGAGGGCGGCGACCAGTCGCTCGAGCCAGGCCTCCAGATCGAAGGCCGATGCCGGGAAATTCATCTTCCCGCTCCTTCTGACACGCGCCCACCCCGGGCAGTCCGCTACGCTGCGGGCGAGGACGTCTCGCCCTGTCTCCGGCGTCGCGCCAGGGGCCTGACGCCAGGCCCTCGGTACGCGGCACGCCTTGCCGGAAGATCGCCCACTCACGCCGGGCCTACGCCTACGCTTCACGCTTCGATGCCGGGGCCTGCGGAACACGCACGCGGCAGTCCCCCGATCGTTACCCACTCCGGCCCGCAATACGCCGCGGCGCCGTCTCGCTCCCGATCCACCCGATCGACCGCCGATACGCCGGGGTCTCCGTCCTACGCGCGTTGTCCCACCTCCGGGTCGCGATGGTCTGCGATCCCGCTCGCTCCTGTCGGCCGCCGATACGCCGGGGCCTTGGTCGACGCTGCTCCACCCACCTCGGCCGCGATACGCCGCGACCCTCGCTCCTGCGCTTGGGGATCCGACGGTGCGCCCACCCCTGGCCGCCGCGTCCTCTCCGCTTTGGCGTCGCGTCCACCCCTGGCCGCTCCGCCTGCCGAAGGGTCTCGCCTTCGACATGGCCAATATCGCCCGGCACGGTTGTCGAGTGGTCAAAGAAACGATTTTCCCAAGCGCAATTCGAGACGAATTCCCAAGGGACCGCGCCGTCAGGATTTCTTTTCGGGGCGTCTGGCCGGGGCGGGCAGGGCGAGGGAGTCAGCGCCGGGAATCCTCACCAACCGTTAGGCAAGCCTACGGAATCGCTCACCGAATCCGGGGCGATCTTCACACAGCGTTGAGCATGAGGGGGCCGTTTGCGCCCGAGTCGCGCGAGAGGCGACTCGCGGTTGGGCAGAAGGGAATCGCGATTCGCCCGAAGACGGAGGTCCGGTCGCGCCGAAGGCCGCCGCCCCCGGCGCCGCGTGCACCAGAACCCGCACCCCGCACACGACGAAGGGGGCCGCGCCCAACGGGCGCGGCCCCCTTCAGATCGTCACAGGACCCCGCGCCTGGGCGCGGGCGCCGTCCTCAGCCCTGACGGGCCTTGAACCGGCGCTGGGTCTTGTTGATCACGTAGACGCGGCCCTTGCGGCGCACGACACGGCAATCGGCGTGGCGCTGCTTCAGGGACCGCAGCGAGTTCTTGATCTTCATCGTCTCTTCTCCCGCGGCGCCGCGGGGGCGGCCGTCTTGATCATTCAATTCCGGCGCTGCGTATAGCCTTGGCCGGGCGGAGTCGCAAGGGGGGCCGGCGCGGAAGACGCGGCGTCCGCGCGGCGGGACGCAACGTCAGCCCCTTCAGACCCGCGCCGCGCCGAAGGCGGCCCCGCCCGCGGCCCCTTTCTGCAGCTTCCTGAGCTCCTCGGGCGACAGGAGATGGCGCAGGTAGCGCCGTTCGAGCAGGCGGAAGATCCCCACCAGCAGGAAGGTCAGCGCCATGTAGAGGATCGCGGCCGTCACGAACCCCTCGTAGGCCACATAGTAGCGCGCGTTCAGCGTGCGCCCCGCGCCCAGGATGTCCTGGATGGTGATCACCGAGGCGACCACCGAGGAATGCAGCTGGAACACCACCTCGTTGCCGTACTGGGGCATGGCGCGGCGCAGGGCCGAGGGGATCAGCACCAGCCAGGTCGACTGCCGCTCGGACATGCCGAGGGCCTTGGCGCCCTCGAGCTCGCCCTTGGGGGTCATCGCGAAGGCGCCGCGCAGGATCTCGGTCTGGTAGGCGCCCGAGTTCAGCGAGAAGGCGATCAGCGCGCACCACCACGCCTCCTTCAGGAACACCCAGGCCCAGGAGTCGCGCACGAACTCGAACTGGCCGAGGCCGTAGTAGATCAGGAAGGTCTGCACCAGCAGCGGCGTGCCGCGGAAGAAATAGGCGTAGCCCCGCGGGATGAAGGCGAGGCGCGAGCGGCGCTGCTGGGAGAGCGCGCCGGGCAGGGCCAGCAGGAAGCCCGCGGCGACCGAGAGCACCGTCAGCGCCATCGAGACCCAGACCCCGTGGAGGAACATCTCCCAGTGCTGGAGGGCGAGCGTCAGGTCCATCAGGCGGCCTCCTCCTGCGCGGGGGCGGCGGGCTTGCCGCGGCGCCCGCCGGGCCCGTCGCCGCCGCGGCCGACATCCTGGCCGGTGTTGGCCCAGCGCTCGGCCCAGGCCAGCAGCCGGTCGGAGACGGCGGTGATCGCCAGATACACCAGCAGCACCGCCACGAAGAACAGGAACGGCTCGCGCGTGGACTTGCCGGCCTTGTCGGCGAGCCCCACCAGGTCGTCGAGCCCGATGACCGAGACGACCGCCGTCGACTTCACCAGCACCAGCCAGACGTTGCCGTAGCCGGGCAGGGCGTGGCGCAGGGCCTGGGGGCCGGTCACGCGCAGGAACTCGCCGCGCATCGGCATGCCGAGCGCGCGGGCGGCCTCGGCCTGGCCGCGGGGCACCGCGATCCAGGCGCCGCGGAAGGTCTCGGTGAGGTAGGCGCCATAGAGAACGCCGATGGCCGCGACCCCGGCCCAGAACTTGGAAACCTCGATGAAGGGCAGGCCCAGGCCCTCGCCGACGTCGTTGATCAGGCGCTGGCCGCCGAAATAGACCAGCAGGATCAGCACGAGGTCGGGGATGCCCCGGCCGAGCGTGGTGTAGACGAAGACCGCGCCCCGCGCGATCCGCCCGCCCGCCACGCGGCCCCAGGCGCCCAGCAGCCCCAGCGTGGTCGCGAGCAGGGCCGAGCACACCGCCAGCGCAACCGTGGTCAGCGCGCCGCCCAGCAACAGGGGCATGTAGTCGAGAAGCTCGCTCATGCGGCCGCCGGGATCGCGGCGCCGCGGGCTGCGGCCGCCCCCGGGGGGACGGCCGCGCGGCGAGGAAGATCAGCCGCCATAGATGTCGAAGTCGAAGTACTTCTTCTGGATCTCGTCGTACTCGCCCGACTCGCGGATCTTGGCGATCGCGTCGGTGAAGCGCCCGGCCAGGTCCGAGCCCTTGCGCACGCCCACGCCCGCGCCCTCGCCGTGATACTGGGGGATCGAGAACGTGTCGCCGAAGAAGGCGTAGCCCTCGCCCGCGTCGGTCTTGACGAAGCCCTCGTCCATGGCGATCTGGTCGGCGACCAGCGCGTCGATGCGGCCCGACTGCAGGTCGAGATAGGCCTCGTCCTGGGTGCCGTAGAGCTTCAGCTCCACCTCGGGGAACTCGCCCTCCATGAACTGCTGGTGGATGGTGCCGCGCTGCACGCCCACGGTCTTGCCCGCCAGCCCCTCGGGGGTGGTGGTCATCTCGGTCCCCTCGGGGCCGATGAAGGCGGCGGGCGTGTTGTAGTACTTGGCCGAGAAGTCGATGACCTTGGCGCGGTCCGGCGTGATCGACATCGAGGCGACGATGGCGTCGCACTTGCGCTCGATCAGGGCGGGGATGATGCCGTCCCAGTCGGTCTTGACCATCTCGCACTCGGCGCCCATGGCCGCGCACATCGCGTTGGCCATGTCGATGTCGAAGCCCACGACCTCGCCCGAGGAGGTGGTCTCGGAGAACGGCGGATAGGCGCCTTCGACGCAGATCTTGAGGTCCTCGGCCGCGGCGGCCTGGGCCGAGAGAGCGAGCGCCGCGGCGGCGAGCGCCCCGGCGAGGGTCTTGCGGGACATGTGGGTCTCCCTGTCGTATTTGTTCCCGCATCGAGCCTGCGTCGCCGCGACGGAAGCGTCAACGGGCGATCGGCGGGCGCGCCCGCGCGACGCTGCGGCGCCCGCCGGCCGCGCCTCGTCTCAGGGCTGCGCGACCGCCTCGGGCGCGGGGCGGCAGCAGCCGGTCAGCCAGCGGGTTACGCCGCCTTCGGTGAGGATCAGCGTGCCGCGGCCCCAGACCGGCGCGTCGAGCGGCAGCTCGAAGCACTGCGCGTCCTCGTAGCGGAACAGCCAGCGCTCGGCGGGGTCCGCGCCGGCCTCGAGCAGCGCCGAGATCCGGCCCTGCGCGGGGATGGCGCGGGTGACGGGTCGGGTCGCGGCGGGGGCGTCCATGCGCTCGAAGGTGATCTCGAGCGCGGTCCAGCGCAGCGACCACATCGGCTCGAACCCGCCGCAGGATCCCGCGACAGGGAAGGCCGCGTCGTCGAGCGTGCGGATCGGAGCGGGGCGCAGGAAGCGCTCGGCCGCCCAGCCCTGCAGCTCGCCCTGCGCAATGCGCAGCCAGCCGACCGAGGAGGTCGCCCGCTCGCCCACCGAGACCGCCAGCGCGCCCTGCGGCAGCGTCCCCACCACCGGCGCCTCGCCCGAGGGCGCGGCCCGCAGGTTCAGCGTCTCGCCCTCGGGCAGCGGGCCGACCTGCATCCAGCCCTGCGGCGGGGGAGCCTCCTGCGCGGCGGCTGCCAGCGGCAGGAGCGCGGCGAAGGCAAGCGCCAGGCGAGGCAGCAGGCGCGTGAGGGGGCGAGCATGGATCATGGCCCCGAGCATGCGCCGAGGCCGCGCGCCCGGTCAACGCGGATGCCGCCGAGGCGACGGCGCGCGGGCAATCCGTGGGGGGAGAGCGGCGCTGGACGGCGAGCCTGGGGGCCGGGAGGCGACGGTGGGGTCCGGCGGGATCAGAGGCCGCGGCCCAGCCCGCCCCACAGGCTCTCGATATGGCCATAGAGGGCCTGGGTCGCCTTTGCGGTGATCCGGCAGCTCTGGCGGGCGTCTTCCGGGGACTGGTCGACGGCGGTGAAGGTCTCGCAGGCGGCGGGGTCGAAGGCGCCCGACAGCATCCGGGTCATCGGCTGGTCGCCGAAACGGCGGGCGAGCTCGGTCCACTCGCCCTCCGCCTGGCGGCGGCAGTCGCGCCAGGCGTCGGGGTCGGGACCCTCGGGGCAGGCCTCCAGCAGGGGGCGGTAGCACAGGATCGCCTGGGACATGTCGGGCCTGGCCGCCTGCACGCAGGGCGTGACCCGGTCGAGGTCCAGAAGCCGACCGCTTCCCGGCGCGCTGAAGCCGGCCCCCGGTCCCGCACCGGCGCCGGGACGCGCCGCCTCGGGCCGGGTCTCGCCCCCGCGCCGCACGATCACCCCGCCCGAGCCGCCGGGCAGTCCGCGGCTGGTCGCCGCCTGCGCCTGTGCGGGATCGGGCGACAGCAGCGCCCCGCCCGCCGGCGCGGCCAGCACGGCGGCCAGCAGCAGCGCGCTCGGCCGGAGGGGAACGAGGGCCAAGAACGCGGAAGAACGGGGGCGCGAGATACTCATCCCCGATCCCTCGCCCGCCGCGCCTTCGCGGTCAACGCTCCTGCGCCCGACCCGCCGCGCCAGGGCGAAAAAAAGCCCGACGCGATGCGCCGGGCCTGAAGTTCGGGCGACAAGGCGCCGCCCCGGGGAGGATCCGGAGCGGGAGGCGTCTGGCGCGCCTCCCGCAATCTCTGGGCGTCCGGGACGGCGAACCGTCCCGGACGGGCAGGGCGAAGATCAGGAGATCTGCGAGCCCTTGCCGAACTCGGGGTAGGCTTCCATGCCCAGCTCGGAGCTGTCGAGACCGGCGATCTCGTCCTCGGCCGAGACGCGGATGCCCATCACCATGTTCAGGATGAACCACAGCGCCAGGCTGACGACGAACACGAACACGCCCACGATGATGATCGACATGATCTGACCCATGAAGGTCGCATCGGAGTTGGTGATCAGGACCGCCAGCGTGCCCCAGATGCCGCAGAACAGGTGCACCGGGATCGCGCCGACCACGTCGTCGATCTTCATGCGGTCCAGCATCGGGACCGCGAAGACCACGATCACGCCGCCGATGGCGCCGATGATGGTCGCCATGCCCAGCGTGGGGGTCAGCGGCTCGGCGGTGATCGAGACCAGGCCCGCCAGGGCGCCGTTGAGCACCATGGTCAGGTCGATCTTGCCGTAGACCACTTGCGTCAGGATCAGGGCGGCCAGCGCGCCGCCGGCCGCGGCGGTGTTGGTGTTCACGAAGATCCGCGACACGTCGGCGCCGTCGCCGATCGAGCCCAGCGCGAGCTGCGAGCCGCCGTTGAACCCGAACCAGCCGAGCCACAGGATGAACGTGCCCAGCGTGGCCAGCGGCAGGTTCGAGCCCGGGAACGGGGTGACCCGGCCGTCCTTGTACTTGCCAAGGCGCGGACCCAGCACGATGGCGCCGGCCAGGGCCGCCCAGCCGCCCACCGAGTGCACGACCGTCGAGCCGGCGAAGTCGAGGAAGCCGTACTGGCTGTCGAGGAAGCCGCCGCCCCACTTCCAGGAGGCCTGGATCGGGTAGATGAAGGCGGTCAGGAACACCACGAAGATCAGGAACGGCCACAGCTTGATGCGCTCGGCCAGCGTGCCCGAGACGATCGAGGCGGTGGTCGCGCAGAACATCAGCTGGAAGTAGAAGTCCGAGCCGGTCGAGGCGTAGGACAGGTCGTCGGCCGCGTCGGCGCCGACGCCCACCGCCTCCATGATCGCCACGCCGAAGGCGCCGAGATAGCCGCCGGTCTCGTCCGAGCCGATCGACCAGGAGCCCAGCGGGTACATCAGGTTGTAGCCGATCAGGTAGTACATGATCGCCGCGATCGCGAAGAGCGCGACGTTCTTGGTCAGCTGCATCGTCACGTTCTTGGTGCGGACCAGCCCGGCCTCGAGCATGGCGAAGCCCGCGGCCATGAACATCACCAGGAAGCCGGCGACCAGGAACAGCAGGGTGTTGAACACCCACACGGACTGCTCGGGCACGGCCCCCGCCACGGGCTCCGCGTCCTGGGCCAGCGCGGGCAGCGCGGCCAGCGCGGTCGCGCCCAGCGCGAGGCCCGCGGATTTAAGGAAAACTCGGTTCATGTCTCTCGATCCCTCTTCGTCTGCTTGCCGTCGAACTCAGAGCGCGTCTTCGCCGGTCTCGCCGGTGCGGACCCGCAGGGCCTGCTCGACGTCCAGCACGAAGATCTTGCCGTCGCCGATCTTCCCGGTCTTTGCCGTGGAGGCGATGGTTTCGACCGTCTTGTCGACGGCGGCGTCGGGCACGACGATCTCCAGTTTGATCTTCGGCACGAAGTTCACGACGTATTCGGCGCCGCGGTAGATCTCGGTGTGGCCGGACTGGCGCCCGTACCCCTTGACCTCCGAGACCATGAGGCCCTGCACGCCCGACGAGGTCAGCGCTTCGCGCACCTCCTCGAGCTTGAAGGGTTTGATGACGGCGATGATCAGCTTCATCCTGCGTCCCCGGTAGTGATTGCGACAGGTTGCATCGACCCATCCTCATTCAAGCCGCGTGCCAACTTCGCGGGAGGCGGTGGCGGAAAGCGCCCGGGGACCCGAAACGGGGTCGGGCGAGGCGCCCCGAACCGACGCCGGGCCGCGCAGTCCGCGGCCCCTCCGCCCCGCCTGCGGCCCTGACCGGCCGATGAACGCGGGGCCGGCCGCGGGAACGATCGCGGCCGAGGCGCCGGCGGCGAGGCACGGGCCCTGGAGCGGCGCGGCGCGGCGCCTGAATGCGGGTCCCGGCGCCCGGATCGCAGGCGGGGGCGGGGAGGCAATGACCCGCCGCTCCACCTGGCGCCTAAAAATTGTGCTGAAGTGTTGAGCGTTTGCGCGTCACGGTTCGGATACGATCCCGTCCGATATCGTCGCGGGCGCCCTCACGCGAAACGGCCGCCTGCGCGGGGCAGGCGGCAGTCGTCGGGTCCTGCGCTCAGGCGGGCTCGGCGGCGTAGAGGCGGGCGAGTTCCCCCATCGCCTCGTCCAGCCGCCGGCCCGGCGCATAGGCCTCTAGGCCCGAGGGGATCGCCCGGGCGGTGTTGTGGGGGCAGGGCGTGCGTTCCCCGATCACCTGGCGCACCTCGATCACGCCGGCCCAGGTGGGGTTTTCGAGGTCCTCGGGCTCGTCGTGGTTGATGTCGGCGCGCGCCTTGGCCACGGCGGTCTCGATCTCCATGCCCACCACCTTGGTGGCCTTGATGTCCTGGGCCGAGAAGCCCCGCAGCGTCTCGTTGCGCCCGGGGAAATAGCGCTCGAGCATCGCCAGCAGGGCGTGGGTCTTCTCGTCGACCCCCTCGACCAGCGCCGCGGTCCCGAAGCACATCGCCGAGCGGTAGTTGGCCGAATGGTTCATCCCCGTGCGCGCCATCACCAGCCCGTCGAGCATCGCCACGCTCACGCAGACCGGCACGCCCTTGGCCTGCGCGCGCAGCATCCGGCTGGCGGACGAGCCGTGCCAGTAAAGACGCGTGCCCTCGCGCCAGTGGATCGTGGGGGTGCAGTAGGGCTGGCCGTCGATCACGTAGGAGACATGGGCCAGCATCCCCGCATCGAGCACCGCGTGGACCGAGGCGTGGTCGTAGGCCGCGCGGTCGTGGCGGCGCCGGATGCGGTTGCGGTCCTCGACGGGATAGGCGGCTTGGGGAGAGGTCGGCTTGTTCATGGCGGGAACTCCTGCGTTGCTTCCCTCCCAATGACCGGGCAGACTGGTTCGCGAAAGGACCACTCCCATGCCGAAATCGCGGACCAATTGGCCCGACTGGTCCGCCCTCGCCCCCGTCGCGCCGGGCGAGGGGCCGCGGACCCGCGCCGTCTATGCCGAGCTGCGCCGCCTGATCGAGACGCGCCGCGTGCCGCCGGGCGGCAAGCTGCCCCCCACGCGGGAGCTCGCCGCCCGCCTGAAGGTCGCCCGCGGCGCGGTGGTGGCCGCCTATGAGCAGCTCGCGGCCGAGGGCTTTGTCGAGGCGCGCCAGGGGGCCGGCACCTTCGTGGCCGAGGCCGTGCCGGCCGCGCCCCCCGGCGTTCCGCTCGCCCGGCCCGTCCCGCAGCGCTCGCCGGCGCCGCCGCGCCCGCAGCCCGGCAAGCTCGGCAGCGGCACGGCGGACGCGCGCACCCTGCAGGTGCTGCGCTCGCTCTACCGTCGGGCGCTGGACCGGCCGCCGGACAGTTTTCTTCACTACGGCGACCCGCGCGGCGACCTCGCCCTGCGCGTCGAGATCGCGGCCTACCTGCGCGCCGCCCGCGGCATGGCGGTCGAGCCCGATCAGGTGCTGGTCACCGCCGGAACCCAGGCCGCCCTCGACCTTGCGGTGCGCGCCACGCTGCGCCCGGGCGAGGCGGTCTGGATCGAGGATCCCTGCTATCCGATGGCGCGCGCCTGCCTCTCGGGCGCGGGGCTCGACCTGATCCCGGTTCCCGTCGACGCCCAGGGGCTCGACGTCGCGCAGGGCGCGCGCGCGGGGCCGCAGGCGCGGGCGGCCTACGTGACGCCCTCCCACCAGTTTCCTCTGGGGGTGACGCTGTCGATGCCGCGGCGCCTCGCGCTGCTCGACTGGGCCTCGCAGGCGGGCGCCTGGATCTTCGAGGACGATTACGACAGCGAATTCCGCTACACCGGCGCGCCGCTCGCCGCCCTGCAGGGCATGGACCGGGGCGGGCGGGTGATCTATCTCGCGAGCTTCTCGAAGGCGATCGCGCCGGGGCTGCGGCTGGGCTTTGCGGTGCTGCCGCCCGAGCTCGCCCCCCGCGCGCTCGAGATCCGCGACGCGACCGACCGTTACCCCGCCGCGCTCTCCCAGTCGGTGATGACCGCCTTCCTCGCCGAGGGTCACTACGCCGCCCACCTGCGCCGCGCCCGCAAGCGCCTGCGCGCCGCCCGCGACGCGCTGGTCGAGGGCTTTGCCGAGGGCCCGCTGACCGCCCGCGCCCCAGACCAGGGCCTGCACCTGATCGCCTGGGCGCCCGAGGGCGCGGACGAGGCGCGGGTCCACGCCGCGGCCGAGGCCGCCGGCCTCTCCTCCCGCCCGTTGTCGAGCGCGGCCTTCGCGCCGCCCGCGCGCCCCGGGCTGGTGGTCGGCTTCGCGGGCTTCGATGCCGAGACCCTGCGCGAGGCCGCCCG
>NZ_CAXBOD010000045.1:0-40154 GCF_963977235.1 uncultured Albimonas sp.
GCGGCGATCCCCGCGCCCGTCTCGCCCGGGCCCGCCTCCCGCCCCCCCCCCGACGATCCCCCGATCGAAGGAGCCCCCCGATGACTGACATGCGCCGCGGCCGCCGCGAGGACGTTCGTTTCACCTCCGGCCGGGGCCGCTATAGCGACGACGTGAAGGTCGAGGGCGCGCTGCATGTCGCCTTCGCCCGCGCGCCCCAGGCGAGCGGCGCGATCTCGGGCCTCGACCTCTCCGCCGCGCGGGAGGTTCAGGGCGTGGTCGCCGTGCTGAGCGCGGCCGACCTCGCGCAGGACGGGGTCGCGCCGTTCTCGGTCCCCGCCAAGCTCAAGGGCGTCGAGGCGGACGGGAGCGGCGAGCGCCTGTGGACCCAGACGCCGCGCCCGTTCCTCGTCTCGGACCGCGTGCGCCATGCCGCCGAGCCGGTGGCGATGGTGCTCGCCGAGACCGCCCACGCCGCCGCCGACGGCGCCGAGGCGGTGGTCTTCGACGTGGACGAGAGCCCCGCCGTCCTGACCCTGGACGACGCCCGGGCGCAGGGCGCGCCGCTGCTGTGGGACGACCATCCGGGCAACATCGCCTTTCGCTGGGCCAAGGGCGACTGGGAGGCGGCGGGCGAGGCGCTGGCCGCCTCCGCCCACGTCACCCGCCTGCGCAGCCACGTCAGCCGCGTCGCCGCCGCGACGATGGAGCCGCGCGCCTGCGTGGCTGCCCCCGGCTCGGACGGGCGGCTGACGCTGTGGGCCTCGATCCAGAACGCCCCCTCGATGCGCGGCGCGCTGGCCGCGATCCTGGGCCGCCCGGCCGAGGACTTCCGCGTCGTCGCCCCCGACGTCGGCGGCAGTTTCGGCATGAAGTCCGGCCCCCTGCGCGAGGAGGTGCTGTGCGCCTGGGCCGCGCTGCGTCTGGGCCGCCCCGTGCGCTGGACCGCCACCCGCTCCGAGGCGCTGCTGACGGACGAGCCGGGGCGGGACATGCTGGCCGAGGCGGAGCTGGGGCTGGACGCCGAGGGCAACTTCACCGCCCTCCGCGCCCGGCTGACGCCCAACGTGGGGGCCTATGTCTCGGGCCGCTCGCTGGTGGCGATCGGCAACTTCGGCGGGGTCTCGGGGACCTACCGCTTTCCGGTCACCGCGGGGCAGGTGGTGGGCGTGTTCACCAACGCCACCCCCGCCGCCCCCTATCGCGGGGCCGGTCGCCCCGAGGCGACCTACCTGACCGAGATGGCCATCGACCAGGCCGCGCGCGAACTGGGCCTCGACCCCGTCGCCCTGCGCCGCCGCAACCTGGTCCCGCCCGAGGCGATGCCCTGGGACACCGGCTTCATCTTCACCTACGACAGCGGCGACTTTCCCGCGGTGATGGATCAGGCCGCGACGCTGGCCGACCTTGCGGGCTTCCCCGCCCGCCGGGCGCAGTCCGAGGCCCGCGGCCTGCTGCGCGGCCTGGGCGTGGCCAACTGCATCGAGGTCGCGGGCGGCCCGTTCGGCATCGTCTCGCCCGACCATTCCGAGGCCACCGTGGGGTCGGACGGGCGCATCCGACTGGCGGTGGGCGTGATGTCGGCGGGGCAGGGGCTGCAGACCGCGATGACCGGGCTCGCGGCCGCCCAGCTCGGCGTCGCGGAGGATCTGATCGACTATGTCCAGGCCGACACCGACGCGCTCGAGGTGGGCAAGGGCATGGGCGGCTCGGCCGCGATGACCACCGGCGCCCCCGCGGTGCGCGAGGCGGTGGCCAAGGTGATCGAGCGGGCGAAGGAACTGGCTGGCGATGCGATGGAGGTCGCCGTCGCGGACCTGGAATACGCGCACGGCGAGGTCCGCATCGTGGGCGCCGACCGGGCCATGAGCCTCGCCGAGATCGCCCGTTCGGCAGAGGCCCGCGACATCGCCCTGAGCGCGCGCGGCTCCTTCAAGCCCACCGACTGCACCTACCCCAACGGCTGCCACGTCTGCGAGGTCGAGATCGACCCGCAGACCGGCGCCTGCGCCATCGTCGCCTACGCCGGCGTCGAGGACATCGGCCAGGTGATCTTCCACCAGATGGCAGAGGGCCAGGTGCAGGGCGGCGTCGTCCAGGGCCTGGGCCAGGTGCTGTTCGAGCAGGTGGTCGCCGACCCCGACGGCCAGGTCCTGTCGGCGAGCTTCATGGACTACGCCATGCCCCGCGCCGCGGACCTTCCCGCCATCGACTGCGCCTTTGCCCAGGGCTCGCCCACCGCGATCAACCCGCTCGGCGCCAAGGGCGTGGGGGAGGCGGGGTCGGTCGGCGCGCTCTCGGCGGGGATGTCGGCGGTGCGCGACGCGCTCGCCTGCGCGGGGGTGCGCGAGTTCGACATGCCCGCGACGCCGGTCCGGGTGTGGAGCGCGCTCCAAGCGGCGCGGAGCGGCTGATTCGCAACGCCTGTCTTCGCCGAGGCGCCGGGCCGCTCGCGCGGCGCCTCGGCGCCCGGCGCCGACGCGACGGCGCCGAAACAAACCAATCGTTTGCCCGATCCGGCCTGCAAAACCGCTTGCCGGAGCGCGTTTCCTGTGAGATTCCGGATTTGGCGCTGCGTGCTCCGGATCCCCATCCGGCGTGCGCGCCCCGCCTCCGGCGCCTCCGTCCCAGCAGCGGAGCGCCGGTCGCAGCGCCGGTTGGGGGAGGCGTCCGCAGCGTCGCCGGGACCCCGATCGAAGAACCGCGTCGGTGCGCGCGGCACGGCAACCTGTCGCCGGCTGGCCCATGCGCCGCCGCGCGCGACGAGCGAAAGACCCCCTTGCAGAATCTCGCGGCCCCCGGCCTCGCCGAATACGTCCCCAGGCCCCTCAGGGGGTTCTGGCGCGTGCCGGCCTCGCCCCCCAGCCTCTCGGCGGGGTCGCGGAGGATTCGTTGTCTCGCCCCGTTGGGCGCGGCACGGATGGGCGCCCGGTAGAAGGAGACATCACGATGATGACGGGTACGGTGAAGTGGTTCAACGGGACCAAGGGCTACGGGTTCATCGAGCCCGAGGACGGCGGCAAGGACGTGTTCGTCCACATCTCGGCCGTCGAGCGTTCGGGGCTCAAGGGCCTGGACGAGGGCCAGAAGATCGGGTTCGAGATCGAGGTCGACAAGCGTCGCGGCAAGTCCTCGGCGGTGAACCTGCAGGAGCTGTGAGGCCCTGACCGGACCGGGCCGCCGCGCCCCGGGGGGACCCCACGCCCCCCGACCCGCCGGCCCGGTCCGTCCTGCTTCCCGGAGCCGGCTCCGGGCGCTTCCGCGGGCGGGCGGGGCTTCGGCCGGCTCGCCCTCGGTTTTTCCGGGCCCGGCCTCGGTTCTTCCGGGCCGGCCCGCCGCCGCCCTGTGACGGGCGCTTTCTCCCCCCCGATCGCTGACCGTGACAGGGCGCCGCCGCCCTCGCCGCCTCGCGCCCGAGTGTGGTGTTTCGGCCCGCTCGCCAAAGACTTTGCGCGGCCTCAAATGATCGATGGACGGCAGCTGCGGCCGGCCGTATCTGCGCCTCCGGGGGACACTTCTTTCGGAGACATGGCATGGCGAGATCCCACAGGGGCGCGCCGGACGTAAGCGTGGACACGGCGCGCGGCGTGGTCACGATCAGTGGCAAGGTGGCGTGGGAGGGGATGCAGGGTCGCCTCGACGCGGTCCGCCAGACCACCGCCTACCGCATCGAGATCCCGCTCGAGGATTCGCCCTTCGAGAGCGGGTTCGCCCCGCCCCCCAAGGGCACGTTCGAGCGGCTGGGCCGTGACGGCGCGCTGCGCTTTGGCGAGCCGCTGGACCGTCGCGGCGTCGAGCAGGCCGACGACCAGCCCGTCGGCCTCTATCGTCTGACCAAGCGCGCGGCGCCCGAGTTCTTCGGGACCGAGGTCATGGCGGTGAAGGGCCCGCAGGGCGATCTGTCGATCAAGGGGATCGAGGGCGCGTTCAAGTCGGCCGCGGTGATCGGCTTCAACGCCAAGATGACCGCGGTGACCGATGTGGCCATCGTGTTCCGCGCCCAGTTCGAGGACTCCGACGGGCACACCCGCAAGGGCGTGCTGCTGGGCGTGGACGAGTGGACGGGCGGGCTGAAGGTCTCGGGCGCGGCCGGCGGCTCGGCGGTCGGCGGCGGCGGGGCGGGCGGCGAGGTCGGCGGCGTGCCGGGGAGCCTGGCCGCGGAAACGTCGGGGGCGCGCGCGGACGAGAGCTTGCGCGGCGCCCACGCGGGCGACTCGGCGGGCGACCGCGCCCAGCCCGGACGCGGCGGCGACAACGACCTGCGCGGCGGACCCGGGACCGACCGTCTGCGCGGCGGGCGCGGCGACGACGACCTGCACGGCGGGCGCGGCGCGGACCGGCTGCACGACGGCGCCGGCGAGGACCGGCTGACCGGCGGCCGCGGCGCGGACGTCTTCGTGATGTCCCATGACGGCGACAGCGACGCGATCATGGATTTCGATCCCGGCCGCGACGTCATCGACCTGACCGCGTTCGGCCCCGGTCTCGAATTCGAGGACCTCGAGGTCTCGGCCCGCGACGGCGCCGTGATCCTGCTGCTGGACGGCGAGGCGCTCGAGATCCGCGGCGCCGAGGGCGACCTGCGCCCCGAAGACCTGTCGGCCGGCGACTTCCTGTTCGCCTGAAGCCTGCGCGAAACGCGAAAGGGGCGCGGTCTCCCGCGCCCCCTCAGATCGATCCGGTAGGGATCAGGCGACCTCGAACAGGCCCGCAGCCCCCATGCCGCCGCCCACGCACATGGTGCAGACCACGTATTTGGCGCCGCGGCGCTTGCCCTCGATCAGGGCGTGGCCGACCATGCGGGCGCCCGACATGCCGTAGGGATGGCCGACCGAGATCGCGCCGCCGTTGACGTTCAGCAGCTCGTCGGGGATGCCCAGCTTGTCCTTGGAATAGAGGACCTGCACGGCGAAAGCCTCGTTGAGCTCCCACAGGCCGATGTCCTCGATCTTCAGGCCGTGACGCTCCAGCAGGCGGGGCACGGCGTAGACCGGGCCGATGCCCATCTCGTCGGGGTTCAGGCCCGCCACCGCGATGCCGCGGTAGTAGCCCAGCGGCTGCAGGCCGCGCTTTTCGGCCTCCTTGGCCTCCATCAGCACGGACGCGGACGCGCCGTCGGAGAGCTGCGAGGCGTTGCCCGCGGTGATGTGCTTGCCCTGGGCGATCTTCTGCCCGTCCTTGAACACCGGGCCCAGACCCTGGAGGCTTTCCAGCGTGGTCGAGGGGCGGTTGCCCTCGTCCTTCTCCAGCGTGACCTCCTTCATCGAGACTTCCTTGGTCTCCTTGTCCACGACCGCCATGGTCGAGGTCAGAGGCACGATCTCGTCGTCGAAGGCGCCGCGCTGCTGGGCGGCCGCGGTGCGCTGCTGGGAGCGCAGGGCGTATTCGTCCTGGTAGTCGCGCGAGACGTTGTAGCGCTCGCCCACGATCTCGGCCGTCTCCAGCATCGACATGTAGAGGGCGGGCACATGCTCCTTGATCCAGGGATCGGCGGCGCGGAAGCCGTTGCGATGCTCGTTCTGGCAGAGCGAGATCGACTCGACCCCGCCGCCCACCGCGATGGTCATGCCGTCGTCGATGATCTGCTTGGCGGCGGTGGCGATGGCCATCATGCCCGAGGCGCACTGGCGGTCCATGGACATGCCGGCGATCGAGTCGGGCAGGCCCGCCCGGATTACCGCCTGGCGGCCGATGTTCAGGCCCTGGGCGCCCTGCTGGATGGCGGCGCCGATCACGCAGTCCTCGATCTCGGAGGGATCGACCTTCGAGCGTTCGACGGCGTGCTTCACGGCATGGCCGATCAGCTCCTGGCTCTGGGTGTTGTTGAAGGCGCCGCGATAGGCCTTGCCGATCGGCGTGCGCGCGGTGGAGACGATGACGGCTTCACGCATTTGGGTGCTCCCTGTCCTAGAAGATGGTCTCGCCGCCGTCGGCGACGATCAGCTGGCCGGTGACGTAGGCCGAGGCGTCGGAGGCGAGGAAATGGGCCACGCCGGCGATGTCGTCGGGCTGGCCGATGCGGCGCAGCGGGGTCTTGTTCTCGATCCGCTCCAGCCGCTCGGGGTCCTCCCACAGGGCCTTGGCGAAGTCGGTCTTCACCAGCCCGGGCAGGATCGCGTTGACCCGGATCCCCTTGGGCCCCCAGTGCAGCGCCAGGTTCTTGGCCAGATGCGCCTCGGAGGCCTTGGAGATCGAGTAGAAGCTCAGCGTGTCCGAGGCCCGCAGCGCGGCGATGGAACTGATCATGACGATCGAGCCGCCGCCCTGCTTGGCCATCAGGGGCGCCACGATGTTGTTGGCCAGAATGTAGGGAGACTTGACGTTGTTATCCATGACCTTGTCCCAGGCCGCCTCGGGCAGCTCGGCGATCGGGCCATAGACGGGGTTCGAGGCGGCGTTGCAGACCAGGATGTCCACGCGGCCCCACTTCTCGACGGTCTTGGCGACGAGGTTTTCCAGCTGCTCCCGCTCGCCGATGTGGCAGGGGATGGCGATGGCCTCGAAGCCGGCCTCGGCGATCTCGTCGCGGACCTGCTGGCAGACCTCGGCCTTGCGGGACGAGATCACCACCTTGGCGCCGGAGCGGGCGAACTGCCAGGCGATGGCCAGGCCGATGCCCTTGGTCGAGCCGGTGACGATGGCCACCTTGCCCTTGATGTCGAACACGTCTTTCTCCTCCCTGGGGTCGTCAGGCGCCGCCCGCGGCCGGCTCGGCCGGCGGGGCGGAATAGCGGAAGCTGCCGAGCGCATGGGCCAGCACCGTCCCGTCGGGGGCGGTGGCCTGGGCCTCGGCGGTGAAGCTGCGCGAGGTGCGCTGCACCAGGCGGGAGCGGAGGGCGACGCGCCCCTCGCTGGCCCGCCCGGTGAAGTTGACCGTCATCGAGACGGTGACCGCCGGACGCCGGCGCGCGGCGCCGTCGGCATAGGTCCCCGCCGAGGTCATGATCGCGTCGAGCATGGTGGCGTAGACGCCGCCGTGCACGATGCCCTGGCGGTTCAGGTGGTCCGGCGTGATGTCGAAATGGCCGAACATCTCGGGCCCCCGCTTCTCGACCACGACCAGGCCGTGACGGTCCTGGTAGCCGAGGCTCGGGGGCGCAGGGATCGGCTCGACGACAGGGTCGGGGGGCGACTCCGGGGCGGTGGCGGGCGTCTCGGCGGTCACGGGCGGGTCCGCGGGGCAGGGGCGGGCGCAGGGGGCGACGCGGGGCTGGAAGCCGGGCGCGCGGGCGCGCGCGCCGCGCGGTTCGGCGGCTCGTGGGTCATCCGGTCTCGCCTCCCTTCGTCCGTTGCGTCGCGTGGATCCGCCCATATCTTGTGCGGGCGACGCAATCCGGTTGACTTGGAATTCAGCACTTCCTAGCCTTCGCGTCAAACTGCAAAATAAAATTCTGCATTGCAGAAATTGCATGCAGGATCGCTTCATGAGTTGGGAGGAGACGCTCGTGTCCGACGCCGTATCCACGACCCGTATGGTGGGCCGTGTTCTCGTTGTGGAATCCGACAACCCGCCGGTGAACGCGCTGGGTCATGCCGTTCGCCAGGGCCTGTTCGAGGGCGCCAAGGCGGCCGCCTCGCCCGACGTCGACGCGGTGGTCATCGCCTGCAAGGGCCGCACCTTCCACGCCGGCGCCGACATCCGCGAATTCGGCAAGCCCCCGCAGGCCCCGGGCCTGGGCGAGGTGATCGACGCGTTCGAGGCGCTGGAGAAACCCGTCGTCGCCGCGATCCACGGCACCGCGCTGGGCGGGGGCCTCGAGGTGGCGCTGGGCTGCGACTACCGCGTCGCCGCGCCCGACGCCAAGATCGGCCTGCCCGAGGTGAAGCTCGGCCTGCTGCCCGGCGCCGGCGGCACCCAGCGCCTGCCGCGCCTGATCGGCGGGGTCGCGGCGCTTGAGCCCATCGTCACCGGCAACCCGATCCCGGCGAAGAAGGCCCGCGAGATGGGCGCCATCGACGCAATCATCGAGGGCGACCTGGTCGAGGGCGCCGTCGCCTTCGCCCAGAAGCTGGTGGCCGACAAGGCCCCGCTGCGGCCGCTCTCCAAGCTCGACGCGCCCGAGACCGACATGGCCGCCTTCGACGAGGCCGCCGCCAAGCTGCTGCGCCGGGCCAAGGGCCTCAAGGCCCCGTCGGTCAACGTGCAGGCGGTCAAGAACGCCCTGACGCTGCCCTTCGCCGAGGGCATGAAGAAGGAGCGGGAGTACTTCCTCGAGCTGGTCTCGGGCGAGGAATCCGCCGCCCAGCGCCACGCCTTCTTCGCCGAGCGCGAGGCCGCCAAGGTCCCCGGCGTGACCAAGGATGTGAAGGCCCGGCCGGTGAAGAAGATGGCCGTGCTCGGCGCGGGCACCATGGGCGGGGGCATCACCATGTCCTTCGCCAGCGCCGGCATCCAGGTCACCATCATCGACCTGAACCCCGAGGCCCTCGAGAAGGGCATGAAGATCATCGAGAAGAACTACCGCGCCACCCAGGCCCGCGGCGGCCTGAGCGAGGCGCAGGTGGACGCGGCGCTGGCCAACATCACCGCGAGCTCGAACTTCGACGACGTGGCCGACGCCGACATGGTGATCGAGGCCGTGTTCGAGAACATGGAGCTGAAGAAGAAGATCTTCAAAGACCTGGACGCCAAGTGCAAGCCGGGCTGCGTGCTGGCCTCCAACACCTCGACGCTCGATGTGGACGCGATCGCGGCCGTGACCTCGCGCCCCCAGGACGTGCTGGGCATGCACTTCTTCTCGCCCGCCAACGTCATGCGCCTGCTCGAGATCGTGCGCGGCGCCAAGACCGCGCCCGACGTGCTCAAGACCGCGATGGAGGTCGGCAAGAAGGGCGGCAAGGTGCCCGTCGTCGTGGGCGTGTGCTACGGCTTCGTGGGCAACCGGATGCTGCATGCGCGCGGCGACCAGGTGCGCAAGCTGCTGCTGGAGGGCGCCTCGCCCGAGGAGGTCGACGGCGCGCTCACCAAGTTCGGCATGGCCATGGGCCCGCTGCAGATGTCGGACATGGCCGGCCTCGACGTCGGCTGGCGCATCCGCCAGGAGACGGGCGCCAAGGACCCGGTCGGCGACGCGATCTGCGAGATGGGCCGCTATGGCCAGAAGACCGGCGCGGGGTATTACCTCTATGAGGAAGGCTCCCGCCGGCCGATCCCCGACCCCGAGATCGACGCGCTGATCGCCAAGGTCGCCAAGGACCAGGGCATCGCGCGCCGCCCGATTGACGAGAAGGAGGTGTTCGAGCGCCTGATGTTCTCGATGATCAACGAGGCCGCCAAGATCCTCGACGAGGGGATCGCGCTGCGTCCCTCCGACATCGATGTCATCTACCTGTTCGGCTACGGTTTCCCGATGGGCAAGGGCGGGCCGATGTTCTACGCCGACCGCGTGACCCCTGCCTATATCGCCGAGCGGCTGAACGTCTACGCCGAGAACACCGGCGACGACAGCCTGCGCCCGTGCCCGCTGCTTGCCCGCGTGGCCTCGCAGGGCACGACCTTCGCCGCCGCGGCGGCCGCGGACGCCAAGGCCGCGTGATGACGGCGCCTGTCGCTTGGGCGAAGTGGTGCGCCGAGGGGGTCGACCCGGACTTCGCGCCGGCCTCGACCACCCTCGTCGACCTGTTCGCCGACTACACCGCGCGCTACGGCGCGCGGCCGGCGATCGACTACAACGACCGGGAACTGACCTACGAAGGGCTCGCGCGCGAAAGCGCGCGGGTCGCCGCGGGGCTGCGGCGGCTGGGGATCGGCAAGGGCGACGTGGTGGCCCTCTACCTGCCCAACACCGTCCTGCACCCGATCTTCTTCTTCGGGATCCTGCAGGCGGGGGCGGCGGTCACCCACCTCAGCCCGCTCGATGCGGTGCGCGAACTCGCGCACAAGGTCCGCGACTCGGGCGCCCGCCTGATCGTCAGCCTGACCCAGGCTCCCTTCGCGCAGCGCACGCTCGAGCTGCTGGCCACCGGCGCCCTGTCGCGCGCGGTGCTGGCCGACGACGCCGCCTGGGGCGGGACCGGCGGCCCGGTTCCCGCCGACGACCGCGTGGTCTCGTGGGAGGCGCTGGTCGAGGGCGCCGACGCGACCCTCCCCCCCGTGCCGGTGACCCCTGACGACGTGGCGCTGCTGCAATACACCGGCGGCACCACCGGCCTGCCCAAGGCCGCCGTGCTGACCCACAACGCGCTCGCCGCCGCCGCCCAGATCTATCGCCATGCCTGGGAGCACGACCCCGAGCGGGTCGAGGAGGGGGAGCGCGGCCTCTCGATCTCGCCGCTGTTCCACATCATGGGCCTGTCGGCGATCATGATCCGGCGGCTGGCGACGGGGGGCGTGCTGATCCTCCACCAGCGGTTCGAGCTGGCGCCCTTCGTGGACGCGATCGAGCGCAAGCGCCCCCACTCCACCGGCGGGGTGCCGACGCTGTGGATCGCCGTCGCCAACATGCCGGGCGTCGAGACGCGCGACTTCTCCTCGCTGCGCTCGATCGGCGCGGGAGGGGCGCCGCTGGCGGTCGAGACCTGGCGCAGGATCAAGGCGCTGACCGGGCTTGGCCTGCGCGGCGGCTGGGGGATGACCGAGCTTGGCGCCGCCGGCACCATGGTCCCCGCCGGCGCCCCCGACGAGAAGATGGGCACCATCGGCATCCCGATCCCGGGCATCCGCATCGAGATCGTCTCGGTCGACGACCCCCGCCGCGTGCTGGGCCCCGGCGAGAACGGCGAGATGCGGGTGAAGTCGCCCACCCTGATGACCGGCTACCACAACAATCCCGCCGAGACGGCCGAGAGCTTCGTCGACGGCTGGTTCCTGACTGGCGACATCGGGCATTTCGACGAGGACGGGTTCCTCTACCTCGTGGACCGCAAGAAGGACCTGATCCTCTCGGGCGGCTACAACGTATACCCGCTGGCGGTCGAACATGCGGTGCTCGAACACCCCGACGTGGTCGAGGCGATGGTGATCGGCCTGCCCGACGACTACCGCGGCGAGAGCGCCTGGGCCTACGTGGTCCTGCGCGAGGGCGCGGCCCCGCTGACCATCGAGCAGCTCAGGGCCTTCCTCGACACGCGGCTCGGCCGTCACGAACTGCCGCAGGGCGTGGAGGTCCGCTCGGAGCTCCCCCGCACGGCGGTCGGAAAATACTCCCGCAAGACGCTGCGGGACGAAGTGCTGAACGCGCGGGCGGCGGGCTGACGCCGCCTCCGCGACAGACAGGGAAAGGAAACCCCGTGGAACTCGAGTTCACAGCCGAGGAGAAGGCCTTCCGCAAGGAAGTCCGGTCCTTCATCCAGGAGAACCTGCCCGCCGAAACCCGCGAGCGGGTGAAGGAAGGGCGCGGCACGTCGCGCGAGATGATGGTCGAGTGGATGAAGATCCTGGCCGCCAAGGGCTGGTCCGCGCCCCGCTGGCCCGCCGAATACGGCGGCCCCGGCTGGTCCCCGATCCAGCAGTACATCTTCCTCGAGGAGCTGCAGTTCAACCACGCGCCCGAGCCGCAGGGCTTCAACATCTCGATGGTCGGGCCGGTGATCTACACCTTCGGCAACGAGGAGCAGAAGAAGCACTTCCTGCCGAAGCTCCTGGATTGCGAATACTGGTTCTGCCAGGGCTTCTCCGAGCCCGGCGCGGGCTCCGACCTCGCCAGCCTCAAGACCAAGGCGGTCCGTGACGGCGACGAATACGTCATCAACGGCCAGAAGACCTGGACCACCTTCGCCCAGCACGCCAACTGGATGTTCGCGCTGGTGCGCACGGATCCCGACGCGCCCAAGAAGCAGATGGGCATCTCCTACGTCGTGTTCCCGATGGACCTGCCGGGCATCACCGTGCGCCCGATCCAGACCATCGACGGCGGCGTCGAGGTGAACGAGGTGTTCTTCGACGACGTGCGGGTCCCCGTCTCGGGCCTGATCGGCGAGGAGAACAAGGGCTGGGACTACGCCAAGTTCCTGCTCGGCAACGAGCGTATCGGCATCGCCCGCGTCGGCGCCTCGAAGGCCAAGATCCAGCGGATCAAGGAACTGGCGGCCTCGATGCCCGTCGGCGAAGGCTCGCTGATGGACGACCCGCGCTTCCGCCAGAAGGTCGTCGAGACCGAGGTGAAGCTCAAGGCGCTGGAGATGACGCAGCTGCGCGTGCTGTCGGACATCGCGGTGCGCGGCGGCAAGAAGCCCCATCCCGCGTCCTCGGTGCTGAAGCTGGTCGGCTCCGAGATCCAGCAGACCTGCACCCATCTTCTGATGGACGTGGTCGGCCCCTACGCGATGCCCAAGTCCACCGGCGGCGAAGGCTCGAACGAGCCCTCGGTCGGGCCCGACTGGGCGGACGCGATCGCGCCGGGCTACTTCAACTACCGCAAGGTCTCGATCTACGGCGGCTCCTCCGAGGTGCAGCGCGGGATCATCGCCAAAGCCATTCTGGGACTGTGAGGGGCAAATGGACTTCGAACTGAGCGAGGAGCAGCAGCTCCTCAAGGACATGGCCGGGCGCTTCATGCAGGACCGCTACGGCTTCGAGACCCGCAACAAGTACATGAAGGAGCCGCTGGGCTTCGACCCCGCCATCTGGGAGGCCTATGCCGAGCAGGGCCTGCTGGCGCTGCCCTTCGCCGAGGAAGACGGCGGCATCGGCGGCGGCGGCGTCGAGGTGATGATCGTGATGGAGGAGATGGGCCGCGCGCTGAGCCTCGAGCCCTATCTCGCCACCGCGGTCATCGGCGCCTCGATCCTGCGCAACGGCGCCACCGAGGCCCAGCGCAAGGCGCTGGCCGAGGAGATCATCGGCGGCGCCTGCAAGCTCGCCTTCGCCCATTCCGAGGCGGCGGCGCGCTATGACCTCGCCCATGTCGGGACCAAGGCCGAGAAGAGCGGCGAGGGCTACACGCTGTCGGGCGCCAAGACCCTGGTCCTGTGGGGCGGGGCGGCTGACAAGCTGATCGTGTCGGCCCGCGTCTCGGGCGGTCTGCGCGACGAGGACGGGGTGGCCCTGTTCCTGGTCGATCCCTCCGCCTCGGGCGTCAGCCTGCAGGTCTACGACACCCAGGACGGCCTCAAGGCCGCCGAGGTGACGCTGGAGGGCGCGGCGGGCGAGCTTCTGGGCGACGCGCCGGGCCAGGGCATGGCGGTCATCCGCCAGGCCGCCGACGAGGCGATCGCCGCGCTCTGCGCCGAGGCCGTGGGCGCGATGGAGAAGGCGCTGAACCTCACCGTCGACTACATCAAGCAGCGCGAGCAGTTCGGCCGCGCCATCGGCAGCTTCCAGGGCCTGCAGTTCCAGGCCTCGGACATGTTCGTCGAGCTGGAGCTGGCCAAGTCGATGGCGATGTACGCCTCGATGTGCGCCCGCGACCCGGACCCGGTCGAGCGTTCGCGCGCCTGTTCGGCGGCCAAGGCCCAGGTCGGCCGGTCGCTGAAGGCGCTGGGCGAGCGGTCGATCCAGCTGCACGGCGGCGTGGGCATGACGATGGAGTATTCCATCGGCCACTACTTCAAGCGCCTGTCGATCATCGACCGCATGTTCGGCGACGTCGACTTCCACCTCCAGAAGCTCGACGAAGCCGGCGGCCTCGCCGCCTAATCGTCCCGCGATCTGGCAGGATCCGAGGGGGGCGCGGCGCCGGCCGCGCCCCTTTTCCTTGCCGTCCCCCCAATGGCGGCGCAAGAGGCGCCTCGTCCCGACAAGGCGCCTGACCGCCCCCCCGGCCGGGCGCCCCGGGATCTTGCGCGATGGGCTTCGCGCGCGGCACGAGGGCGGCAAGGCGGGCCGCCGGCCGCGCGATCCGGCCGCTTCGCAGCCTCGTCTCCCGGGTGCTTCGCCCGCGTCAGGGTGGACGATTCCTTCATTCTTATCTGCGATCCCGCCGCCCGTGGGTGGGGACCTCCGGGATCCCCCGTGGCTGGACATCGAGGTGGATCATGGGCGAGCGCTGGGCGGCGCCGGCGCGCGAAAGCGCGGTCGGCGGGATCATGTCGCGGATTTCTGACCGGGGGGCGACGCTGCGCGCCTGGCTGAAATCCAACCGGCGGCGGATCGCCGTGGTCACCGTGCTCGCCATCGTGGCGCTGGCCTTCGCCGGCCTCGCCCGCATCGCCGAAGGCGTCGATCGCGCCCAGGTCCTGCGCGCGGTCGAGGCGACGCCCGACTGGCGGCTTGCCGCGGCGCTGGGCGCCACCGGCCTCAGCTTTCTCGCGCTGACCTTCTACGACTGGACAGGCTTTGCCGCGATGGGCGCGCCCCGCCCCTGGCGCAAGGTCGCGCCGGGCGCCGCGGCGGCCTTCGCGGTCGCCCAGACTGCGGGCCTCGGGCCGCTCACCGGCGCCGCCGTGCGCTGGCGCTTCTACGCCCCGATGGGCGTGAGCGCGGGCGAGATCCTGCGTCTCGTCGCCTTCTGCACCCTTTCGTTCGGCATGGGCCTTGCGCTTACCGCCGGCGCCGCCGTGCTGTGGTCGCCGGCCCCCGCCGCCGCCATGCTGGGCGTCGCCTCCTCGACGGCCACGCTGGGCGCGATGGCGATCCTGGCCGCGACCCTCCTCGCGCTCGCCACCTGCGGGCGCTGGGGCGCGCGCCTTGCCGGGCCGGCCGGGTCCGCAGGCTCCTCGCCCGAGGGAGCCGAGGGCGCCCCCGCCGAGGAGGCCGTCCTCCCCGCCGCGCGGTTCCGACTGGCGATGCTGCGCCAGCTCGGCGTCACCGTGGCCGAGGCCGTGGCCGCCGCCCTGGTTCTGTGGGTGCTGCTGCCCGCCGGCTCGATCGACTTCGCGGGCTTCCTGCCGCTCTATGCGCTGGCCCTGGCGCTGGGGGTGATGTCCCACGCCCCCGCCGGCATCGGCGTGTTCGAGATCGTGATCCTCGCCGGCCTCTCCCGCTCGACCAACCCCGCCGACGCCGCCGCGGCGCTGGTTCTCTACCGGCTGGTCTACCATGTGCTGCCGCTGGCCGCGGCGCTGGTCGCGATGGCGGTCGGCGAGGCGCGCCGCCTCGCCCGCCTCGCGCCCGTCGCCGCCGCCCTGCGCCTGGCGGCCGAGGCCGCGCCCCGTCCGCTGGCCGTCGCCGCGATGGCGCTGGGTCTCGTGTCGATCTTCGCGCGCGCCCCTTCGGCCGAGGCCTCGGCGGCTTTCGCCATCGCCGGCCTGTCGGGCGCCCTGCTGGTGGCGAGCGCGCAGGGGCTTGCCCGCGGTCTCGACCTCTCCTGGCGCCTGGCCGCCGCCGCCTCGCTGGCCGCGGGGCTGGCCCTGACGCTGGCCGGGGCGGCCCCGATCCTGGCGCTGGCCCACGTGGCGCTGGCCGCCGTGCTGGCCCTGTTCCGCGCCCGCTTCCATCGCCCGACCCGCCTGCGCCTGCCGAGCCTTGCCACCCGCCGCGCCCGCGGCCTCGCCTCGGGGCTGGCGATGGTCGCCGTGGGCGCGCTGGCCTGGCGGCTGTCGTCGGTCGAGGCGCAGGCCGCCCAGGCGCTGCTCGCGGCCGCGCAGGCGCACCAGGGCCTTGGCGTCGGCCCCCGCGCCGGCGTCGCCGCCGCCTTCGCCCTGCTGGGCTTTCTGCCCGCCCTGCGCCTGCCGCGCGACGACGCCCCCGACGTCCAGGCGCTGGAGCGTGCGGCCGAGATCGTCGCCGCCCAGCCGGTTGCGGCCGCGCGTCTGGCGCTGTCGGGCGACAAGCGCCTGCACTTCTCCGCCGACGGCGAGGCGTTCGTCATGTACGCCCGCCGCGGCTCGGCCTGGCTCGCGCTGCACGATCCCGTCGGGCCCGAGCATCTGTGGCCCGAGCTGATCTGGTCGTTCATCGAAAGCGCCCGCGCCGCCGGCGCCACCCCCGCCTTCTACCAGGTGGGCCCCGAGCGGCTGTCCCTCTATGCGGAGGCCGGGCTGAGCTTCTGGAAGATGGGCGAGCAGGCCCGCGTCGATCTCGAGGCCTTCACGCTCGAGGGGTCCAGGCGCCAGTCGCACCGTCGCGTCGTCAACCTGGGCAAGCGCGACGGGCTCGCGCTCGAGATCCTCTCGCCCGAGGCCGCCGCGCTCGAGATCGAGCGCCTGGCCGAGGTCTCGGACGCCTGGCTTGCGGCCCGCAGCGCCCGCGAGAAGGGCTTCTCGCTCGGCGCCTTCTCTCCCGACTGGGTGATCGGGGGCCGCGTCGCCGTGGTCCGCCGCGCCGGCGAGATCGTGGCCTTCGTCACGCTGATGGAGACGGCGCAGGGCCAGGAGGCCGCCATCGACCTGATGCGCCACGTCGATGACGTGCCCACCAAGTGCATGGAATATCTGTTCCTTCGCCTGTGCGAGGAGCTCAAGGCCGAAGGCGTCGCCTGGCTGGACCTTGCCATGGCCCCGCTCTCGGGCCTGACCCCGCGCGCGGGCGCGCCGGCCTGGCAGAAGCTGGCCCACGCCCTCTACGAGCATGGCACCAAGACCTACAGCTTCACCGGCCTGCGCCGCTTCAAGGAGGGGCTCAAGCCCGAGTGGCGCCCCCGCTACCTCGCCGCCCCTCCCGGCGCCGCGCCGGCCCGCGCGCTGCTCGCCGCCAACCGCCTGATCAACCGCCCCGAGGCCCCGGGCGCCGCGCCCTGAGCGCAACGCCCGACCCCCTCGCGGAGCGCCTGTTCTTGGGTGAGTCGGGAGCGTCCTCCGCCCCCGCCCCGCGCGCGACGCAGAATGCTTGGCGCCGCGCGATGCGCTCTCCGGGACGAGCCCCGCTTCGGCGAGGCTCGTCCCGGGCCGCCCGTCAGGGCATGTAGGCGCCGCCGTTCACCCACAGCACCTGGCCGGTCATGAAGCCGCTGTCGGCGCCAAGCAGGAAGCGGATCGGCCCGGCGATATCCTCGGGGGTCGCGACGCGCCCCATCGGCGTCACCCGCTTGTGGAAGTCGAGATCGACGATCGAGTCCGCGCTCTCGTCCGAGCGTCCGGCCCCGCCGCGGATGAACGCCGTGTCGACCACCGCCGGCCCCACCGCGTTCACCCGCAGCTTCGGCGCGCATTCCAGCGCCAGGGTCTTGGTCAGCGCGATCACGCCCGCCTTGGACATCGCGTAGGGCCCGAAGCCCGGCCGGATGAACTGGCCGAGACCGGACGAGATCAGCACCATCGCGCCGCCCTCGCGCATCAGCGGCAGGATCGCCTTGGCCGCGATCCACTGGCCGCGCAGGTTGCCCTCGATCACCTCGTCGAAATGCTCGGTGGGGATCTCGGCCACCGGCTTGATCACCGCGTTCCAGCCCGCAAGGTTGACGAACCCGTCGACCCCCTCGGGCCAGATCCGCGCCAGTTCGGCCATGGCGTCGGCGACCGCGGGCTGCGAGGTCACGTCGATGTCGACGCCCGGGCAGTCCTGGGGATGCGCCTCGAGCGAGGCGGGCAGGTCCAGCACCACGACCTCGTCGCCCTGCGCCAGCAACGAGGCGACCAGCGCCCGGCCGATGCCGCCGGCGCCGCCCAGCACGGCGACGCGGCTCATCGGAGCAGGCTTTCGCGGGAGATACGGGTCATGGGGGGCTCCTTTCAAAGATAGACGGGGCGCCAGTGGTCGCCAACGCGCTCGGGCCGAAAGCCCGTCGCGCCGCGCAGATGCACCGGCAGGATCAGGCCGCCCGCGCCCTCGGCCTGCTCGAGCATGGCGCGGCGGGTCAGGGCGGCCTGGAGGGGATCGCTGCAGAAGGCCGAGGACCAGTCCGGCTTGCGCAGCTGCACCGGCGAATGCAGGGCGTCGCCGCAGAAGATCGCCGTGCCGCCGGGATGCTTCAGCGACAGGCCCATCTGCCCGGGCGTGTGACCGGGCAGGGCGATCAGCGACAGGCCCGCGGTCAGCTCGAAGCCCTCGTCCACCGGCTCGGCGAGGCCGGCCTCGACCACCGGCTTGACGGAATCGGCGAAGGTCCCGTGGTTCGCCTCGCCCGGCGCGCGCGCCTCCTCGGCGGTCCAGTGGTCGAGCTCGGCGCGCCCCATCACGTAGCGGGCGTTGGGGAAGGTGGGGACCCAGGCGCCGTTCTCGAGCCGGGTGTTCCAGCCGGCGTGGTCGGCGTGCAGGTGGGTGCACATCACCACGTCGACCTCCTCGGGACGCACGCCGGCCGCGGCCAGCCGGTCGAGATAGCCGGTGTCGCGCCGCTCGTGCCAGTCGGGGCGTTTGGGGCGCGGCTTGCACTCCCCCACGCAGGTGTCGACCAGGATCGTCAGCCCGCCGATGCGCAGGAGGTGGCTCTGCACCCCCAGCAGCACCTGCGCGGCGGCGTAGTCGAGCGAATGCGGCTCGAGCCACGCCCGCGCATCCTCCAGCGCCTCGAGCGAGGCGTCGGGGAAGATCGTCGTCAGCGGCAGGCGGAAGGGGTCCATGTCCACGATACGCTCGATGGTGGCGGCGCCGAGGGTCAGCATGTCTTGGGTCTCCTTCCGCAGGGGCGGCCCGTCGGGCGGGCTCAGGCCGGGGGGATGTGGCTTGCGTGGGTCTCGAGATACCACGTCGCGATCTCCTCGCGGGTGGCGAACCAGACGTCGTCGAACTGCTTGGCATAGCGGATGAAGTCGCGCAGCGCCCGGATCCGGAACGGCTGGCCGATCACGTGGGGATGCAGCCCGATGTTGAGGAACCGGCCCGAGTGCTCGGACTCGGCATAGAGCCAGTCGAACGCCTCCTTGAACACCGCGAAGCCGCCGTCGCAGGTCTGCCCCTGGCGCATGAACACGGTGAAGTCGTTGACCTCGGAGGTATACGACACCGAGACCAGCGGCTTCCCCGATTTCGTGTGGATCAGGTAGGGCTGGTCGTCGTTCAGCAGGTCGGTGAAGTAGAGCATCCCCTCCTCGGCCAGCAGATCGGCCGTGTTGGGGGTGGAGCGCAGCGAGGACGACAGCCACCCCCTGGGCCGCTTGCCGGTGGTCTCCTCGCAGATGCGCAGGGTCTCGCGGATCACCTCGCGCTCACGCTCGGGGTTCTTGTGGAAATCGGTCAGCAGGTCGGTCTGCACGTAGTTGTGGGCCACGATCTCCCAGCCGCGCTCGACGGCGGCGTCGACGACGGCCTTCCGCTCGATCCCCATCTTGGCGTTCATCGTGCACGACGAGGGCACGCCCTCGGCGTCGAACACGTCGAACATCCGCCAGACGCCGACGCGCTGGCCATACTCGCGCCAGGTCCAGTTGGGGTTGTCGTAGACGTCGCCCGCGAGCTCGCCGCCCACGATGCCGGGGCCGCCGGGGTAGAACGGCTTGGGGTCCTCGCGCGCGGGGTCCCAGTATTCGAAGTTGGTGGTCAGGATCACCGCGAGACGCTTGCCGTTGGGCCATTTCAGGGGCTGGCGGTGGGCGATGGGGACGAAATCGTAGTGCACGGGACAGGGCTCCTTCCCCAAAGACAGGCGCCCGCGCCGTAGGCGCCTGGGGGCGAACTGCCGAATGTTTCGCTTGACTCCGGTAGGGTCGGTTCGCACCGTGTACAAGTTGTCAGGACATTTCAACTGCGCTTGTCAGCGAATGTCCGGGTTTCCCCGCGCGTCTCCCGATCGCCTTCCGGCGCGGCAGGACACGCGAAGGGCGCCGGGGCGGGCGACGCAGAAGCCGGGATGAGGCCGGCGGAAAGGGCGAAACGGTGCGGATACGGCCGAAAACAGGGTCCCGAGCGGGACGGGCGGCAGGCGAGCCGCGACAGGAGGCCGTTGCGCGCGCGCCGCAGGTCGGGCAGGGCGGCCAGGGTCGCGCGCCCCGGCAGGGGGCCGCAATTTTGTATACACGAACCGCATCGGCGACTGCGGCGGGCCGCCGCGGCTGGCCGCGCGACCCGGTCCTGACGGGCGAGGCGACTGGGCAGGGCGAGGCGGCTGGGCGGGGCGAAACGGCTGGGCGGGGCGAAACGGCCGGGCGCGGCGACCTGCGGGCCCTCGGACCGGCGCGCCTGCGCGCGGGCGGGGAGGCGCGGGCCTGATGCTCCTTCTCCAGCAGATCGCAAACGGGCTGATGCTGGGCTCGGTCTATGTGACCGTGGCCGTGGCCTTCACCCTGACCATCTCGATCCTCAACTTCCTCAACTTCACCATCCCCACGCTGTTCATGCTGGCGGGGATGGTGGGCTGGTCGCTCGCCGCCTGGGGACTGCCGTTCGGCCTCTCGGGCCCGCTGCCCTGGCCGCTGGCGCTGGCCGGCGGCATCGTGGCCGCGGTGATCGCCTCGCTGATCGTCGAGCGATTCACCTTCCGCTACCTCAAGACCCGCTACGGCGATTCGACCGAGCACGCGATCCCGCTGGTCTCCTCGCTGGGCTTCCTGCTGATCCTCGAGAACCTGGTGCGGATCGAGCATGGCTCGGACGCGCAGCGCTTCCCCGGGCCCTCGGCCGACCTGACCTTCACGCTGGCGGGCATCCACCTGCGCGTGCCGCAGGTGATCAGCCTGGCGGTGGTGGGCGTGCTGGTGCTGGGCCTGGTGTGGATGATGCGCTCCTCGCGCATCGGACGCATGCTGCGCGCCATCGCCGAGAACCCCGACGCCGCCGGCATCCTGGGCATCGAGACGCGGCGCGTGGTGCCGGTGGTGTTCATGCTGACCGGCATGCTCTGCGGTCTCGCCGGGGCCCTGTTTGCGGTGAACTACGGCGAGGTCTCCCCCCAGATGGGCGAGGACATCGGCGCCAAGGCCATCGCGGGGATGGTCGTGGGCGGTCTGGGCAGCCTGTGGGGCGCCGTCGCGGGCGGCGTGATCATCGGGCTGATCGAGATGATGACCATTCACTGGGCCGGCGCCGACACGGTGCAGGCGACCGTCTGGGGGGCGCTGCTGATCACGCTGCTGCTGCGTCCGCAGGGCCTCTTTGGCCACCACGCCATCGGCAAGGGGAAGCTGTGATGAGCGGCTACTGGATCGGCCTGATCACGATCCTCTCGATCAACGTGATCTTCGCCTACGGCATCTTCCTCGCCGTGGCGACGGGCCAGCTGAACCTGGGCGGCGCGGGGTTCCAGGCGCTGGGCGCCTATGCCGCCGCCTACCTCGCGATGGAGATGGACCAGCCGCTGGCGGTGACCATCGCGGCCGGCATGATCGTGGCCGGGATCATCGGCTTTGCGATCGCCTTCCCGATCCTCCGGCTGAAGGGGGTGTACCTCGTGTTGGGCACTTTCGCCTTCGCCGAGGTGGTGGCCGGCCTGATCCTGAACTCCGACGCGCTGGGCGGCGCCACCGGCCTGCCGGTGCCCACCTTCATCGACTGGGAGGTGCCCGCCATCGCCGCCGTGATCGTGGCGCTGGGGGTGTTCTGGCTGATGGCGACCCGCTTCGGCCTCGTGGTCCGCTCGGTCCACGACGACGAGGTGGTGGCCGACCTGATGGGCGTGAACGTGCGCATGGTCCGGGTGACCGCCTTCGCGCTCGGCGCCGCGCTGGCGGGCCTGTCGGGCGCGCTCTACGCGCACGCCTTCAGCTTTGTCGAAATCCAGGTCTTCAACGCCTCGCTGTCGATCTACGTGCTGCTCTATGTGCTGCTGGGCGGGGCGCAGACGGCGTGGGGGCCGCTGTTCGGCGCGGCCTTCTTCACCCTGCTGCCCGAGGCGCTGCGCGACACGCTGCCCGCGCTGAAGGAGGGCGTCTTCGGGGCGCTGGGTCTCGAGGGCGCCTCCAACCCGCCCGACGAATCCTGGCGCTTCGTGATCCTGGGCGTCGCCACGGTGCTGATGATGATCTTCCGCCCCGAAGGCCTGATCACCCGCACCCTGATCGAACGTCTGCGTCCGGGGAACCTGGCCCGCGCCGGCCGTCCTGCGGAGGCCGCCGAATGACCCAGCCGCTTCTCAAGGTCGACTCGCTTTCGAAAAGCTTCGGCGGCCTCGCCGTGATCTCGGAGGTCTCGTTCGAGGTGCCCGCAGGCGGCCGCCTCGCCCTGATCGGGCCGAACGGGGCGGGCAAGACCACGATGTTCAACCTCCTGACCGGGGTCTACCGGCAGGACGTGGGGACCGTGACGCTCGACGGGGAGGTGATCGACGCCTACCCCTCGCGCGCCCGCATCGGGCTGGGCATGGCGCGCAGCTTCCAGAACATCCGCCTGATGCCCCACCTCTCGGTGGTCGAGAACGTGATGCTGGGCCAGCAGTCGCGCGCCAGCGGCTGGCGGGACTTCCTCGCCCCGGTCACCGCGTTCGGCCGCTCGCCCGCCTATCGCGAGGCCGAGGATCTGCTCGCCTCGATGGACATCCGCACCCGCCCCGGCGACGTGGTCGCGACGCTCCCCTACGGCATTCGCAAGAAGATCGAGGTGGTCCGGGCGCTGGCGGCGAAACCCAAGCTGCTGCTGCTCGATGAGCCGGCCGCCGGCCTCAACGCCTCCGAGACCGCGAGCCTGCGCGACTTCCTCCTGCAGATCGCCGAGACCGGGGTGACGCTGCTGGTGGTCGAGCATGACATGAGCCTGGTGCGTTCGCTGTGCACCTCGACGGTGGTGCTGAACTTCGGGCGCAAGATCTACGACGGGCCCGTCTCGCGCGTGAACGAGGATCCGCAGGTGCTGGAGGCCTATCTCGGCCCCCGCCACGCCGGCGAAAAGGAGGCCGCCCATGGCTGAGACCTGGCTGGAGACCGAGGCCCTCGACGTCACCTACGGCCGCACCCATGCGGTGCGCGGCGTCTCGATCAGCGTCGGCGAGGGCGAGATCGTCGCGGTGCTGGGCGCCAACGGGGCGGGCAAGACCTCGCTCCTGCGCGCCCTGCAGGGGGCGGTGAAACCCTCGGGCGGCTCGATCCGGTTCATGGGGCGCGACCTGACCGGCGCGGGCTCGGCCGAGCGGGTGCGCGCGGGCATGATGCTGGTGCCCGAGGGGCGCCAGATCTTCGTCTCGATGACCGTGCACGAGAACCTGCTGATGGGCGGCCACCTGCGCCGCGACCATCACGGCGTCGAGACCGACATCGCCGCCGTCTACGACCGCTTTCCCAACCTCGCCGAGCGTCGCGACATGAAGGCGAGCGTCCTCTCGGGGGGCGAGCAGCAGATGCTCGCCGTCGGCCGCGCCCTGATCGGGCGGCCCAAGCTGATGATGCTCGACGAGCCCTCACTCGGCCTCTCGCCGCTGTTCGTCGAGAAGCTGTTCTCCCTGATCCGGGAGCTGAACGGCGAGGGGCTCTCGATCCTGCTGGTCGAGCAGAACACCCACATGGCGCTCGAGATCGCCTCGCGCGCCTACGTCCTCGAACTCGGCCGGGTGACGCTGCAGGGCGCCGCCGCCGATCTCGCCGCCGACGCCGCCCTGGCCGAGGCCTACCTGGGCGCCGAGCCCGCATAAGACCAAGACCGACCAACAGGGGAACCCATCACATGACGCTTCGCGCGAAGACACTCGCGGCGGCCGCCGGCCTCGCCGCCTTCAGCCTCGCCGCCCTCCCGGCGCTGGCCCAGGACACGATCAAGATCGGCAACATCGTCGTCACCACCGGCTTCCTGAAGGGCCCGGGCGAGCCTGCCGTCCACGCCTTCGACATCGCCGTCGAGGAGATCAACGACGCCGGCGGCATCAACGGCAAGCCGATCGAGATCGTGCGCTTCGACACCGGCTCGGACGCCAAGCAGGCCGCCGTGGGCGTGCGCACGCTGGTGCAGGACGAGGACGTCCTGGCGATCCTCGGGCCGTTCTCCTCGGGCGAGACCCGGGTGGCGCTGACCATGGCCGAGCGGTTCGGCGTGCTGATGATCCCGACGGCCGCCTCGGCCCCCAACCTGGTCGAGGGCTCCAAGTGGGGCTGGCGGCTGACCGAGGACGAGAGCAAGCAGTTCTCGCGCCTGCTCTCGGAGATGAAGAAGGCCGGCCTGCCGATGGGCTCGGCCGAGATCGTCTATGTCTCCGACGAGGTCGTCTCGGCCAACGCGGGCACCGAGCTCTATCCCGCCCTGATGAAGGAGGCCGGCATCGAGGTCGGCGACCCGATCCCGGTGCAGTACAAGTCCTTCGACATGTCCGGCCAGGCCGCGCAGGTGATGGCCTCGAACCCCGACCTCGTCGCGGTCGCGGGCCTGCCCGAGTCCGCCTCCAAGGTGATCAAGGAGCTGCGTCGCCAGGGCTACGAGGGCCGGATCATCGGCTCCCAGATCTTCGCCGACCCGCTGATCGTCGAGCTGTTCGGCCCCGAGGGCAACGGCACCATGGTCGTGGCCGGCTTCTGGAAGGGCCGCACCGAGCAGTCCGCCGCCTTCGACGCCAAGCTGCTGGAGCGGCTGGACGCGAACGGCATCCACAAGCTGGGCGCCCACCACTCCGACGCGCAGGCCTATGACGGGGTCTACCTGCTCAAGCAGGTGATGGAGGCCGCCGGCGTCACCGGCGACCCGGCCAAGGTCGAGGAGGAGCGCAACGCGATCCTGGCCGCGATGGACGGCGTGGTGTTCAACGGCATCGTCGGCGACAACGTCTGCTTTGACGCCAACCACGACGCCGAGCTGCCCGGCTATGTCATCGAGATCAAGGACGGCGCCTGGACCAAGTTCGCCGAGGCCCCCTCCGACAGCTGCGAGTGATCGCAGCCCGGGCGGCCGCGCGCCGCCCGCCGCGCCTCGCGCCGGCCGCCCCCGCGGCCGGCGTCTCTCGTCCCGGAGGCGGCGCCGCTCCGCTCGACCGTGGCCGGTTTCCCGATCGCCTCGCGGCTCGTCGCGCATCTGGCCTGAGGGCCGCTCCGCCCCTACATTGGGGGCAGGAGGACCTGCACATGGCTGGCGGCTGGTCGCGCGACGGCGCGGTGAACGAACAGATCGAGGCCTCGATCGAGGACGAACTCCTGCGCCTGCGCGCGGCGGGCGCCCCCCGGGGCGAGAGCCTGAGCCATTGCGCCGAGTGCGAGGAGCCGATCCCCGAGGCCCGCCGCGCCGCGATTCCCGGCGTGCGGCTGTGCATCGAGTGTCAGCGCGACCGCGACCGCGCGCCCGTCGCGCGCGGCGGCATCAACCGTCGCGGTTCCAAGGACAGCCAGCTCAAGTAGCCCGTCTCTGCGGACGGCGTCCCGGGCTGTTCCCGGGCGTCGGCGCGGGCGTCTCAGCGGGCGCCGGCCGTCGCCTCGGCGATGGCCCGGCCCGCCGCGGCGCCCGAGGCCCAGGCCCACTGGAAGTTGTAGCCCCCCAGCCAGCCGGTGACGTCCACCGCCTCGCCGATGGCGTAAAGGCCGGGGACGCGCCTGGCCTCCATCGTCTTCGAGGACAGGCCGGCGGTGTCGATGCCCCCCGCCGTCACCTCGGCCTTGGCGAAACCCTCGGTGCCGGTGGGGCGGAACTCCATGTCCTCCAGCCGCTCGCCCAGCGCGTCGAGCGTCGCGTCGGGCGTGTTGCCCAGCTCCTGGCCCAGGGCCAGCCGGGCGGCGAGCGCGTCGGCCAGGCGCCGGGGCAGGTGCTCGGCCAGCGCGGCCTTCAGGTGGGCGCGGGGCGCGCGCCGCTTGGCCTCGCGAAGCTTGGCGGCAGCGTCGGGGAGGATGCGCAGGCCCACCGTTTCGCCCGGCGACCAGTAGGACGAGACCTGCAGGATCGAGGGCCCCGACAGCCCGCGATGGGTGAACAGCGCCGCCTCCTCGAACGAGACGCCCCCCGCCCGGGCGACGGCGGGAAAGGCGACCCCGCTGATCGCGCGCAGGTCGGCGTCGGCCTCTCCCAGCGTGAAGGGGACCAGCGCCGGGCGCGGCTGGACGACCTTCAGCCCGAAGCGCCGGGCGATGTCATAGGCGATCCCGCTCGCGCCCATCTTGGGGATCGAGGGGCCGCCGGTGGCGATCGCCAGCCGCGGCGCCGAGGCGCCCGCGACGCGGAACCGGCCGTCGGCGTGTCCGATCTCGCCCAGCGCCGTCCCGAGCCGGATCTCGACCCCGCCGCGCGCGCATTCCTCGAGCAGCATCGCCACGATCTGCCGGGCCGAGCCGTCGCAGAACAGCTGGCCCAGCGTCTTCTCGTGCCAGGCGATGCCGTGGCGCTGCACGAGATCGAGAAAATCCCACTGCGTGTAGCGGCTGAGCGCCGACTTGGCGAAATGCGGGTTCGACGAAAGGAAGCAGCCCGGCTCGACGCCCAGATTGGTGAAGTTGCAGCGCCCGCCGCCGGAGATCAGGATCTTCTTGCCGGCCGCCTCGGCGTGATCGAGCACCAGCACCCGGGCGCCAGCCTGGCCCGCGCTCAGCGCCGTCATCAGCCCCGCGCCCCCGGCCCCCAGCACGATCGCGTCGTAATCCATGACGGTCTTCCGGGTGCGAGGGCGGGCGGGGCGAAGGCGCCCCCTCTAGCCCGTCCGCCCCCGCCCTGCAACGCCGGGCCGGGGTCAGCCCCTCAGCAGGGCGAAGCGCAGCTCCAGCGCGCGCGCGGCCTCGTCCCAGCCCCAGGGCGGGTTGGCCACCCACAGGCCGCTGCCGATCATCCCGTGGCCCTCGCGGGCGGGGGGGAAGCGGACCTCGGAGCGGGCCGTCCCCTCGGGGCCCATGGCCTCGAGCTTGCCCGTCAGCTCCCGGTGGGCGCCCGAGGCGAGCAGCGGATACCACAGCATCAGCACGCCGACCGGCCACTTGCGGCGGACCTGTGCGATCAGCGTGGGGATCGCCGACCACTCGGTCTTCACCTCGTAGGAGGGATCGACCAGCAGGAAGCCCCGCCGCGGATCGGGCGGGGTCAGCGAGAGGGCGAGCGCAGGGCCGTCGGCGTCGTGGATCTCGGCGACGGGCAGGGCGTCGCGCAGGGCCGCAACCTCCTGGGGGTGACGCTCGGCCAGCACGATGCGGTCGTCGCCGCGCAGTTGGGCGCGCGCCACGAGGGGGGAGCCGGGATAGGCGTCCGGGCCGCCCTGGGCGCGGGCCTCGGAGAGGGCGCGCGCATAGGGGTGGTCTGGCGCGAACCACCCCTCCATCCGGGCGATGCCGGCTGCGGCCTCGCCGGTCTTGCGCGCCTCGGCGCCCGAAAGGTTGTAGAGCGCCCGGCCGGCGTGCGTCTCGAAATAGGTCAGGGGCTTGGGCTTGCGCGCCATGTAGTCGAGCGCCAGCGCCAGCAGCGCGTGCTTGTGCACGTCGGCCGCGTTCCCGGCGTGGTAGGCGTGCTGGTAGGAGAGCATGCGCGCCCCGGTCAGACCGCGCCGCGGCGGCGCAGGGCGTCGCCGACCTGTTGGGCCATGCCCGCGCCCAGAAGGTAGAGGCTGGTGATCACCACGCCGGCCTGCACGAACAGGCCCGGGTCGAAATGCGCCAGCGCCGCCCAGCAGCCGAACACCGTCCACAGGATCGCCGCGGGCAGCGAGACCTTGCGCCAGCGCACCGTGCGCACCGGGTGGATGAACTTCAGCGGCGCGAACATCGCCGCGGCCAGCACCGTGATCACCGCCATGATCACCCCGGTCGAGGGGGTGGTGGCGAACAGCACCAGCACGACCATGTTCCAGCAGCCGGGGAAGCCCAGAAAGCTCTTGTCCCCCGTCTTCATCCAGCTGCCCGCAAAGTAGAGCCCGCTGGAGAACGTGATCCCCAGCAGCGCCACCCAGGCCCAGACCCCGGGAAGGATCCCGGACTGGAACAGCGCGTAGGCGGGAATGAACACATAGGTCAGGTAGTCGATGATCAGGTCCAGCACCGCGCCGTCGATATGCGGCGCATGGGTGCGCACGTCGTACTTCCGCGCCAGCGGCCCGTCGATTCCGTCCACCGCGAAGGCCACCACCAGCCACAGGAACATCAGGTTCCACTTCTCGTCCACCGCCGCCAGCAGGGCGAGCATGGCGAACACCGCCCCCGTGGCGGTGAGAAGATGGACCGAGAGCGCTCTGAGGGACGATGTGGTCATCCCTCCCGTATACTGCACCGAGCGCGATTTGTAAGGCGCCGCGCCCCCCGCGGCGTTTTGTAGGGTGCCGCGCCCCCCGCGGCGTTCACGACATCGACGCGCCCCGCGAGGCTGGCTAGGGTCTTGTCCGGACCATTCTCACCGGGAGCCCCCCGCCCGGCCGCGCCTGCCCCCGGGCCTCGGGCGCGGTCTGCGGCGCCAGGCGCGGCCCCGCTCCAGCGGAGGGGACGCATGCGCGTCATCAAGATCGGGGGCGCCCAGATGGGCCCCATCCAGAAGGCCGACGGGCGCGAGGCGGTGGTCGCGCGGATGATCGCGCTGCTAGACCAGGCGGCCGCCGAGGGCTGCGGGCTGGTGGTGTTCCCCGAGCTCGCCCTGACCACCTTCTTCCCCCGCTGGAAGGAGCATGAGGCCGACATCCCCTCGTTCTACGAGGACGCGATGCCCGGCCCGGCCACCCAGGCCCTGTTCGACCGGGCGAAGGCCCACGGCGTCGCGATCAGCTTCGGCTATGCCGAGCGGACGCCCGAGGGGCGGCGCTTCAACACCTCGATCCTGACCGACCGGGCGGGCGCCATCGTGGGGAAATATCGCAAGGTCCACCTGCCGGGCCACGTCGAATACGACCCGGAGCGGACCCACCAGCACCTCGAGAAACGCTATTTCGAACCCGGCGACCTCGGTTTTCCCGTCTGGCGGAACGAGGGCGCGGTGATGGGCATGTGCATCTGCAACGACCGCCGCTGGCCCGAGACCTGGCGGGTGATGGGCCTGCAGGGGGTCGAGCTGGTCGTGCTGGGCTACAACACCCCTTCGGTGAACTCCCAGATGGGCGACGAGGGGCTGGAGAAGCGCCTCTATCACTCCGAGCTTTCGATCACCTCGGGCGCCTACCAGAACGCCTGCTGGGCGGTGGCCGTCGCCAAGGCCGGCGACGAGGACGGGCACCCGCTGATGGGCGGCTCGATCATCGTCGATCCCAACGGCTTCGTCGTCGCCCGCGCCCAGACCGAGGGCGACGAGCTGATCACGGCGGAGGCCGACATGGACGCCTGCAATTTCGGCAAGGAGACGATCTTCGACTTCGCCCGCCACCGCCGGATCGAGCACTATGGCCGGATCACCGCCCAGACCGGCGCCACCCCTCCGCAGGCCTGAGAGGCTGGAAGACTGACATGCTGATCGACTTCGACGGGCTCGACCCGAAGCTCCGCTACAAGCTGATGTGCGGCGCGGTGATCCCGCGCCCCGTGGCCTGGATCACCACCATCGGCAAGGACGGCACGGTCAACGCCGCCCCCTACTCGTTCTTCAACGTCTTCGGCGAGGACCCCGCGCTGGTCGTCGTGGGCCTCGGCCACAAGGCGGGCGAGCCCAAGGACACCACGCGCAACATCCTCGAGACCGGGGAATTCGTGGTGAACATCCCCGCCCACTCCCAGATTGGCGACATGGTCGACAGCGCCGCCGTCTATCCCGCCCACCGCGGCGAGCCCGACGTGCTGGATCTCAAGCTCGCGCCGTCGGCCAGGGTCGCCCCTCCGCGGCTCGCCGACTGCCCGGTGGCGCTGGAGTGCCGCAAGATCACCGGCCTGACCTTCGGCCCCACCCGCGAGCTGCTGATCGGCGAGGCCGTCGCCCTGCAGGCCCGCGACGGGCTGATCGACCCCGAAACCCTGCGCTTCGACTGGCAGGGCGACTTCCCCATCGCGCGCCTCTTTGCGGATCGCTACGGTCGTATCGAGGAGATCGAGCCCCACCCGATCCCCCAGCCGAAGCCCGAACAGGCCTAGAGGGAGACCCGCCATGACCCGGATCGACCGCCGCACCGCCGGCGTCTACGTGATCGCCGCCACCCCCTTCGCCGAGGACGGCGCGCTCGACCTCCAGAGCGTGGATTCGCTGGTGGACAGTTACATCGCCGCCGGCTGCGACGGCATGACCATCCTCGGCGTGATGGGCGAGTCCGCCAAGCTCTCGGCCGACGAGAGCCTGAGCGTGATGCGCCGCTTCCTCGCCCGCGCGCCCGAGGGCTTCGGGACCATCGTGGGCGTCTCGGCCCCCGGCCTCGACAACCTCGCCCGCCTTGGTCGCGAGGCGATGGAGGCCGGCGCCGCGGGCGTGATGATCGCCCCGATCCCCAGCCTAGCCACCGAGGAATCGGTGCTGAACTACTACGCCCAGGCCTGCGAGATGCTGGGCGAGGACGTGCCCGTCTGCTTCCAGGACTACCCGCAGCTGACCGGGGTAAAGGTCTCGGCCGACACGATCCTCGAGCTGACCCGCCGCCACCCCCAGATCGTGATGCTGAAACACGAGGACTGCCCCGGGCTCAACAAGCTGACCCGCGTGCGCGAGGGCTCGGGGACCGAATCCACCCCCCGTCTCTCGATCCTGTGCGGCAACGGCGGCCTGCACCTGTGCCAGGAGCTTGCCCGCGGCGCCGACGGCGCGATGACCGGCTTCGCCTTCCCCGAGATGATGGTCGACGTCGTCCGCCTGCACGCCGAGGGCAAGCCCGACGCCGCCGAGGACCTGTTCGACGCCTGGCTGCCGCTGGTCCGCCACGAGGTGCAGCCCGGCCTCGGCCTCGCGCTCCGCAAGGAGACGCTGCGCCGTCGCGGGGCCATCAAGTCCTCGAAGGTCCGCGCGCCCGGCCCGAAGCTGACCGCCGCCGACCTCGCCGAGCTCGACCGCCTGATCTCCCGCGCCGAGGCGCGGGTCCCCGCCGCCGGAGGAAGGCTCGCCGCATGACCCTGGATCTCGTCATCAAGGGGGGGACGGTCGCGACCGCCTCCGACGTGTTCCCCGCCGACATCGGCGTGCGGGACGGGCGCATCGTGGCGATGGGCGAGGATCTCTCGGCGCCCGACACCATCGACGCCTCCGGCAAACTGGTGCTGCCCGGCGGCATCGAGGCTCACTGCCACATCGCCCAGGAAAGCGCGGCGGGCGTGATGACCGCGGACGACTACTACACCGGCTCGGTCTCCGCGGCCTTCGGGGGGAACAGCTCCTTCGTGCCCTTCGCCGCCCAGCACCGCGGCATGGGCGTGACGCAGACGCTGGACGTCTACGACGGCCGCGCCGCGCCCAATTCGGTGATCGACTACGGCTACCACCTGATCGTCGCCGACCCGACCGAGGCCGTCCTGAAGGACGAGCTGCCGGCGGCCTTCGCCCGCGGCATCACCTCCTTCAAGGTCTTCATCACCTACCCGCTGATGAAGATCGAGGACCGCCAGTTCCTCGACATCCTCGCCGTCGCCAAGGCCCACGGCGCCGTCACCATGGTCCATGCCGAGAACAACGGCATGATCGAGTGGATGGGCGAGCAGCTGACGAAGGCCGGCCACACCGCGCCCCGCTACCACGCCCCCTCCCACCCCGCGCTCGCGGAGGAGGAGGCGATCCACCGCGCGATCTGCCTCGCCAAGCTGGTCGACGCCCCCCTGGTCATCGTCCACGTCTCGACCCCCGAGGGCGCCGAGATCGTCCGCCGCGCCCGCGCCGAGGGCGCCAAGGTCTGGGCCGAGACCTGCCCGCAATACCTGTTCCTCGACAAGTCCGACCTCGACCGCCCCGGCATGGAGGGCGCGAAGTTCATGTGCTCCCCGCCCGTGCGCGACGCCCGCACCCGCGAGGCGCTGTGGAAGCACCTCCAGACCGGCACCTTCACGCTCTGGTCCTCCGACCACGCGCCCTACCGCTTCGACGAGACCGGCAAGCTCTCGAACGGCCCCGAGGCGCCCTTCAAGAAGATCGCCAACGGCATGCCCGGCATCGCCCTGCGCCTGCCGCTGCTGTTCTCGGAAGGGGTGAAAGCCGGCCGCATCACGCTGCAGGACTTCGTGGCCCTGTCGGCGACCAACGCCGCCCGGCTCTACGGGATGCATCCCAGGAAAGGCACGATCTGCATCGGCGGCGACGCCGACATCGCCATCTGGGACCCGGAGCTGACCCGCACCGTCACCGCCGCCGACCAGCACGACGCCATGGACTACACCCCTTTCGAGGGCATGAGCCTCACCGGCTGGCCCGTCACGGTGCTGAGCCGCGGCCGCCGCATCGTCGAGGGCGGCGAGCTGAAGGCCGAGCGCGGCTCGGGCGCCTTCATCGCCCGCGGCCTGCCCGAGATCGCCGGGCGCCCCGGCTACAAGGCCCCCGAACTGGACCCCGCCCGCAACTTCGGCGCGGAGATCGCCCCATGAGCCGCCCCCTCGGCCCCATCGTCGTCGTGAACCCCAACTCCAACGAGGAGGTGACCGAGGGCATGCGCGCGGCGCTGGCGAACTTCGCCCTTCCCGGCGGTCCGGCGATCGAGTGCGTGACCCTGACCGAGGGCCCCTTCGGCGTCGAGACGCAGGAGGACAGCGACAGCGTGGTGATGCCGCTCGCCCGCATGGCGAGGGCGCGGACCGACGCGTCGGCCTTCGTCATCGCCTGCTACTCGGACCCGGGGCTGGAGGTCTGCCGCTCGGTCGCGTCCTGTCCCGTCTACGGCATCCAGGAATCGGGCGTGCTGACGGCGATGGCGCGGGCGGACCTGTTCGGCTCGATCGCGCTTTCCCCGAAATCGATCCTGCGCCACCGCCCCTACATGCGCCGCATGGGCGTGCTGGGGCGCCTCGCCAACGTGCGGCCCCTGAACATGTCGGTCGCCGAGAGCCATGCGCCCGGCTCCTTCCCCCGCATCGTCGAGGTCGGCGAGGCGCTGAAGGCGGACGGCGCCGGGGCGATCCTGCTGGGCTGCGCCGGCATGGCCGGCCACCGCGCAGGCCTGGAACAGGCGCTGGGCGTCCCGGTCATCGACCCGGTGCAGGCCGCCACCGGCATGGCGCTGGCCCAGGCCCTGGTCTGAGCGCGACCCGCCCGCCGCGCGGGCGACGCGCCCCGGGCCTGACCCGGGGCCGCCCGCGGGCAGGGCGGGCCGGACGGGACTTCAGCGCGCCGCCCGCGTCGCCCACAGCAGCGCCGGCACGGCCGCCAGCGCCAGCCCGGCGGCGATCGAGAAGAAGACCGCGTAGCCCAGCGCCCCCGCCAGCGCCCCGGCCGCGAGCCCGGTCAGCATCGACACGGCGGCGTCCGCGCTCTGGAACAGGGTGAAGTCGACGCCAGCCTGGCGCGGGTCCGACCAGCGCATGAACTGGGCGTAGAGCGCCACGAACCCCACCGCCATCACCAGCGAGCCGCCGGTCAGCGCCAGCGCGATCAGCGCCGCCGTCGGCAGCGCCCCGGTCGCCGCGTGCAGCCCGATCAGCGCCAGCACGCAGGCCTGAACCCCGGCCGCGCCGATCAGCACGCGCCGCATCCCCAGCCGCCGCACCAGTCCGCCCCCGAGCCCTGCGCCCACGATCCCCAGCGCCAGCGAGCCCGCCCCGTTCAGCAGCCCCACCTGCGCCAGCGACCAGCCCTGGTCGATGAAGAACGGCCCCAGCAGCCCCATCGCGGTCTTCTGCGCGGCGACGTGGATCGCGGCCAGCACCAGCCCGCGCCGGATCTCGGGCCGCGCCAGCGCCGCGCGCAGCGAGGGGCGGGGGCCCGGCGCGCCCACGGGCTCTCCGCGGCGCGCGCGCATCAGGAAGGGGACGGCGAGCAGCGCCACGGCGCCCGCCGCCAGCCCCACCGCCGGCCCCCAGCCGAACCAGCCCACGGCGGCGAGGAACGCGCCCGCCCCCAGCGCGTGGCCAAGATAGGCGCCCCCGACCTGGGCGGCGTTGCCCCAGCCGAGCTCCCGCTCGCGCAGGGTCTGCACGGCGTAGCCGTCCACCGCGATGTCCACCGTCGCCGTGGCGAAGGCCACCGCCATCAGCGCGGCCAGCGTGGCCAGAAGCGGCGTCGGCCCGATCAGCCCCACCGCCGCCAGCCCCGCCACCGCCGCTCCGCCCCCGATCAGCACCACCGCGCCCGAGCGCGCCGGCCGTCCCGCGGGCAGGCGGAACCGCTCCACCGCGGGCGCCCACAGGACCTTCAGCGCCCAGGGCGCCACCAGCAGCGACAACAGCCCCACATGCTCCAGCGGCAGCCCCTGCGCGCGCAGCACGGCGGGCAGACCGCTCCAGGTCAGCCCGCCGATCACGCTTTGCGCCACGTAGAGCCCGCCGATGGCGAGCGTCACCCCCCAGGGCGAGGGCGCGGGAAAGGGCGCTGCGGCGCCCCCTCCGGTCTCCGGCTCCGCGCGCATCAGAAGCGGTAGCGCAGGGCGAGGGTCGCGTTCATGCCCTCGTCAAAATAGCAATATCCGGCCGAGCAGGTCTGGTCGGTCGAATCGAACAGGTTGCGCACGTTGAGCTGCGCCTGCGCGCCCTCGACCCCCAGCTCGCCCAGGTCGTAGCTGAGCGCGAGGTCCACGAAGACCCGGTCCTCGTTGCGGAACGTGTTGGCGTCGTCGCCCCAGCTGTCGCCGATGTAGCGCACGCCGGCCCCGAACCCGAAGCCCTTCAGCGCCCCTGAGGGCGGCGCATAGTGCACCCAGACCGAGGCCACGTCGTTGGGCGTCGCCGAGAGCTCGTTGTCCGCGGTCCCCGCCGCGCCCTCCTCGATCTTCATGCGCAGGTGGGTCCAGTTCGCGATGATCCCCAGCCCGTTCTCGAAGCTGGTCACCGCCTCGACCTCGACCCCCTGCGAGCGCAGGTCCCGCTGCACCTGCCGGTTGATCCCGGTCGAGGCGTCGAAGACCACCCCGTCCTCCTGCTCGATGTCGAACAACGCCGCCGACAGCAGGCTGTTGGTCCCCGGGATCGCGTATTTCAGCCCCACCTCCTTCTGCAGCGCGGTCGTCGGCTTCGCGGGCGTCCCGGTCGCGGCGCTCACCGGCTCATAGACCAGCCCGATGTTGGGCGAGAACGAGGTCGCGAGGTTGGCATAGGGCGCCAGCCCGTTCCCGAGGTCGTAGCTGACCCCGATCCGGCCCGAGAACGCCTCGTCGGTGGTGTCCGTGCCCACCCGGGCCGCGTCGTAGGAGGTCGTCTCGACATGGTCCCAGCGGCCCGACAGGAACACCGTCAGGTCGCGCCACACCGCCTGGTCGTGCAGGTAGAGGCCGACCTGGTCCTGATCCTGCCCGCCCGAATAGGGAACCGGCGTGGCCTTCGTCGAGGCGATCGAGACATAGTCGACCAGCGAACCCGCGTCATACTCCGCCCAGGTGTAGTCGATCCCCGCCAGCAGGGTGTGGTCGACGGGCCCGGTCGCCAGCTCGACCTGCGCCTGGTTGTCGATCGTGAACTGGGACATCTCCTCGGTGTAGTGCCCCCAGTAGCGCGCCAGCGCCGGCGTCGCGGTGGCGTAGAGGCCCGAATACTCGAGATCCGCGTCCACGTTGGCATAGCGGGCCTTCTGGCGCAGGGTCACCTGCTCGGTCAGCTCATGCTCCAGCTCCCAGCCCAGCCGCCACTGGCTCTGCTCGAAGTCGTTGTAGGCGGGATCCGCCGAGGGGATGCGCGAGGCGACCCCGTAGCTGGAGTTGTAGTAGCCAGCCGTGCCCCCGGTGGTGGACTCGCCGTATTCCCCCAGCAGGGTCAGCGTGGTGTCGGAGGTGATCTCCCAGCTCAGGGCCGGGGCGATCAGCAGGCGGTCGTCGGGATAGCCGACCAGTTCGGTCTCGGCCGTCCGCGCAAGACCGGTGAGGCGGTAGCTCAGGGTCTCGGAGCCCGGAACCGGCCCGGTCACGTCGAAGGCGCCCTGATAGCGGTCGTCGGTCCCGGCCAGCACCTCGACCTCGCGGAACGCCTCGTCCTTGGGGCGCTTGGTGACCATGTTGACGATCCCGCCCGGCCCCGAGACGCCGTAGAGCGACGAGGACGGCCCCTTGAGCACCGCGATCCCCTCCAGCGTCCAGGGATCGTTGCGGAACCAGGCCGAGGGCCCGTTGTAGAGGCGCAGCCCGTCGCGGAACATGCCGGTGTAATAGGCGGGGAAGCCGCGGATGTAATAGGCGTCGTAGCGGCTGTCATAGCCGAAGGCGTTGATGTTGGCGCCCGCGGTGTAGGCCAGCGCGTCGAGCACCGTGCGCGGCTTCTGGTCCTCCATCTGGTCCTGGGTGACCACCGAGACCGCCTGCGGGATCAGCCGGATCGGGGTGTCGACCTTGGTCGCCTGGCGCCCCTCCTGCGCGACATACCCGTCCTGGACGAGGGTGGTGTCGGACTCGGATTCGACCATGATCGGGCTCAGCTGAACCGGCTCGGCGCCCTGCGCCGCGGCGGGGCCGGCAAGCGCTGCGGCCAGCGCCAGCGGCGCGCCGCCGTGGGCAAGCGCGCGCCGGAGGGCTGCGGTCTTCGCGCGGCGGAGGTCGGGGGCGGCGGCGCCGGGGGGGCAAGGTGCGGTCATCTCTGGTCCCTCTGTCTCGACGCCGGGCGCCCGCTCCATGGAGCGGGCGCCCGACGGATCTCGTCGGTTCGTCCCGCGCGACGGCGCGGGACAGGTCGCCGCGCGCGGCGGCAGGTGTCCGGAGGCTGGGTCCCGGCGGTCGCCTCAGGCGGCCGCGGGCCTTGCAGGATGGGTCAGGCGCGCCAGTAGGCGACGCAGTCGCGCCGCGCCCGGTCGACGTTCAGCGCGTCGAGCCGGGCGCGCACGCGGCGCACCCCCGCCGCCTCGGCGGCGAACCACCAGCGGGCGGGGGCGGAACAGGCGGGGAGGGCGGTCTCGGCCGCCTCGAGGAACAGGTCGGCCAGCGCCTCGGCGCCGGTCTCGGGGGGCGCCAGGCGCAGGGTCACTCCCAAAGGGGGCGCGAGGTATCGGGCGGCCTCGGGCGGGGCCGCGGCCAGGGCGAGCCCCTCGCGGGCGGGGTCGGCTGCGAGGATGCGGGCCAGCGCGGGCAGGGCGCTGAGGTCCGCCGCAGCCAGCAGCGGGCCGTCGGCGGGCGGCGGCGCGCCCGAGGGGCCCAGCACGCCCAGCCGCCAGCCCGGCCGCGCCCGCGCCGCCCACCCCGCCAGCAGGTCGTCGCCATGGACCACCGCGTCGACCTCGATCTCTCCTCGGACGGGATCGGCGCGGCGCACGGTGTAGACGCGGGTCGCCAGCGCCGCCTCGCCCGAGGGCCAGGCGATCCCGCCGTTGGCCTTCTGGCGGGGCCACTCCGCCGCCGCGCCGTCGCAGGGCGGGACCAGCAGGCGCACATGCATCGGCGCGGCGGCGTAGCGCGCGGCGTCCGGGCAGGCGAAGACCAGCCGGTCGAGCCCCGGCAGCACGTTGCGGCGGCCGATCCAGGTCCATTCCCGGAAGTCCGCCGCCGGCGCGCCGGGCCGCGCGCCGTCCGACCAGCGCAGCCGCTCGGCCGCCTCGGGCGAGAGGCCGGCGAGCATCGCCTCGGTCATTTCCTTGAGGCCGCGCAGGATCGCTTCGTCCCCCGCCTCTGCGGCCAGTGAAAGGCCGCCGGGGGCGGGATGGATGTCGACGCTCCAGCCCTCGCCCGCCAGCGCCAGCCCCGAGGGGGCCAGCGGCCGGGCCTGCAGCTCCCAGCTCAGGGCCAGGGCTTCGAGGCGGCGCAGCGCGTCCTGCGGATCGGCAAGGCCGGCATGGGCGCCGGCGGCGAGGGGGCCGGCGCCGAGGCGGCCAGCGTCCAAGGGGCCAGTGTCGATGGGGCCAGCGTCGAGGCGGCCAGTGTTCTGGGGGGCGGTCATGGGGTCTCGGACATCGGGGCGGCCAGGGCGCGCGAGGCGTCGCGCGGGACCGTCGGACTGGCGACAGGCTGGCACAGGCCCCTGCGGCCCCGTTAGACCCGCATCCCGCGAGGGTCAAGCGCCCTGCCGGGACGACGCGGCGTCGCCCCGCGGGGCCTGCGGCCTCCGCCCGGCGCCTGCGCCCGCGCCTGGGCGGCGACGCCGATCTCGCCCGGCCTTCGCGCGACGGCCCTCCCGCCACAGCCGTCCGACGGAGGCCCCGGGTCAGGCCCGGCGCGCCGCGCGCGCCGATCCTCGCGCCCCGGACCGGGCCGGGGCGGCCGGTTGCAACGGCGCGGGCCCCGGGCCTGACCCGGGGCCTCGCGCGATCCGAGGGGCGCGCCCCCGGCCGACCTCAGGCGGGCGCCTTGGCCGGCTCGCCGTCCACCCGGACCTCTCCGGCGACGTTGTCCACCACCACGTGGCAGTCGTAGATCGTCAGCGTGGGGCGGGTTCCGAAACGGCTCTCCATCCAGGCGGGCCATTCCTCGTTGAACCAGGCGTGGGCGTTCTCGGCGGTGTCGAACATGTAGACGCCCCCGCCCCCCGCCTCGCCGTTGAGGTAGTGCTTCGAGAGCAGTCCCTTCACCTCCCGATAGATCGGGGCCGAGGCGAGCCCGCCCTTGATGGCGGCCTCCGGCGGCGACTTGGGGCTGCGCGCGATCTGCACAAGCGCGATGATCATGGTCGGTCTCCTCCCGGGTCTGAGGGCGCGGTCTGTCGCCGGCGCCCCTGCGGTCACGGTTGAAGCCGGGCCGAGGCCCGTGCACAGTGACCGGCCGGAAGGTTGGCGCAAGACGCCAGAGGCCGCAACGCCCGTGACCGACCGCAGGGAGGAGACCCGCGTGACCGCCTGTGTCCACGACCATTCGCAATGGCCGGGGGGAGAGACCCTCGGCGCCTGCCGCCTGCTGACCCCGCAGACGACGCTCGCCGCCCTGTCGCTGGTGCGCGAGGGGCGGGTGATCGACCTCGGCCAGTCGGTGCAGGCCGACGCCCCGCGCATCCCGCCCAACCAGACGCCCTATGTGATGAGCCTCTCGGCCCGCTCCGCCTCGACCCTGCGGGCGCGGCGGGCGATGGGGGTCGAGAACGAGGTCGGCTCGAACCTCGAGCGCGTGGGCATGACCCTGCACGTGGGCACCCATATCGACGCGCTGGGCCATTTCACCATCGGCGACCGCATGTTCGGCGGCCGCAGCGCCGAGTCCGTCGTCGCCGACTCCGGCCTGACCGAGCTGGGCGCCGAGCACATCCCCCCCATCGTCACCCGCGCCCTCGTCATGGATTTTTCCAGTCTTGACGACGGCGCGTTCCTGGACGCGGGGCGGGCGATCGGCGTCGCCGACCTGGAGGCCTGGTGCGGGGCCTGCGACCTTGAACCGCGCGAGGCCGACGCCGTGCTGATCCGCACCGGCTGGTCGCGCTTCTACATGACCGACAACGCCAGATATGTGGCCGGGGAGCCGGGGCTCGATCTCGCGGCCGCCCGCTGGCTGACCGCGCGCGGGGTCGTGGCCATCGGCGCCGACACCATGGCCGTCGAGGTCCTGCCGGGGACCGACCACCCGCGCATCCTGATGCCCGTCCACCAGCACTGTCTGGTCGAGGCGGGCGTGCACCTGATCGAGAACCTGGCCCTCGACGCGCTGGCCCGCGCCGGCGTGCGCGAAGCCTGCTTCATCGCCGCCGCGCCCAAGTTCGCCGGCGCCACCGGCGCTCCCCTGCGCCCGCTGGCGCTGGTCTGAGGCGCACCCCCAAGGCCGCGCAGACGGCGACACCGGAGGACCCCCATGCGACCCCAGCCCCAGGACGCCCCGATCAGGGCCCGCGCACGATGAGCGAGCCGATCTGGGACGCCATCGTGATCGGCAGCGGCTTCGGCGGCGCCATCACCGCCGCCCGCCTCGCCGAGGCCGGGGCCCGCACCCTGCTGCTCGAACGCGGGCCGTGGTGGGACACGGTCCCCACCCGCTCGATGGGCATCGCGTCGCGCGCGCCGTTTCCGCGGGGGCTGGGGATGCTGCGCCGCGCGGTGCGCACCCTGAACGGAGGGCGCACGCCGGGCGGCCGTCTGACGCTCAACAAGCGCGGCATGCTGGAGTTCTTCTGGTCGCCGGGGATGGAGGTGATCTGCTCCTCGGGCGTGGGCGGGGGCAGCCATGTCTACTCCGCCGTCCACCGCCGCCCCGCCGCGCCCGACTACTGGGACGGGCATGTGGAGGGCATCTCCGAAGACAGCATGGCCCCCCACAACGCCGCTTTCCTCGAGCGGATCCAGTCCACCAAGCCCGGCGAGAACAACCGCCCCCCCGGCACCTCGCGCGAGCGCTACCACAACCACCCGGTCATCGAGCCCGCGATCCCCAAGGTCGACGTGCGCACCGGTTTCCTGCTGCCCGAGGACCCCAACGCGCCCAAGAAGATCGTCGACGAGAACGGGGTCGAGCGCTGGGAATCCGACTACTGGTCCAACGACAACGGGTTCCTGGGCTCGCCCTCGGGCGCCAAGTCCAGCCTCGACATCCGCTACCTCGCCCCCGCGATGAAGAAGGGCCTTGAGGTGCGCGACCTCACCGAAGTCCAGACGATCCGCGCCACCGGCGAGCCCGACGCCCGCTACGAGGTCGAGGCCCGCGACCTGCGCCGCGGCCGCAGCACCCGCCTGCGCGCCCGCACCGTGGTGGTGGCCGCCGGCACGATGAACACCCTGCGCCTGCTTCTGGCGAGCGTCGAGGCGGGCGGCCTGCCGCCGATCCCCG
>NZ_CAXBOD010000046.1:0-39450 GCF_963977235.1 uncultured Albimonas sp.
GGCGCAGGCCGCCGATGACAGCGCGACGGCGCAGGCCGCCGATGACAGCGCGACGCGGGCTGGAGACGACGGCGGAGACGCGCCGGACGAGACGCTTCTGACCGCCGCGGAGCTCGACGACCTCGCGGCCCCGGTGGCGCTCTATCCCGACGCGCTGCTGACCCAGGTTCTGGTCGCCTCGACCTATCCGCTGGACGTGGTGAAGGCCGCGCGCTGGGTCGCCGCGAACGAGGACCTCGAGACCTCCGCCCGCGACGAGGCGGCCGAGGCCGAGAGCTGGGATCCTTCGGTCGTCGCGCTGGCGGCGGGGTTCCCCACGCTCGTCACGCGGATGAGCGATCACATCGACTGGACCCAGCAGATGGGCGACGCGATGCTGACCCAGTCCGACGACGTGCTCGACGCGGTGCAGCGCCTGCGCGCGCAGGCGCAGGACGTGGGCAACCTCGACAGCAACGACGCCCAGACGGTGACGGTCGAGGGCGACGAGATCTACATCGAGCCGACCTCCGAGGACGTGGTCTACGTCCCCGCCTACGACAGCCAGGCGGTCTACTCGCAGTCGAGCGGCGGCAAGACCGTGGTCTACGAGGACGACGACGACGGCTGGGATTCGACCGATCTGCTGATCACCGGGGGCATCGCCTTCGGGGCGGGGATGCTGGTCAACGAGGTCTTCGACGACGATGACGACTGGAATGGCTACTGGCGCCCGGGTCCGCCGCCGATCCGCTGGGGCGGGGGCGGCTTCTACCCGCGGCCCTGGGGGCCGGAGCGGCGTCCGGACCGGGTGAACATCGGCAACCGGGTGAACATCGACGTGGACCGCGACGGCCGCTGGCAGCCGGACTCCAGGCGGCGCGACGACGCCCGCGACCGGCTGGCGCGGCGCGATCCCGACGACCGGCCGCGGCTGGGCGACCGCTCGGCCGGCGACCGTCTGAGCGGCGATCGGCTGAACGGGGACAGGTTGAGCGGCGACCGGCTGGGCGGCGACGCCAGGTCGGGCGCCGGGCTGGGCCTCGGCGCGGCGGCGGGCGCAGCGGGAGGCGCGGCGCTCGCGAACCGGCCCTCCAGCGGGCGACCCAACCTCGAATCCTCGATCCAGGACCGGCTGCAGGGCGGCTCGGGCGATCGTCCCAACCTCGGGGGAGGCTCGGGGAACCGGCCCGCCCTGGGGGGCGGCTCGGGCAATCGGCCCAGCCTTGGCGGCGGGTCTGGCGACCGGCCCAGCCTTGGGGGCGGCTCGGGCAATCGGCCCAGCCTTGGCGGCGGGTCGGGCAGCCGGCCCAGCCTGGGAGGCGGCTCTGGCAGCCGTCCCAGCCTGGGGGGCGGGTCGGGCGGCGCGCTCTCGTCCCTCAAGAAATCCTCGGGCGGCGCCAGCCGGCCGGCGATCCAGGCCAAGCGGCCCGCGCCCGCGGCCGTGCGTCCCTCCCTGCCCAGCCACAAACCCTCGGGCGGGGGCATCTTCTCGCGCGGAGGGTCCTCGGGCGCGCTGAAGCAGGCGCAGAGCCGCGGCGCCTCGAGCGCGAGCCGCGCGCGGCTGCCCGTCGGCGGCTCCCGCGCCGCGCGCGGCGGCGGCGGCGGCGGACGGCTGGGAGGGCTGCGTCGATGACCTTCAGGAGTTTCAGCGCGATGACCCGACCCGATCCGACGCGCCCTGCATCCGCCACGCCCATTCGCATCCCGACGCAGGCCGCGATCCCGACGGCCCCCGCCCGCCCGGCGGCGCCGGGCCGGCGCCGGGCTGCGGCAACGCTCGCCCTGGCGCTGGCCTGCGCGGCGGCGGCGGTCCTGCCGGCGCAGGCCGAGCCCGCCGCCTATCCCTCGCCGCGCGAGGCGCTCGAGGCGGTGGTCGCCGCGGTCGAGGGCGCCGACCGCGAGGCGCTGCTGACCGTCTTCGGCCCCGAGAACGAGGACGTGGTGTTCACCGGCGACGACGCCCAGGACCGCGAGAACTGGCGGGGGTTCCTCGACAACTACCACGCCTCCCACCGTCTCAAGGTCAGCTCGCAGGGCTGGGCGAACGTCTATCTCGGGCGCGACCAGCACCCGTTTCCGGCCTCGCTCTACCGCAACGAGGACGGCAGCTGGTCGTTCGACGCGGCCGAGGCGCGCGACGCCGTGCACCTGCAGCGGATCGGGGCCAACGAGCTCGACGTGATCGCGCTGATGCGCGCCTATGTCGGCGTCCAGGCGCGGTTCCGCACGGTCGACCACGACGGCGACGGCCAGCTCGAGTTCGCGGCCCATGTGCTGAGCGACGGCGAGGCGCGCGACGGGCTCTACTGGCCGCCGCAGGCGGGCGCGCCCGACAGCCCGATCGGCGACTTCATGGCCCGGGCCGCGGCCGATGGCTACGCGGTCGGGGACGCGGTCGAGGCGCCGGAGCCTTACCTCGGCTACTACTACCGCGTGCTGGACGGGCAGGGCGCCTCGGCGCCGGGGGGCGAGATGAGCTACCTGGTCAACGGCCAGATGCTCGCCGGCCACGCGCTGCTCGCCTTCCCCGCGGCCTATGGCGAGACCGGGGTGATGAGCTTCCTGGTGGCCGAGAACGGCGCGGTGCTCGAGGCCGATCTGGGCGAGGACACGCTGCAGCGCGCTGCGGCGATCGAGACCTACGATCCCGGCGAGGGCTGGGCGCCCGTGGACTGAGCCGCACCGGCCGCCCCCGACGCGGCGCCGGCCAGATCGACGCGAAACGGTCCCCTCGGGCGCCCCGGGGGGGCCGTTTCATATTGGCGCGCGCTGACGACGGGATCGGCGCGCGAGCCTGCGTCGCAGGTCCGTAGGTTTCACTTGAGTATCGATTCGCGGTATGCTCGGGCGAAACTCGGATAATGACTGCGGGATTGTCTTGATTTCAGACACGACACCGGAAGACGCCGCGCCCTGGACGGCGCGCGGCGCGGCCGAGGCCCTGACCTGGGTGCAGGCGCTGGACCGGATGTCCCGCGCCGAGGTGCTGTGTCTGGGCGAGCTGCACGACCGCGCCGACATTCACCTCTGGCAACGCGACGTGATCGAGGGGCTGCTGCCGTTCCGCTCCGAGATCGTGGTGGGGCTCGAAATGCTGCCCCGCGCGGCGCAGGGGGCGCTGGACGGCTGGACCTCGGGGGTCCTGGGCTTCGACGCGGTTCTCAAGGCCGTCGACTGGTCTGGCGTCTGGGGCTTCGACCCCGCGCTCTACGCGCCGATCTTCAACCTCGCGCGCGACCGGGGCCTGCGGCTGCGGGCGCTGAACGTCCCGCGCGACCTTGTGCGCCGGGTGGGGCGGGACGGGTGGGGCGGCGTGCCGGTTGTGGCGCGCGAGGGGCTGAGCCTGCCGGCCCCCGCGAGCGTCCCCTATCGCCGGCGCCTGTTCGAGATGACCGGCGGGGCGCGGCCGGAGAGGGCGGCGCGCTCGCCCCATGATCCGGCCTTCGACCGGTTCGTGCGCGCGCAGCTGGTCTGGGACCGCGCCTTCGCCGAGGGTCTGGCCGAGGCGCGCCGCCTGTCCGGCGCCCCGCTGGTGGTGGGCCTGATCGGTCGCGGCCACCTCGAGCATGGGCTGGGCGTGCCCGAGCAGCTGGCGGCGCTGGGACTCGGCGGCGTTCAGGTGGCCCTGACCGTCGATCCGGATGAGCCGGCGCCGGAGGCGGACCTCGCCGACCTGCTCTGCCGCCTCCGCTCGCCCGACTGAGGAGGCGTCCGCCGACGGCCGGAGACCGTCCGAGCCCGGCGGCCTCTCAGGCGCCCAAAGCGGTCCGTCGGCCGGTCGGGCGCCGGTCCGCGCGGACAGGCGCCGCGCGGAACAAGCAGGGCCGGGGCGGTCAGTCGCTCAGCTTGCGGGCGCGGCGGTTGACCTTGCGCTTGCGGAAGCCGGGCTTGCCGGCCGCGCCATGGGCGCCGCCGCCGCCGTGGCCCTTGCCGGGACCCTTGCGGCCGCGCTGGCCCTGGGGCTTGGCGCCGGCGCGCAACTCGCCCTTGCCGCCGCCGCCCTTGCGCTTGTCCTTGCGCATCTGCATCGCGGCGGCGCCCGTCATGATGTGGCCGATGGCCTCGCGCGCCTCGGCGTCCGACCAGACGTCGGTGCCGACCTCGGGATACATCGAAAAGTCGTCGGAGAAGGCGAAGGGGGACCCGTCGGGCAGTTTCCAGGCCTGCGCGAGGCGAGCGTTGGAGTCGGCCCAGTTCGCCAGGAACGCCTGCGCGTCGGCGCGCGCGGGCAGCAGCTTGCCCTCGTCCGAGGCGGCGCGGCGGATCGCCTTCAGCGCGTCGCCCCCGATGCCGGCGGCCTTGGCGGCCAGCGCCAGCAGCGTGCGCTCGCGCCCCACGGCGGTGTTGCGGCGCACCGGCTCCTCGCCCCGGGGCGGCTGGAGGCCGGCGCGGGCGAAGAAATCGGCTACCGAGTCGCCATTCTTGAGCGCCTCGCGCTGGAACAGCGCCACCTGCATGTTCTCGGTCCCGAAGGCCTCGCGCCACATCTCCAGCTTGGCGTGGTAGTCGAAATAGGTGTGGAAATGGGGCTGATGCTCGGGCAGGGCCGACATCTGATAGCCGTAGAAGCGGGCGGCCGGGCGCGGGATCGGCGAGATCACCTGCTTGCGGTGCGACAGCGCCAGCATGTCCTGGCGGCGCAGGTAGGCGATCACCGAGACGCTCTCGAAGCGCAGCTGGATCAGCTTGGCCAGCCGAGCGATCTCGCCGGCGTCGTGCAGCCAGAACAGGTTCTCGGAGGAGAGGATGTTGAGCTTCGCCTCGGGGCGGATCAGCGCGTCGGCGACGTCGTCCGACAGGGTCGAGGTGAAGGCGGCGCCCTTGCCCTTCATCCGGGCCAGCGTGTTGGCGTTGGCGGCCTGCTTGCCGAGCGCGTTGGTCTGCAGGTAGCTCGCGCCCGCCTTTTCCAGCGCCTCGGCGGAGCGGGTCAGCACATACTGGATCGAGGAGGTCCCCGTCTTGTGCGAGCCGATGTGAAGGATCAGGTGGGCCATCCGTCGTCCTCTCGTCGCGTCCCGGTGCGGTCTGAGGCCGCGTGACCTCCGCCGGGTGGCATGCCCTCGCCCGGCTGTCAACGCGCCCCCGACCGCAGGCCCGGAGCAGGCCGCGGCCGGCGCGCGGGAGGCGGGCGTGCGTTGCGTCCGGAGCACGGGGGAGAGCTTCCCGGGCCGTCCGGCGACCGCCCGCCGGCGCGCAGCGGGCAGCCCTCAGCGCCGGTCTCAGCGGCGGGGCGGGAAAGCGGGGCTGAGGAGCTGGGCGCGCAGGTGCTTGGCGATCCGCACCGCCCAGCGGCGGCGCCACACGCGCGGCGTGGCGAGCAGGCCGAGGACGGCGAGCGCGAAGGCCCCCGGCCGGCCGCCGGGACCCAGCGCCACGGGCCGGGGCCAGCGGCCGATGCGCCGGGCGATCCAGTCGTCGCGCTCGGCGTTGACGTCCTGCCCGGCGGCCATGGCCCGCCCCACCAGGTGGGCGCCGATCGGGCGGCGATGAGCCATGGCGGCGGCGTCGACGATGGCGATGCGCCGCGCGGGTCTGTCGACATGATCCTGCCAGACGAAATCCAGCCCCTTCGCCGCTGGCCGGCCCTTCATGTCGGGCAGCGAGGCGACCAGTGTCTGCGGGCTCAGCAGGGGGGCCATCAGCTCGACGAAGTTGGTGCGGCGCAACCGGGTCAGCGGGTTGCGCACGGTGATGTAGTGGGAGAACTCGCTGTCGGGCGTCAGCGCGGGCTGGGCCAGCGCCAGGTCCTGCGCCGCGGCGATGGCGAGGAACCGCGCGACGGTCGCGGCCTCGGCCTCGATGTCGTCGTCGGGCAGCCAGACGCGGGGGGCGAGGGTCAGCAGCTCCGGGCGCTCGGTCAGGATGTCGTGCAGGACGTCCCACTTGCCGCCCTCGCGCGGGATCACCGCGTCGGGCTCGAATTCCGCAAGGTCGGGGATCTCCTGGTAGGGCGAGAGCACCAGCGCCCAGTCGCGCGCCGCCCGCGGGGTCTTGGCCCAGCCCGAGACGCGGTGGTCGGCGCCGATGCGCAGGATCACGACCGCGGACAGGGAGGGAGCAGGGGCGGTCATCGCGGCCCCTCGAAGAGCCTGGCCCAGGCCTCGGGCGCGCGGGCGGCGTCGGCCCCCGCCTGCCAGGCCGCGATGGCGCGGCGACGGCCCAGGCGATAGCGGGCGGTCATCCACAGGCTGCGGGCCAGCAGCGACAGCGCGGCGCGGCGGCGCGGCGTGTGCAGGCGGAACCAGGCGCCGCCCGGATCGCTGCGCAGATGGGCGCGGGCCAGGGTCACGCCGGGGCGGGCGGCCTTCTCATGGATCAGCGCGAACGGCCGGCGCGAGGGGACCGCCAGCGCCAGGGTCGCAAGCGCGAAGCCGCGGGCGTGGGCGGCGGCCGAGACCGGGCCCTCGGGCGCCTCGATCACCGGCAGGTCCGCCGGCGCGGCGTCGAGGGGCTGCGGGCGCAGGCCGGGCGCAAGGGCCGCGACCTCGGCATGGATCGCCTGCGGGGACCGGGCGAACAGGGCGCGGGGCCCCTCGAGGAAGTGGCGCAGCGCCAGCAGCCGCCAGGCGGCGGTGGCGTAGTCGTGGGAGAGGGCCGGGGTCAGCAGCCGCTCGAGGATATCGAGCGGGCGCGGCGGGTCCTGCGCGTCATGCAGCGCCGCGTGGACCAGCCGGTTGCGCAGGTCGTAATAGTGCTGCCAGGAGGTCGCCTTGGCATAGAACGGCTCATGCCAGACCGAGAGGCCGGGGGGCGTCGCGGTGGGCGCGCCGGCGCCCTCGAGCCGGCGCGACATGTCGAGGTCGTCGCCCCGCAGGAACAGCGGCGGCGGCAGGCCCGCGGCGCGCAGCGAGGCGAGCGGCATCGCGAAGAACCACCAGCCGTTGAAGTCGCTCTTCTGGGCCGCGGCGAAGGGCGCGAGGCCCTGCGGCGTGGCCAGGTCCGCCCCCTGCGCCACGGGACGGATCACCCCGAAGCGGCCGCGCGCGGCGCCGGCCTCATGCACCCGGGTCGGCGCGCGCAGGTCCAGCATCCCGCCCCCCAGCGCCGCCGGCGCGCGAAGCAGGGACAGGTGGTCGATGGCCCGGCCGATCATCCGCCCGTCGAGGCGGATGTCGTCGTCCATCAGCAGGTGATGGGTCAGGCGGTCGGGCCCGGCGGCGTCCAGCGCCTCGGCCATGGTCCGCGCAAACCCGCCGCAGCCGCCGAGGTTCGCCTGCTCGATCAGGGTCACGCGGGGATCGGCGGCGAGGCGGCGCAGCGCGGGGTCGGCGAAAGGCGCGCCCTGGTTTACCAGCCAGATGCGGGCGAGCTCGGGCCGGATCTCGGCGGCGCGCAGGACCTCGACCAGGGTGGCGGCCAGCGGCCCCTCGCGGTCGTGAGTGACCAGACCCAGCGACAGGCGCACGGGCCGCGGCGGGGCCTGCACGGTCCAGCGGGCCGAGAGGAGGCGAACCGGCCCCTCGGCGCGGATCTCGACCCACAGGCGCCCGCGGGCGACCGAGGGGACGGGCAGGCGCGCCGGCCCGTCCGCGCCGGCAAAGGCCGCCCGCGCGAGGGTGCGCGGCGCCGCGCCCGGCGCCTGGGCGCGCAGGGCCAGCGTGGCGGGACCCTCCAGCGCCGCCTCGAACCCCAGCGCGCCCGGGGCGCCGTGAGCGCGCCACCAGGGCAGCGGGAAATGGTTGAACCAGGTGTCGAGGGACAGCGTCTCGCCGGCCGCCATCCCGAGGGGCAGGCGGCCGGGCGCGCGGGGGCCCTCCGCCCCCCTCAGCCGCAGGTAGAGGGCCGAGGGCGTCCCCGGCGCCGCATCCAGCACCTCCCGCGCCGTGGCGGGCGCGAGATCCTGGGGCCGCGCCGCGGCGGGCGCGAGGTCGTGGCGCGCCGCGGCGGGCGCGAGGTCGTGGCGCGCCGTGGCGGGCGCGAGATCCTGGGGCCGCGCCGCCTCCGACCCTCCCGCCGCGGGGTCGGGGGGCCGGGGGAAGGCGCTGTCGGACGGATCGGTCCGCAAGGGATCGATCGGGGGGCGGGGTCCGCTCATCGGGGTCTCCGCCATGGGGGGCGAGAGGGGGCGCCGCTCAGGCGGCCTTGCGCTGCGCGAGGTAGTCCGACGCCGCGTCGAGCGCCAGCCCGATGGTCACGTCCATGTCGAGATACTGGTAGGTGCCCAGCCGCCCCACGAAGGTGACGCCCTCGACCTCCGCCGCCCGCGCCTCGTAGTCGGAGAGCATCTTCTTCTCCCCCAGCAGCCGGATCGGATAGTAGGGCACGTCGTCCGCCCCGCAATAGCGCGAGTATTCGCGGAACACGATGGTGCCCTCGTGCTCCTCCCAGGGCGAGAAGTGCTTGTGCTCCGAGATCCGGGTGAAGGGCACCTCGGGGTCGCCGTAGTTCATCACCGCGCAGCCCTGGTAGTCGCCCATCGCCCGCTCGCCCTCGAAGTCGAGCGTGCGGTAGCCCAGCCGCCCCATGTCGTAGCCGAACCAGCGGTCCAGGGGGCCGGAGTAGAAGACGTGGTCGAAGGCCTCGTCCTGCTCCTCCCACTTGGTCCCCAGCCGGGTCTCGATCAGCGGGTGGTCGAGGATCTTCTCCACGATCGCGGTGTAGCCGTGCTTCGGCATCCCTTGGTGGGGGTGGTTGAAGTAGTTGTCGTCGTAGTTGAACCGCAGCGGCAGGCGCTTGAGGATCGAGGCCGGCAGCTCCGTCGGGTCGATCCCCCACTGCTTGAGCGTGTAGCCCCGGAAGAACGCATTGTAGAGGTCGGGCCCCACGAAGCGCAGGGCCTGCTCCTCGAAGGACTGGGGGTCCTCGATGTCCATGCGGGCCTGGGATTCGATGAAGGCCTTGGCCTCGGCGGGCGAGAAGGTCTTGCCGTAGAACTGGTTGATCGTGTGCAGGTTGACCGGCAGCAGGTAGACCGAGCCGCCCACGGTGGTCTTCACCCGGTTCACGTAGGGCATGAACTCGCCGAAGCGGTTGACGTAGGCCCAGACGCGCTCGTCGGCGGTGTGGAAGATGTGGGGGCCGTAGCGATGGACCATGACGCCGGTCTGCGGGTCCCGCTCGGTATGGCAGTTCCCCGCCACATGGGCGCGTTCGTCGATGACGAGGCACGGCAGGCCGGCCTCGGCCAGCTCCCGCGCGATCACGGCCCCGGAGAACCCGGCGCCCACGAGGCAGATGCGTCCCATGCGTCCCCACATGATTTTTTCGAAACGGCCCCCGCTGAGGCGGCGCGGACCCTAGCAGCGAGGGTGGGGGGCGGCAACCACACTGATCTGTACTTCAGGCGCGCGCGGAACGAGGGCACTGATTGCGCGGATCTAGTGCACGTGCGCGCCATGCTTTGAACGTGCCTCAGAGGATATATTGCGTCTCCTAGGGCCTTGGGTTGCTTGCGTGGCATCAGTATCGCTCGTGTGATTTCTGAAACTGATTCTATGGGTGCTGAATTTTTTTGTAGTTTTTGTCTAGGGCCTTGGAGACTATTCAGAATCGCGTGGTGGCTTCTTCGCAAACGAGTTTTTCGTTGGAGCAGATTTCTGCGAAATCCGAAAATTGCAGTGGTGGCGTCAAGAATACGATGTTTTTTCCATCCACATTTTTAACCGAGCCATACTGAATTGCATCAAAACCAGCTTCGCGAGCGCAATCCCCCACAAAGCGGGAGAAGATGTATTGTTTCTTTACCCAGCCATCGCCGGTGTTGGGAGCGAGTAGGAGGGCAGAGGACGCAAGTGATTTCAGAACTTCGAAGCCGTACTGTTCCTCGTCAAGATCGAGGAGGTCAAGTATTCTAACTCTTTGCAGAATGTTCATTTCTGCAACGTATGCCTCTTCGCCTGGGCGGCCCAGTTCAGATGCTGCAGTCGCAGGCGAGCTAGCTGCGTAGAGCATCGGGGCACCCGCATGATTGAAGCGACCCTCGCCAGCTACAGTGGCGGGCGGTGGTGCGTATGTCGAAAGATCAGATGGCTGCTGATCCAACTTTTCAACGTCTGAGACGAGACGGGCTCTAAATATTGGACTTTCTAGATTGCGCGGCACTTCTGAATCAGCGATCTGTTTTATTTGTTCACGTACGCGTCTTGCGAACGGATGATCTAGCATTAAGAATGGTGTCCTGGAGCCTAATACTTGAATTTCTTCGATGTCGTTCTCGATCTCGAGTGAATCGCTAAATGGGTGTTCGTAGAGCCATAGATTATGCGACTCGAAGCGCTTGCACCTGGGGCAAATAACAAAATGCTGGAGGGATGACATTTCGGCTGCATTGTAGAGTTCTGCTGTGCGTGATGTCTCAAGGAGCCACTTTGTCTCGATTGATTGTCTCTGAAAATTCAGTTCTCGAAATGTTGTGTCCGGCCAATATGAGCGAAAATCATCGTAGCAATGGTCGCAGCAACAAATTGTTGAAGTAAATACGGATTCAATCTCGTCACTTAGAATATCGTTGAAAACATCAATGTCGTCATCGTCTATGGGTAAGTATGGCCCTGTGGCGCTGGTCGGAATTTTGCAGTCACTCAGGCTCGCGTCGCTCGTAAACTTCCTTGATGTCATGGTGTTGTGGCTTTTCCGCTGGCTTGGCGATTTGTGTGTCGTGGTGGGGCTATTCTGATCGTCAGCGCTCTGCGCGCGCGGTTCGCCTAGGTTGGCCAGCGCGAGCAGTTCGGGAGGGGGGGGGTGCCCGGGGTTCCGAGAATTGCCTCACCCCCACCCCGGCTCCGAATCCCAATCGAACGACCCCGGCATCCCCTCCGGCGGGGCCTTCGAAAACCCGGCCGGGCGCTTCTCGATGAAGCTGGTGACGCCCTCCTTGCCGTCCTCCATCGACATCTCGTAGATCGCGCGGCTGTCGAGCTTGTGGGCCTCCATCGGGTGCGACGCGCCGGCCATGCGCCACAGGAGCTGGCGGTTCACCGCCACCGACACCGGCGACAGGCCGTCGATGTAGCGGCGCGCGAGGGCGCGGGCCTCGGGGAGCAGGTCCTCGGGCTCGACCACCTTGGTGCAGAAGCCGGCGGCGAGCAGCTTGTCGGCGGTCAGGATCTCGGCGGACAGCGCCCAGTCGAGCGCGGTCTGCATGCCGACCAGGCGGGGGAGGAACCAGGACGAGCAGGCCTCCATGCACACGCCGATCTTGGCGAAGACGAAGCCGATCCGCGCCTTCGTCGAGCAGATGCGCGCGTCCATCGGCAGGGTCATCGTCGCCCCGATCCCCACGCCCGCCCCGTTGATCGCCGCGATCACCGGCTTCTTCATCCGGAAGAGACGCAGGCTGATCGTGCCGCCGGTGTCGCGGTTGCGCTCCATCGCCGCCGCGTCCGAGGCCGAGACGCTCTCGTCCAGGCCGAAGACGTTGCCCTCCGAGCTCAGGTCCATGCCGGCGCAGAAGGCCTTCCCCTCGCCGGTGAAGATCACGGCGCGGACCTCCGCGTCGGCGTCGGCGCGCTCGAGGACGGCCAGGATCTCGCCCGCCATCTCGACGGTGAAGGCGTTGAGCATGTCGGGACGGCTGAGGGTGACCGTGGCAATGGCGTCCTCGACCTCGTAGCGCAGGGTGGCGTAGCTCATTGTTCTCTCCTCCCGTAGGGTTGCGGCGAAGGTATCACCTTGCCGGCCGGTCGCGAGAGGCCATCTGACGCGCATGGACGACGCCGATCCGATCTGCCCGCTGTGCCTGCGCCCGATCCCGCCGGGGGCGCGGGCCAGCGTCCATCACCTGACGCCCAAGCTGAAGGGCGGGGCCAGGGGGCCGACGGCGCGGATGCACAAGATCTGCCACGACGAGATCCACGCGCGCCTGACCGAGGCCGAGATCGCCCGTGAGGCCGCCACCCCCGAAGCCCTGCGCGCCCACCCCGCGCTGGCCCGATTCCGCGCCTGGGTTGCGGCCAAGCCGCCCGAGTTCGACGCTCGGACTCTCGCCAGCGTCCGGCGGAGGCGGCAGCGGCGGTGACGGATCGCGCGCTTGTGAGGGGCGGCGAGCCTCGCGGGGGCATTGATTTCAAAGGGGGTTTCCCGCCGGCTCTTGCCTGCGACATTTTTCTGACCATCTCTGTCGGGATAGGCCTTTTCCCGAGCGGTTTCGTCGGTCAATGTCCCGGCGTGTCGACTCAGGCTCCTGGGTCTCCCTTTTCGGCCTTCACTCTGCGGAGCGCCGCCCTATGATCGTGTGCCACTGCGCCCGGATAAAGTCGTCGGACATCCAAGCGGCCGTCGCCTGGATGCGCGCCGCAGACCCGACGGCTCTGATCACGCCGGGCAAGGTGTATCGCGCGCTCGGCAAGCGCCCCGAATGCGGCGGATGCGTCGCCTTGTTCGTGGACGTCCTGCGGGCGGATGAGAACACCGGCGTGCCGCCCGTGCTTCGCGGGCTGCGCAAGCCGTCGGATAGGAGAGCGACCCATGAAGGGCGACGAGAAGGTCATTGAGTACCTCAACAAGGGCCTGCGCAGCGAGCTGACGGCGATCAGCCAGTACTGGCTGCATTATCGCCTCCAGAAGGACTGGGGCGTGGGCAAGCTGGCCGAGAAGTCGCGCCAGGAGTCCATCGAGGAGATGGTCCACGCCGACAAGTTCATCGACCGCATCATCTTCCTCGAAGGCCACCCGAACCTGCAGGTCCTCGACCCGCTGCGCATCGGCGAGACGGTCAAGGAGACGCTGGAGTGCGATCTGGCCGCCGAGCTGGACGCGCTGAAGCTCTACAAGGAAGCCCGCGACCACTGCGAGAAGGTCGGCGACTACACCTCGAAGAACATCTTCGAGGAGCGGATCCGCGACGAGGAAGGTCATACCGACTACCTCGAGACCCAGCTCGAGCTGCTCGGCAAGATGGGCGAGGAGCGATATATCCAGCTCAACGCCACCTCGGCCGACAAAGAGGACTGATCCGCCCGCCCTGCGGCAGGCGACGAACGGGCCGGCGCGGCGACGCGCCGGCCCTTTTCGTTGCGTGACGGGCGAGGGTCCGTCCGCGATCCCGGCGGGCTCGAAAGCCGGGCCGGGCGGCTCGGGGCGGCCTGGGGCGGGGGGATCGCCCCGCCACGCAGAAGCGGGAGAGGGTCATGGCCAAGGCGCCGTCGGAATACGTGCTGTACCTCGAGGACGAGCTGGCGGCCCTGGGCCCGCTGGAACGCACGCGGTTCTTTGGCGGGTGGAGCTTTGCCATGCGCGGCGCGCGCTTCGCCTACGTGCTGCGCGGCAGGCTGTACTTTCCGGTGGACGAGGCCCTGCGCGCCGCGCTGGAGGCGGAAGGCTGCGGGCCGTTCGAATACGAGAAGGGCGGCAAGGTGGTGACCGTGACCCGGTTCTTCGAGGCGCCCTCGGCCTGTCTCGACGATCCCGAGACGCTCCGGGACTGGGCCGCGCGCGCGGCCCGAACCGCGGGGGCGATGTAGCGCCGGCGGCCGACGATCCGGATCGACACGGCGCGACATCGAGATTGACATGACTGACATCATGCGAGTTCATGTTTCGCATGATGCTCGTCAGATGGAATCGTCGGTGACCGAGGCGCCCGAACCCTCCGGCCCGCGCGCCCGGCGCAAGCGGGAGTCGCTGCAGCGGATCCTGGCTGCGGCCTCGGCCCGGTTGAGGCGGGAGGGGCTTTCGGGCGCGGCCATCGCGCCGGTGATGCAGGAGGCGGGGCTGACCCACGGCGCCTTCTACGCCCATTTCCGCGACAAGGAGGACCTGGCCGTCGCCGCCTTCCGCAAGGCCTTCGCCACCGAGCGGGAGCGCTGGATCGGCGCCGCGCGCGACCGCTCCTGGCCCGAGCGGGCGCGGCGGCTGGCGGGGCGGTACCTGACCCGGGCGCACCGGGACGATCCCGGCGCCGGCTGCGCTTTCGCGGCGCTGGCGACCGACGCCGCCCGCGCGCCCGACGCTTTCCGCGAGGCCTATGGGGAGGAGCTGCGCGCGACGCTCGCCGCGATCCGCGGGGCCCCGGACAGCGATCCGATGCGCCCGCCCCCGCTGGACCACGCCGCCGCGATGCTGGCGCTGTGCGTGGGGGGGCTGTCGCTCGCCCGCGCCGTGAACGACCCCGAGCTCTCGGAACGGCTGCTGGCCGCCTGCCGCGAGGCCGCCGAACGGCTGGCGCAGGCGGACGACGCGGACCGGGGCGAGCAGACGACGCGGGGCCCGGACCCGGCGAAGACGCCGGGTTGAGCCCCGCGAGATCCCCGACACGCGCAACGCAAGGGAGGCGCGCATGACCCACGATCCCACCCCCTACGCCGAGAAGAAGAGCCGGGCGGTGATGGGCGCGCCCATGGCCTACATCGACGAGGGCGAGGGCGAGGCCATCGTCTTCCAGCACGGCAACCCGACCTCGTCCTACCTGTGGCGCGACGTGATGCGCCGCTGCGAGGGACTGGGGCGGCTGGTCGCCTGCGACCTCGTGGGGATGGGGGACTCGGGCAAGCTCTCGCCCTCCGGGCCCGACCGCTACACCTATGCCGAGCAACGCGAACACCTGTTCGCGCTGTGGGACGCGCTGGCGCTGGGCGACCGGGTGACGCTGGTGCTGCACGACTGGGGCTCGGCGCTGGGGTTCGAGTGGGCCTGGCGCAATCCCGACCGGGTGAAGGCCATCGTCTACATGGAGGCGATCGTGACCCCGGTGACCTGGGCGGACTGGCCCGAGAACGCCCGCGGGGTGTTCCAGGGGTTCCGCTCTGAGGCGGGCGAGGCGATGGTGCTCGAGAAGAACGTCTTCGTGGAGCGGGTGCTGCCCGGCTCGATCCTGCGCGACCTCGAGCAGGCGGAGATGGCCGAATACCGCCGCCCGTTCGAGGCGCCGGGCGAGGGGCGCCGGCCCACCCTGAGCTGGCCGCGGATGATCCCCATCGAGGGGGAGCCGGCCGACGTGGTCGAGATCGTGGAGGGCTACTCGGCCTTCCTCGCGCAGAGCCCGATCCCGAAGCTGTTCGTGAATGCGGACCCGGGCTCGATCCTGACGGGGCGGGCGCGGGAGGTGTGCCGGGGCTGGGCGAACCAGCGCGAGATCACGGTGGCGGGGCTGCACTTCATCCAGGAAGATTCGGGAACCGAGATCGGCGACGCGATCCGCGCGTTCCTCGAGGATATGCCGGACTGACGTCCGGCGAGGGGAGAGGAGGCGCCCTGCGGGCGGGCCTGGCTGCGGGGCGCCGGGGGGCAGCGGGGCGCCGGGGGGGAGAGTGCGGGAGCCTCCGGCGGGCTCCTGACTCACCCAAGAACAGGCGCTTCGCGAAGGGGCCTGCGGGGGGCGCCCGGACAGCGGGCGGGCGTGGCGCGGAGGGCGGGCGTTTTCCTCCGTGCAGGGGGCGCGGGGTTCGGCTAGGCTCCGCCCCGGTTCGCCGCAGCTTCCGGGAGGAGACAAGAAATGACCGACGAGCAGGGCCCGCGCGCCTACGGTTTCGACACGCTGCAGATCCACGCCGGCGCGCGCCCCGACCCCGCCACGGGCGCCCGGCAGACGCCGATCTACCAGAACACCGGCTATGTGTTCCGCGACGCCGAGCACGCGGCCGCGCTCTTCAACCTGCAGGAAGTGGGCTACATCTACTCGCGCCTGACCAACCCCACGGTCTCGGCGCTGCAGGAGCGGATCGCGACGCTCGAGGGCGGCGCGGGGGCGGTGTGCACCGGCTCGGGCCATGCGGCGCAGATCATGGCGCTGTTCCCGCTGATGTCGCCGGGCGACGACGTGGTGGTGTCCAACCGGCTCTACGGCGGCACGGTCACCCAGTTCAGCCAGACCTTCAAGCGCTTCGGCTGGAAGGCGAAATTCGTCGACATGGACAAGCCCGGCGAGGTGGCGCGCGCCTGCGGCAAGCGCACCAAGGCGATCTTCTGCGAGTCGATCTGCAACCCCGGCGGCTATGTCACCGACCTGCCCAAGATCGCGGCCGTGGCCGAGAAGAAGGGCCTGCCGCTGATCGTCGACAACACCTCGGCCACCCCCTTCCTGTGCAAGCCCATCGAGATGGGGGCGACGCTGGTCGTGCACTCGACCACCAAGTACCTGTCGGGCTCGGGCCAGGCGATGGGCGGGGCGATCGTGGACTCGGGCGCCTTCGACTGGTCGGCCTCGAACCGCTATCCCTCGCTGAGCGAGCCGGAACCCGCCTACCACGGGCTGAAGTTCCATGAGACCTTCGGGCCGCTGGCCTTCACCTTCCACTCGATCGCCATCGGGCTGCGGGATCTCGGGATGACCCAGGCGCCGATGAACGCCTTCCTGACCCTGCTGGGGATCGAGACGCTGAGCCTGCGCATGGCAAAGCACGTCGAGAATGCGAAGAAGGTCGCCGAGTGGCTGGAGAACGACCCCCGCGTCGAGTCCGTCAGCTATGCCGGCCTGAAGTCCTCGCCCTATTACCGGCGCGCCCGGAAGATCTATCCCAAGGGCGCGGGCGGACTGTTCACCTTCGCGATGAAGGGCGGCTACGAGTCCTGCGTGAAGCTGGTGGAGTCGGTCGAGATCTTCTCTCACGTGGCGAACCTCGGCGACACGCGCAGCCTGCTGATCCACTCCGCCTCGACCACCCACCGCCAGCTGACCGAAGAGCAGCAGGAGGCTGCGGGCGCCGGGCCGAACCGGGTGCGCATGTCGATCGGGATCGAGGATGCCGACGACCTGATCGCGGATCTCGACCAGGCGCTGGCCAAAGCGACGGCCTGAGCGTGAGCCGGGGCCGCCTCCGCGCGATCCTGGCGGGGCCGCTGGCCGCGGCGCTGGTCGCCGCGGTCTGGGCCGCGACGGGGGCGCCTGCGGCGGGGCAGGCGGCGCGGGGGCAGGCGGCGAGCCCGTTCCCGCCGCTGGCCGAGGGGGTGCGCGCCCCGGTCCCCAATCCGCGCCGGGCGCTGGCCGGGTCCGAGGCCGGGGCGCCCGTCGCCGGGGGCCTCGCCCCTCAGACGACGGACGACCCGCTCGCCGCCGCCGCCGACGCGCTCGCGCGCCTTCCGTCGGATGACGGAACGGCGGCCGGCGCCCCTCCCGCCCCGGGCGGCGAGGATGCGGCCGCCCCGGCTTTCGCCCCGCCCGCGGCGGGCGTCGTCCCGCCCCCGCCCAACCCCTTGCAGGAGCCGGACGGAACGGCGCAGCAAGCCTCGACGCAGGACGCCTCCGTCCCGGCGCCGCCGGCCGCTCCCGCCGAGGCGCCTTCGCCCCCGCCGACTGCGGCGCCGGCCACGGCCGCCGCGGCCGGCCCGGATTTCCCGCCCCCGGCGCAGGGGCTGTTCGTGCCGCGTCCGAACCCGCGGGCCCGCGCCTCGGCCGAGGTCTTCGCGCCCCCGGTCGAGACCGCCGAGGCGGAGGCCGAGGCCGACGCGACCGCCCTGCTGCTGCCCGCCCCGCGGCCGGATCGCGCCCGCCCCCGGCCGCCGGACGTGTTCGCGCCGCCCTCGAACGCCGCGCCCGACGCGGCGCAGGCCGGGCCCGCGCCTCCGCTGGCGCGACCGGGGGAGGTCCCCTCGCGCACCGCGACCCGGCGCCAGGCGGTGGTCTCGCCGCCGGGCGACACGCGGCTGCCGCCAGGCTCGGCCCCGCGGGCGCCGGCGGGGGCGACGAGCGGGCGGATGCAGCTCGACGCGATCTCCCTGCTGGGGATCTTCGGGGATGTCGACGCGCCGCGGGCGCTGATCCGGCTGTCCTCGGGCAAGGTCGCGCGGGTCTCGCAGGGCCAGGTGATCGACGGCCTGACGGTGACCCGGATCACCTCCGAGGGCGTGGCGGTGCGCTCCTCGGCCGGCCAGCGGATCCTGCGGATGCCGTGACGCGACATCCCGGGCGCCGCCACCCGGGGTCCTCGGAAGCGCCTGTTCTCCGGAGCCGTCTCTCGCCGATGCCGATCGGAGCGACTCGCCTGCGGGGGTCAGGGATCGCCGCAGGCGACCCCCGCAGGGGGCTTGTCCTTGACCCCCGCGGGCGAGTCGCTCAGGCATCAAGCAGCGAGAGACGGATCCGGAGAACAGGCGCGGGCCCTGTTCTTGGGTGAGTCAGGAGCCCGCCGGAGGCTCCCCCGTTCGGTTGCCTCGCCGCCCCCAACCCCAGGCGCCGTCCCGGCCAAGCCCGTCCGCAGGGCGCCTGCGGGCTCGCTCGTCCGCGTCCCGCGGGCGCGTCAGGCCACCGCCTTCAACAGGCGCAGCGCGTTGTCCTTGAGGATCAGCGGCCGCACCTCGTCGCGAAACTCCGCCTGGTCGAAGGCGTTCAGCCATTTCTCGGGCGCGATCATCGGCCAGTCCGAGCCGAACAGCATCTTCGTCTTCAGCATCGTGTTGGCATAGCGAACCAGGATGGGCGGGAAGTACTTCGGCGACCAGCCCGAGAGGTCGATATACACGTTGGGCTTGTGCTGGGCGATCGACAGCGCCTCCTCCTGCCAGGGGAAGGAGGGGTGGGCGAGGATGATCGGCATGTCGGGGAAATCCACCGCCACGTCGTCGATATGCATCGGGTTCGAGTACTTCAGCCGCATCCCGTTTCCTCCCCGCATGCCCGAACCGACGCCAGTCTGCCCGGTGTGGAACAGCGCCGGCTTCCCGGTCTCGGCGATGGCCTCGTAGAGGGGGTAGGCCATGCGGTCGTTGGGGAAGAACCCCTGCATGGTGGGGTGAAACTTGAAGCCCTGCACGCCGTGGTCGCGCACCAGGGTGCGGGCCTCGCGGGCGCCGAGCTTGCCCTTGGCCGGATCGATCGAGGCGAAGGGGATCAGGATGTCGGAATTCTCGGCGGCGAGTTCCGCCACCTCCTCGTTGCGGTAGCGGCGGTAGCCGGTCTCGCGCTCGGCGTCGACGGGGAAGATCACCGCGGCAATGTTGTGCTCGCGGTAGTGGGCGGCGGTCTGCGGGATGGTGGGGGGATGGGTCCAGGGCGCGCCGAAGTATTTGGCCATCGTCGTCTGCAGCTCGTCGTAGCCGTCGTCGCTGTGGCAGCCGCAGGGCTCTTCCGCGTGGGTGTGGAAGTCGATGGCGCGGACCTTGGAGAAATCGACCATTGCAGGGCCTCCTTCAGACGCGGATCAGGGCCGGGTCTTCGTTGTCGTAGAGCCGCTCCAGCAGGGCGGCGCGGCGGGCGGCGATGCGGCTCGGGTTCAGCGAGCCCTTGTCGGTGATCTCGCCGTCCTTCAGCGAGGGCGGCTCGGCCAGGATCAGCGCGCGGGAGATGCGGCGCGAGGCGCCGGTGGCGGTCTCGGCCAGGCGGGCCAGCGCCGTTTCGATCCGGGCCTGCAGGGCCGGGTCGACCACGGCGCCCTGCGAGACGGTCCCGCCGCGGTCGGGGCGCGGGAAGATCAGCAGGCCGATCTCGCCGCGGTCGTGGCCGCAGACCACCAGGTCCTGCACCAGGCCGCGCAGCGCGTCGAGCGCCTCGAGCCGCAGCCGTCCCGCCTGCACCCAGGTGCCGGTGGCGAGCTTGAAGTCCTCGGCCACGCGGCCGTCGAAGACCAGGCCGCGGGCGGGGTCGTCGGGGTCGACGAAGCGCACGGCGTCGCCGGTGATCAGGAAGCCCTCGTCGTCGAAGGCGGCCGCCGTGCGCGCAGGGTCGCGCAGGTAGCCGGGCGTCACGTTGGGGCCCTTCACCCGCAGCTCGCAGCGCATCTCGGCGTCGGGGATCAGCTTGACCTCGACCCCCGGCAGCGGCACGCCGATGACGCCGGAGCGGCCGATCGGCTCATGGAGCATGATCGCGGCGGGGGCGGTCTCGGTCATCCCCCACGAGGTGATCATCAGCGGCAGGCGGCCGCGGACCTCGCGCGCCATGTCCTCGAGCCGCGTCCAGACCGCCTGGGGCAGCGAGGCGCCGGCGTAGAAGATCAGGTCGAGGTCGCGGAAATAGGCCTGGCGAAGGTCGGGATCCGTCTCCATCGCCTGCACCAGCATCGAGAAGCCGACGGGGACGTTGAAGCTGATCGTGCCGCCCCGCGCGCGGATGTTCTCGGCCGAGGCCGCAAACCCCTCGAGCGTCGGGCGGCCGTGATCGATGCTCAGCGTGCCCCCCAGCGCCAGCATCATGTTGACGTTGTGAGAGCCGCCGAAGACGTGGTTCCAGGGCAGCCAGTCGACGATATGCGGCCGGCGGTCCTTCAGGAACGGCAGCACCGAGAGCATCTGGGCCTGGTTGGCGCACATCATCCGCTGGGTGGTCAGCACCCCCTTGGGCTCGGAGCTGGAGCCCGAGGTGAACAGCACTTTGGCAATCGTGTCCGGCCCCACCTTCGCGTGGGCCGCGTCCAGCGCCGGTCCGGGGGCGCCGGCCAGCAGTTCGGCGAAGGGGGTGACGGGGCGGGGGGCGCCCTCGGGCGCCGCGGCGACGATCTCGACCCCCTCGAAGACCGGGCGCGCCAGCGCCGAGGCGAAGCGGGCCGCCTCCGACGCGAAGACCATCGCGGGGGCCAGCCTGGCGAGCGCGTGATCGAGACGGAGCTGCGCCTCCTCGATCAGCGAATACTGCTCGGCGAGCGGCGAGGTCGGCACGCCCACGTATTGCGCGGCGTAGGAGAGGATCGCGTGGTCCACGCCGTTGCCCGACAGGATCGCGATGGGCGTGTCGGGCCCGAGACCGCGGGCGACGAGCGACGCGGCGACGGCGCGAACCTGGCCGAGGACCTGCGCATAGGTCAGCTCCCGCCAGCCCTCGCCGTCGCGCTCGGCGAGGAAGACCGTCTCGGGCGTCTCCCGCGCCCAGTGATGCAGCCAGGCCGCGGTGGTGGCGACCACGGGGTCGAGGGGCGTGCGGCTGGTCAGGCGCAGCGCGCCCTCGCGCCGCTCGAGCACGGCCGAGTGCGGGACCAGGCGCAGGCCGGTCGTCGGATCCCTTCCCGTGGTGTGCTTCTCCATGATGTCCCTCATCGAGTCCTCCCGGGCGGGACCGGTCTTGGCGCCGGCGCCCGCGTTGCGCCCCAAGGGGGCGAAGCTAATCCAGTCCCTCGTCGATGCGGCGCAGGGCGGCGCGCAGGGCCTCGCGCTCCTCGGCGCGGAGCGGGGCGAACAGGCGCGCCTCGTGGGCGTGGACCAGCGCCTCGGCCCGGTCCCAGGCGCGGCGGCCCTTGAGGGTGGCGCGCAGCGCATAGCTGCGCCGGTCCCCCTTCACCCTGTGGCGCGCGATCAGGTCGGCGTTCTCCAGCTCGTCGACCAGCACCACCACGCCCGACCGCTCGACCTTCAGGGCCTGGGCGAGGCGGGTCTGGGTGATGTCGGGGTTCTCGAGGATCACCGCCAGCGCCGAGAAGGTGGCCACCCGCAGCCCCGCCGGCGCCAGCGTCGCGGTCATGTCGGCGCGCACCTTCATGTAGACGCGCTTCATGTTGTAGCCGGCGAACTGGCGGAGGCGCTCGTCGGTGACCTCGGGCGGCGCGGGGGCGGGGCGGGGCTCTGGCATCCGGTCCCCCCTCAGCGCGCCGCGACCTGCACCAGCCAGAAGCTGAGCGCGGGAAAGGCGATCAGCAGCGACAGGCGCAGGACCTCGGCGGCGATGAAGGGCGAGACGCCGCGGAAGATCGCGGAGGTGGGGATGTCGCGGGCCATGGCCGAGATCACGAACAGGTTCATCCCCACGGGCGGCGTGATCATGCCCATCTCGACCACCACCAGGGTGATGATGCCGAACCACAGGGCCTGTTGTTCGGGCATCAGGCCGAAGTCGAGCGCCATCACCGTGGGGAAGAACACCGGCACGGTCAGCAGGATCAGCGACAGGCTGTCCATCACGCAGCCCATCACCAGGTAGAAGGCGACGATGCACAGAAGCACGGTCATCGGCGCGATGCCGGCCTGCCCGAACCAGGCCGCGACCTCGGTGGGCATGCGCGAGAGCGCGAGCGCCACATTGAACAGGTCCGCCCCGAAGACGATGGCGAAGATCATCGCGGTCGAGGCCGCCGTCTCGATCAGGCTGTCGAGCAGACCGCGCAGGGTCAGGGCGCCCTTGGCGAGGCCGGCGACCAGGGTCATGGCGACGCCGACGGACGCGCCCTCGGCCGGGGTGAACACGCCCCCGTAGATGCCGCCCAGCACGACGGCGAAGATCGCCACGATATGCCAGATGCCGCCCAGCGCGCGCAGGCGGGCGCGCAGGTCGGCGGCCGGGTGGGTGGGGCCTTCCGAGGGGCGCAGGCGGGTGTAGACGGCGATGGCGAGGCAGAAGCCGATCACCGCCAGGATGCCGGGCAGGGTGGCCGCAAGGAACAGCTTGACGATGTTCTGCTCGGTCAGCAGGGCGTAGATGATCAGCACCACCGAGGGCGGGATCAGGATGCCCAGCGTGCCGCCGGCCGCCAGCGATCCGGCCGAGAGCGCCCCCGAATACCCGTGTCGCCGCATCTCCGGCAGCGCCACCTTGGCCATGGTCGAGGCGGTGGCGAGCGAGGACCCCGAGATCGAGCCGAACATCGCGCAGCCCGCCACCGCGGCCATCGCCAGCCCCCCGCGGAAATGCCCGATCCAGGCGTTGGAGGCCGCAAACAGCGCCGCCGAGATCCCGGTCTGCGTCGCGAGGTGCCCCATCAGGATGAACAGCGGCACGATGGCGAGCTCGTAGCTCATGAACTTGTCGGTCCAGGCGGTCGAGAGATACGCGAGCAGCGCCTGCGGGCTCGCCAGCAGCACGTAGCCGCCCGCCCCCACCAGCCCCATCGCCAGCGCGATCGGCGCGCGCGCGAAGATCGCCGCCAGCAGCACGATCACCATGATCAGCGCGAGGGTCGAGGGGCTCATGTCGGGGCGCGCCCCGCGCCGGGCTCGGGCAAGCCGGCGAGCTGGCGCAGGCCGGACTCCAGCGCGACCACGGCCGACAGCGCCATCCCCGCGACGCCCGGCAGATAGACCCACCAGACCGGAACGCGCAGCAGCATGGTGCGGTCGCCGTAGTCGAGCATGGTCTCCATCCCCGCCCACATCCGCCAGGCGAGCGCCGCCCAGGCGGCGGCGAAGATCAGCGTCCACAGCCCGTCGATCCGACGCACGCTGCGCCCGGGCGCCCAGGACGTGAAGATGTCGACCATCACGTGGCCCTTCTTGAGCTGGCACAGCGGCAGGAACAGCGCCGCGCAGGAGGCGCAGGCGAGCTCGACCATCTCGAAATCCCCGCGGAGGCCCCCGATCCCCACGGTGCGCATGACCACCGAGGCGGTGACCGCCATCGACACCGCAAAGATCGTCAGCCCGCCGGCGCCGGCGAAGACCAGGCACAGCCGCTCGAGCCAGCGGTGCAGCGCCGGGGCATCGGAAGGGGAGGGCGGAGCGCCGCCCTCCCGGTTCCTGGCGCCGGTCATCAGGCGCCCGCGTCCAGCAGCTCGTTGGCGCGCTTGAGGATCGCCTCGCCGTCGTGGCCGGCGGCGTTCAGCTTCTCGATCCAGGCGGCGTAGATCGGCTCGGCCATCGGGCGCCAGGTCGCGATCTCCTCGGCGGGGATCTCGACGATCTGGTTGCCCTGCTTCTCGACCATGCCGCGGCCGAAGGCTTCGAAGGCGTCGAAGTTCTTGCCGATGGCGCGCGACCAGTCGGGGCCGGAGTGGTCGTCGATCACCTTCTGGAGGTCCGGCGACAGCCCGTCGTAGGCCCCCTGGTTCATCACGATCGCAAACGTGTTGGCGTAGAGGCCGCGGGACCCCGCCGCCGGCTCACAGCTGATCGAGGTCAGCTCCTGCAGCTTGAAGGGCGGCACCACCTCATAGGGCAGGCAGCAGCCGTCGATGACGCCGTTGGACAGGCCCACCACCATCTCGGTGACGGGGAAGAAGACGGTTTCCGCGCCCATCGCGGCCAGCAGTTCGCCGGTGGCCTGGTTGGGGGCGCGCAGGCGCTTGCCCTGGAAGTCGGCGGCCGAGGTGATGGGCGTGTCGCGCATGTGCAGCTTGCCGCCGTCATGCATGTGGAAGGCGAGCGGTTTCAGGCCCTTGTACTCGTCCGCCCCGAACTCCTCCATCAGGGCATGGAGCGCGACCGAGCCCTTCTCGGCGTTGGTGACCATGAAGGGCAGCGACATGGTCTCGGCCACCGGGAAGCGGTCGGGGGTGTAGACGGGCAGGGTCCAGGCGATGTCGCAGATCCCCTGCCGGGCCTGGTCGGCGAGCTGGGGCGGCTTGCCGCCAAGCTGCATGGCCGGGAAGATCTGCACCTCGATGGCGCCGCCCGAGGCCTCCATCACCGATTTCGCCCAGGGCTCGAACACCTTGGTGTGCATCGGGGCGACGGGGGGCAGGAAGTGGCTCAGGCGCAGGGTGACTTCGGCCGCGCGGGCGCGCCGGACGAAGGCGGGGGCGGCGAGCGTCCCCCCGATGCCGGCCAGAGCGGCGCGGCGGGTGATCTGGGTCATGGTCTCTTCTCCCTGGTCGCGCCGCCGCCTCTGCCGGGCGGTCGGCGGGTGGTGGCCGTCAGCGGAAGGCGGGCGGCCGTTTCTCGAGGAAGGCGTTCAGGCCCTCCTCGGCGTCGCGGCTTGTCTGGCTGATCGCCGCGCACAGGCTCTCGACGAACAGCCCGTCGGGCTTTGCCATGTCCGAGATCCGGGCGATGGCCTGGATCATCATGTAATTGCTCAGCTTGGCGTTCTTCGCGACCTGATGGGCGAGCGCGCGCGCCTTCGCCAGCGCCTCGCCCGGGCCGACGGCGTAGTGGGCGAGGCCCAGGGCCGCGGCCTCTTCGGTGGCGTATTTGCGGCCCGTGAGCATCATCTCGCACATCCGGTCGGCGCCCAGGATGCGGCCGACCCGGACGGTCGCGCCGCCGCCCACGAAGATGCCGCGCATCCCCTCGGGGAGCTGGAAGATGCAGCCTGGCTCGGCCACGCGGACATGGGTGGCGCAGGCGAGCTCCAGCCCGCCCCCGATCACCGCGCCCTGCAGGGCCGAGACCACCGGGAGGCCCGAGAACTGCACCCGGTCCATCACCCGGTGCCAGTTGCGGGAGTGGGCGAGCACCGCCTCCGCCTCGCGCGAGACGTGTTCGGAGAGGTCGAGGCCGGAGCAGAAGTGGCCGCCCGCGCCATGCAGGATCACCGCGCGCACGCCCTCGGGCGGGGCGGCGAAGAAGGCGTCGATCTCGGCCAGCAGCGCGTCGCACATGGCGTTGCGCTTGGCGGGACGGTTCAGGGTCAGCGTGGCGACGGGGCCGTCGATCTCGACGGCCAGCATGGGGGCGGTCGGCGTCTGGCTCGGGGCGTCCTGCGGGGCGGTCATGCGTCCTCTCTGGCCGGCGAAGCCGGGCGGCGGCGGCCGTGGGGTCAGTCTGCGAAGGGCCGCGGGCGCGGCGGGGGCGGACGGGGCGCAGGGCGCGCCGGCCTGGCCTCTGGCGGATCCTCCCGGCGAGCCCGCTCTGCGGCGGTCGGGGTGACGTTGGGGCGCTCCGATTGTTCTGTCAATGAACAATTGCTGCTGCAACGCACCATGCACGTGACCCAACGGCGCCCTGCGGGCGGCCCTGTCGCGCCGGCGCCGGGTCGAGCCCGGGGGCACGCCGCCTGGCGGCGGCGGGCGGTCTGCAGGCGCCCTGCGGGCGGGCGTGACGCGGGGCGTCAGTTGCGGGGGAGGGTGAGGACGGCGCAGAGGCCCTCGGCGGCGGTTTCGAAGGTCAGCGCGCCGCCGTGCTGGCGCGCGATCGTGGCGGCGACCGAAAGGCCGAGGCCGGCGCCCTTGGCCCGGGCGGCGTTGGCGCCGCGGGCGAAGGGGGCGAGCAGCGCCTCCATCGCCGCGGCGTCGGCGCCTGGTCCGCCGGCGTCGGCGACCACGATGCGCGCGCGCCGGGCGTCGGCCTCGACCGAGACCTCGGCCCGGCGGCCGTATTTCAGGGCGTTGTCGATCAGGTTGCCCAGCGCGCGGCGCAGGGCCAGGGGCCGCGCCTCGATCACCACGCGGCGGGCGGCGGGGGGCTCGGGGGCGCGAGCGGCCAGGAAGATCGTGCCGACGGGACCGGCGCGGGGGGGGGCGGGCTCGGCGAGCGTCACCGGACGGCCGAGGTCGGCGTAGTCGGCCACCACCGCCTCGACCAGCGCCGTGAGGGAGAGGGAGCGGCGCGGCTCGTCCCCCATCTCGGCGCGGGTGAAGGCGAGGACCGAATCCAGCATCCCGGTCATCTGGTCGAGGTCGCGCTCCAGCCTGGCGCGCAGCTCGGCGTCCTCGATCAGGGCGGCGCGCAAACGCAGGCGGGTGGCGGGCGCGCCGAGGTCGTGGCTGATGCCCGACAGGACAAGGGCGCGCCGCGACAGCCGCTCGCGCTCCTCGGCCAGGCGGCGGTTCACGGCGGCGATGACCTCGCGCAGCTCGGCGGGGCCCTCTGCGGGGATCGGGGCGTCCTCGTCGCGCCGGGCGCGAAGGGCGGCGGCGGCGGCGCGGAAGTCGGCCGAGATCGCGGACCAGCGCCCGAGCAGCAGGGCGACGGCGAGGACCAGGCCCAGGGCGGCGGGCGCGCGCAGGTCGGCGGGCGCCTCGGCGCAGCCCCAGATCGCCTCGCCCTCGATCCGCCGCCAGGGGCCGTCGCCGAGGCGGGCGAAGACCCGCGGCTCGGCGCACCAGCGGGCGAGCAGGGCCGAGAAGGCGCCGAGGCTGGCGGCCGGCCCGCCCGCGGCGTCGTCGCCGGCGATGGAGGAGACGGGATAGGAGAGCTCGGCCGACAGCACCCGCAGGCGCAGCCGGTCGCCGCCGATGGCGCCCGGGCCGAGCGAGAGAAACGAGACCTCGGTCGCGTAGGGCAGGGCGGGGTCGGCGGCCGGGGCGCCGCGGGGCAGGGGGGGCGAGAGGGTCACGCCCACGGGCGGCGTCCCGCCGGCGTCGAGCGCGTGGTAGAGCTGCACCCCCGCGGCCCGGGCGCGGGCGAGGCGCGCCTCCCATGCGGCGTCGGAGCGGGCCCAGGCCCAGGCGCCCGCCGCCCCCGCGATCAGGGCCGCCAGCACCAGCAGGGCGCCTTGCGTGCGCAGGGTCCAGGCGCGCGCGGCCCGGCGCGGGCCGGCGCCGGCGGCCGCGCCCGGCCCGGCGGCGGGGTCCAGCGCGGCGAGCGAGGCGGGCTCCCAGGCCCCGGCGGGCGGTTCGTCTGGGGCGGGGGCGTCGCGCATCTCAGCGCACGGGGGCGGGGGCGGGCGCGCGGGGGGCGGTCTCGACCTCGGCGGTCAGGACGTAGCCGACGCCGCGCTGGGTGCGGATCAGCGCCGGGACCCTTGGGTTCTCCTCGATCTTGGTGCGCAGGCGGCCCACCAGCACGTCGACGGCGCGGGAGCTGGCGTCGGGCTCCGTCCCCGCGGAGTCGACGGCGTCGGGGTCGTGCAGGGCCTCGGCGATCTCCTCGCGGGTCAGGGGGATGTTGGGGTTGGCCAGCAGGCACTTGAGCAGCGCGGCCTCGCGGCGGGAGAGGGAGGCCTCGACCCCGTCGGGCCCGGTTGCGGTCTCGGTCCGCGCGTCGAAGGTCCAGCCGGCGAAACGGTGCACCCCCTCGGCCCGGCGATAGGCGAGCGAGGCGGCGCGGCGGGTGCGGCGCAGGACGGCGCGGATCCGGGCGAGCAGCAGCTCGGGGTTGAAGGGTTTCGCGACATAGTCGTCGGCGCCGCGCGCGTAGCCCGCCATGCGCTGGTGGTCGGCCGACAGCGCCGAGAGCATCACGATGGGCACGTCATGCTCGGCCCGCAGGCGGGCGCAGATCTCGAGGCCGCTCTCGTCGCCGAGCATCACGTCGAGCAGGATCAGGTCGATGCGATGGCGGGCGAACTCGGCCCGGGCCTGGGCGCCGGTCGCGGCCTCCAGCGCGGCGAAGCCGTGGCGGCGCAGGAAGGCGGTCAGCATCGCGCGCATCTCGGGGTCGTCGTCCACGACCAGAAGCCTGGGGATGGTCATCGCCGTCCGGTCCTTGTCCGCCGCCGCGCCGGTTCCGGCGCCTCTATAGACTGCCGCGTAACGCTTTGTAACGGAACGCCCCGAAAACGCGGACTTCTTCGGCAGTGCAGCATGGATCGGGCGTTGATGCTGCGCCGCGGCTTCCGCGATCTTCCGGCCCGGAGACGCAGGCCCCCGGCGGGGGGCGGCGGACAAGGGAGGATGACAATGCGCAAGCTCAACGTTCTGGCGGCCTCGTCGATGGCCGCGCTGCTCGCCGGCGCCGCGGCCGCCGAGCCGCAGGTGGAGGTGCTGCACTGGTGGACCTCGGGCGGGGAGGCGAAGTCGGTCGCCGTCCTGCAGCAGGAGTTCGCCGAGCGCGGCGGGACCTGGACCGACATGCCGGTGGCGGGCGGCGGCGGCGACGCGGCGATGACCGCGCTCCGCGCCCGGGTCCTGTCGGGCAACGCGCCGACCGCGGTGCAGCTCAAGGGCCCCGCGATCCAGGAGTGGTACGAGGAAGGCGTGCTGTCGGACATCTCCGACGTGGCAGAGGCGCAGGGCTGGTCCGAGGTGCTGCCCGAGGCGATCGCCGGCCACATGAAATGCGAGGGCGCCTGGTGCGCCGCCCCGGTGAACGTGCACCGGGTCGACTGGATCTGGGCCAACGCCAAGGTCCTGGAAGACGCCGGCATCGAGATGCCGACCACCTGGGAGGCGTTCAACGCCGCCGCGCAGACGCTGCAGGAGGCGGGGGTGGTCCCGCTCGCCCACGGCGGCCAGGCCTGGCAGGACGCGACCCTGTTCGAGGTGGTGGCGCTGAGCCTGGGCGGGCCGGAGTTCTACAAGGCCGCGCTCGTGGACCTCGACCCCGAGGCGCTGAAGTCCGACCAGATGAAGGCGGTGTTCGACCAGATGCGCACCCTGCGCGGCTTTGTCGACGACAACTTCTCGGGGCGCGAGTGGAACCTCGCCACCGCCATGGTGATCAACGGCGAGGCCGGCTTCCAGATCATGGGCGACTGGGCCAAGGGCGAGTTCGCGGCGGCGGGCAAGACCCCGGGCGAGGACTTCCTGTGCGCCTCGGCGCCGGGCGAGGGCTTCCTCTACAACGTCGACAGCTTCGCGATGTTCGAGGTGGACGGCGAGGACCGGGTGGCCGGCCAGAAGCTGCTGGCCGAGCTGATCATGGGCCCGACCTTCCAGGAGACCTTCAACCTCAACAAAGGCTCGATCCCCGCGCGCACCGACGTCAGCCTGGATAAGTTCGACAGCTGCGCCCACACCTCGTCCGAGGAGATGCAGGCGAGCGCGGACGGCGGCTCGCTGCTGCCCTCCTACGCCCACGGCATGGCGCTGCGCGGCGCGCAGGCGGGCGCGATCACCGACGTGGTGACGGCGCACTTCAACTCCGAGATGAGCTCGGACGAGGCGGTGCAGATGCTCGCCGACGCGGTCGCCAACTCGATGTGATCGGCTGATCGCCAGGACCTCCGGCGCAGGGCCACACCCCGCGTCGGCCCACGGCCCCCTTCCCCTCCTCGCGGGGAGGGGGGCGCCCCCGGGCCCGCCCGGGGGGATCGGAAGGCGAGGGAGGGGACCTCTGCATGTTCGACTGGCTGGAACGTCAGGCGCCCAAGCTGGTGCTGGCGCCGTCCTTCGCCGCGATGCTGCTGTTCGTCTACGGCTTCATCGGCTGGACCGCCTGGGTCAGCCTGACGAAATCGCGGCTGCTGCCGAAGTACGCGATCGACGGCTTTGGCCAGTACGCGCGCCTGTTCAACGCGCCGCGCTGGGACGTGGCGATCGAGAACCTGGCGATCTTCGGGATCCTGTTCATCGGCGTCTCGATGCTGCTGGGGCTCTTGCTGGCGATCCTGCTCGACCAGCGGATCCGGGCCGAGGGGGCGCTGAGGACCATCTACCTCTATCCCATGGCGCTCTCGATGATCGTCACCGGCACGGCGTGGAAGTGGATCCTCAACCCCGGGCTGGGCATCGAGGCGATGGTCCGCGGCTGGGGGTTCGAGGCGTTCAGCTTCGGCTGGCTCGTCGACCCGCAGATGGCGATCTACACGGTGGTGATCGCGGGGGTCTGGCAGGCCTCGGGCTTCGTGATGGCGCTTTTTCTCGCGGGGCTGCGGAGCGTCGACTCCGAGATCATCAAGGCCGCCCAGGTCGACGGCATCCCGACCACGCGGATCTACACGGCGATCATCATCCCCTCGATGGCGCCGATCTTCCTGTCGGCCTTCATCGTGCTGGCGCATCTGGCGATCAAGAGCTTCGACCTGGTGATCGCGCTGACCGGCGGCGGTCCGGGCTACGCCACCGACCTTCCGGCCACGTATATGTATGCGATGGCGTTCTCGCGCGGGGACCTGGGGCAGGCCGCGTCGTCGGCGATGATCATGATGATGATCGTCTTCGCGGTGGTGGTCCCCTACCTCTATTCCGAGCTGAGGACGCGCAAATGAGCGATCTGTCGAGCTATTCCGCCGAGCGGACCGACTGGGGCAAGATCGCCCTGCGCTGGCTTCTCTTCGCGATCCTGGGCGTCTTCGCGCTGTGGTACCTGGCGCCGCTCTTCGTGATGCTGACCACCTCGGTGAAGACGCTCGAGGAGATCCGCACCGGCTCCCTGATCGCGCTCCCGCGCGAGATCACCTTCGAGCCCTGGGCCAAGGCCTGGTCGCAGGCCTGCTCGGGCATCACCTGCGAAGGCTTGCGGCCCTATTTCTTCAACTCGATCCTGCTGGCGGTCCCGTCCGTGGCGATCTCGACCGTGATCGGGGCGCTGAACGGCTATGTGATCGCGCAGTGGCGGTTCCGGGGGGCGGACACGATCTTCGCCATGCTGCTCTTCGGCTGCTTCATCCCGTTCCAGGTGGTGCTGCTGCCGATGGCCAAGATGCTGGGGCTGCTGGGGCTCGCGGGCACCATCCCGGGGCTGATGCTGGTACACGTGGTCTACGGGATCGGCTTCACCACGCTGTTCTTCCGCAACTTCTACGTCTCGATCCCCGGCGACCTGATCAAGGCGGCGAAGGTGGACGGCGCGGGGTTCCTGCGGATCTTCGTCTCGATCTTCCTGCCGCTGTCGGTCCCGATCGTGGTGGTCTCGATCATCTGGCAGTTCACCCAGATCTGGAACGACTTCCTGTTCGGCGTCTCGTTCTCCTCGGCCGGCTCGCAGCCGGTGACGGTGGCGCTGAACAACATCGTCAACTCGACGACGGGCGTGAAGGAATACAACGTCGACATGGCGGCCGCGATCATCGCCGCCCTGCCGACCCTTCTCGTCTACGTCGTCGCCGGCAAGTACTTCATCCGCGGCCTGACCGCGGGATCGGTGAAAGGCTGACCCATGGCGCCCGTGCTGACGATCCGGAACCTCCGCAAGGCCTATGGCGAGACGGTGATCCTCCACGACGTGAACATCGAGATCGAGGAGGGCGACTTCCTGGTCCTGGTGGGCCCGTCCGGCTGCGGCAAGTCCACCCTGCTCAACTGCATCGCGGGGCTCGAGCCGATCTCCGGCGGCTCGGTCGCCATTGGCGGGCGGGAGATGACCAAGGCCCCGCCCAAGGACCGCGACATCGCCATGGTGTTCCAGAGCTATGCTCTGTACCCGACGATGACGGTCGCCAAGAACATCACTTTCGGGATGAAGGTGCGCGGCGTCGATGCGGCCACCCAGAAGCGCAAGCTCGACGAGGTGGCGCGCCAGCTCCAGATCTCGCAGCTGCTGGACCGCAAGCCGGGTCAGTTGTCGGGCGGGCAGCGCCAGCGGGTCGCGATGGGCCGGGCGCTGGTGCGCGAACCGAAGCTGTTCCTGTTCGACGAGCCGCTCTCGAACCTCGACGCCAAGCTGCGGGTGGAGATGCGCACCGAGATCAAGCGGCTGCACCAGGACCTGGGCGCCTCGATGGTCTACGTCACCCACGACCAGATCGAGGCGATGACGCTGGCGACCCGGATCGTGGTGATGAAGGGGGGCGTGATCCAGCAGATCGGCTCGCCGTCCGAGATCTACAACCGGCCGGCCAACATGTTCGTGGCGGACTTCATGGGCTCTCCGGCGATGAACCTGATCCCGGCGACGGTCGAGGGCGGGCAGGTGGCCATCGCGCGGGAGGGCGACGCGCCGATCCTGATCCAGGCGCCGGTCGGGGCGAACCTTCCCCGCGACGTCGTGCTGGGCCTGCGCCCCGAGGACATCGTCGAGCCGGGCGCCCGCCACGGCGCCCACGTGGTCCCCGCCCGCTGCCTGGTGGAGGTGGTCGAGCCTGCGGGCGCCGACACCTACGTCGTCTCGCGCCTCGGCGGCGCCGCGGTGACCGCGCGCCTCTCGGCCGAGACGCGGGCGCAGGCGGGCCAACCGCTCGACGTGGCCTTCGACCTCGCCAAGGCGAGCTTCTTCGAGCCGCGGACCGGCGCCCGGCTGAATTGATCGGGGGCGCGGATGGCGCATTGAAATGCGCCATCCGCGCCGGCCTCAGACCAGCAGGTCGCCCCCGCCGTCGTCGTTGAGGATCAGGCCGATGGCCTCGGCGTCCAGCAGCTCCGCGCCCTGGGGGTTGGAGAGGAGGATCGCGAAGCTCTCGTCCGCCTCGGGGAGACCGTCGCCGGTCAGGGCGATGCGGATCTGCCGGGTCTGCTCGCCGGGGGCGAAGCGCAGCGTGCCGGAGGCGGCCTCGAAATCCGTCTCGTCCGCCGTGCCGGGGGCGGTGGTCCAGTCGACCGTGATCTCCTGCGCGGCCGGGGCGGTGAGCGAGACCTCGAACGTCGCCCAGGCGCCGGTCTCGCCGAAGTCGAACTGCATCGGCTCGAGGTAGGCCATCTTGGCCTCGATCACCGTGCGCCAGTCGTCGGCCAGCACGCCCCCGGTGTCGCCGGAGTTGGGGTTCCACGACCAGTACGTCCAGCCGATCCCCTCCTGCCCCGAGGCCAGCTCGGAGGCGCCGTCGCCGTCGAAGTCGCCCTGCAGATAGACGGTCAGCGCCGCCAGCCACGGTTCGTCCTTGGGGTCCTGCAGGCGGGTGCCGAACTCGCCCAGCATAACCGGGGCGATCTCGTCCTCGAAGATGAAGCCCCAGGCCTCGCGGAAGATCTCCGGCAGGTCCTCGGCGAAACCGGGGTCCTGGAACCAGGGCTGCGCGTGGACCGAGTTGCCGTAGTCGTGGGGCGAGTAGACCAGCTTGTCGTCGAGCGCGAGCTCGATGGGCCGGTCGCGCACGCCCTGCAGAGCGCCGCCCCACCAGTAGCTGTCGCCCTGGTAGGCGCCCACGCCCTCGACCAGGATCAGCCAGTTGGGATTGACCTCGCCGATGGCGTCGCCGGCGGTCTCGGCCGCGCGGGCCCAGTCGCGGGCGCCGCCGCCGCCCCAGGTCCCGGCGTGCGGCTCGTTGTGCAGGTCGGCGCCGATCACGGTGGGATCGTCGGCATAGCGGGCGGCGAGCATCCGCCAGTCCTCGATCCAGCCGGCCTCGGTGAAGCCGCCCTCGCCATACCACAGACCGTTGCCGGAGGTCCCCGCGCCGGCGGTCGAGCGGTGGTGGTAGAGGATGATGCGCATCCCGATCTCGCCCGCGTAGTCCACGATCACGTCGAGGATCTCGAGCGGGGTCAGCCCCGCCAGGTCCGGATTCTGCGAGAAGTCGATGCCGTTGGGCGCGGCCGTGGTGTGCAGCATCTCGGAGGAAAACGGCAGGCGGATGGTGTTGAACCCCTCGGCCTGCATCTGGTCCATCATCGAGGCGTAGCCGCGTGTCCACAGGCCGTGGGGGGCGAAGGTGTCGCTCTCGAAGCCGAACCAGTTCACGCCGGCGATGCGCACCGGAGTTCCGTCGGCATCGACGACCTGGTTCCCCGAGGTCGAGAACCAGCCGGGCGACGTCCCGCCCTCGTCGCCCTCGGCCGCGGCCGCGTCGTCGATGCCGATCCCGGGGCTTGGCGCGGGATCGTTCTCGACGATCGCGCCCTGCGCCCGGGGGACGCCCAGACTGCCGCCCGAGGGAGCGGAGAGGGCGATGGTGAAGCTCTCGGGGCCTTCAAAGACGGCGTCGTCCAGCGTGGCGACGCGGATCGTCTTCGTGGTCTCGCCCGGAGCGAAGCTGAGCGTGCCGGAGACGGCGACATAGTCTTCCCCGGCGCGCGCGCCGCCGTCCTGCGAGGCGTAGCGCACGCTGATGGTTTCGACCGAGGCGGCCGAAAGCGAGATCTCGAATTCGAGAAACTCGCCCTCGACCGCTTCGGCCCCGGCGACCGAAATCGCCGGCGGCGCGACGGGGGGATCCGCGCCGTCCAGGGCCAGACCGGAGACGGCGCTGTCGTCGCCTGCGGCCTGGAAACCGAAGCCGGTGGTCCCGCCCGCGGGAACATCGGCGTTGTAATCAAGGTTGGAGAGGACGTAGCGGGTCCCCTCCTGGGACACGATCCGGGCGTTCCAGATGTTGACGATCTCGAAGCCCGCATCGAAGGCGACGGTCCAGCCCTCGAGCGGGGCGTCGCCCGCACTGACGGCCATCGTGGCGACGAAGCCGCCCGACCAGGCGTTGTCGACCGAATAGGACACCGTGCCGCCGTCCTCAGGCGGAGGCGGAGGCGGAGGCGGCGGTGGGGGCGCGGCCTCGTCGTCGTCGCGGATGCGCACCACGCCCTTGGCGTCGGCGAGGGTCGCTCCCTCGGGGTTGGAGAGGCGGACGACGAAACGCTCGTCCCCCTCCTCGAGCCCGTCGCCGAAGACCCGCACGCGCAGGGTCTGCACCGTCTCTCCGGGGGCGAAGGTCAGGGTTCCGGAGGCGGCGCGGTAGTCCTCGCCGGCCGCGGCGGTCCCGTCGCGGGTGGTCCAGTCGACCGAGACCGGGGCGTCCGAGGCCTCCGACAGGCGCACCTTCAGCCTGGCGACGCTCCAGCCGTCGTCGCCCTCGTCCAGGCGACGGTTGGAGATGGTCAGCTCGGGCGGCGGCGCAGGCGCGGCCTCGTCGTCGTTGCGCAGGGTGACGCGAGCTTCGCCGTCGGCGATCTCGAGACCCTCGGGAGAGGAGAGGCGCACGAAAAGCGTCTCGTCGGTCTCGGGCGTCGTGTCGCCCATGGCGTGGACGTGGATGGTCCTGGCGGTCTCGCCCGCGGCGAAGGTCAGGGTTCCGGAGGCGGGGTGATAATCCTCGCCCGCCCGCGCGGTCCCGTCCGCGGTGGTCCAGGCCACCGTGACCGGCGCGTGCCAGGCCTTCGACAGGGTCGCCTCGACCAGCATGTGGGTCTCGCCCGCGTCGCCCTCGGCGCCCGAAACGTCGGCGAGCGAGATCGCGGGCAGGTCGTCGGGCGCCTCGTCGGGGTCGTCGTCGCGGATCGTGGCGGTGGCCTCGGCCCTGGCCAGCACCGCGCCGGAGGGAGAGGTCAGGCGCAGGCCGAAGGTCTCGTCGGCCTCGTGCAGGACATCGTCGGCGAGCGAGATCGAGATCGTCTTCAGGACTTCGCCCGGGGCGAAGCTGAGCGTCCCGACGGCGGGGGCGTAGTCCTCCCCCGCCCGCGCGGTCCCGGCGACGGTCGCCCAGTCGACCGTCACCGTTCCCGTGGCGGGGGCCGAGAGGGACACGGTGAACTCGACCACCCCCTCCGCCTCGTCCGCCTGCGCGTCGCTCGCCGACAGGCGCGGCGCGGGAGCCGCCCCCTCCAGCGCCGCCTGCCACTCCGCCCGGGCCGAAGGATCGCGGGCGACGATCGCCCCCATGTCCAGCGCCCCGAGCGGGGTTCCGGCGAGCGTGTAGCTCTGCCGGTTTCCGTCGATCGTGATGACCGTCTCGCCGTCGATCTCGGCCAGGGTGAACTGGTCGCCGCGAAACCAGCCGAAATCGAGCCGGTCGTGGGCCGGATCGAAGGCGAGGCGGACGTGCGCGCCCCAGTCCCAGTCGAGCTCGAACACCCGGCCCGACTCGCCCGGAGGCGGGTCGCCGGGGCCCGCGGCGGTGGGCCAGTCGCGGGTGCCGGCGACCGGCGTCCCCTGGTCGAGCACCTGCGCCTCGGGCACGACCTCGATCCCCAGCTGCAGGTGGACGCGGTCCTCGCGCACCTGGGCCGAATAGAACAGGAAGTTGCCGGCCGAGAGCTGGTCGGTCGAGACGCCCAGAAGGATCAGCGTCTGCCCGGTGCCGGCGTTGGAGATCACCGCCCCCTCGGCCCCGTCGGTCATCGAGATCTGCTCGCGCGAGCCGTAGTGGCGCATGTCCACCACGTCGGTCGCCGGATCGAAGGCGACGCGGTCGATGCGGCCCGGCTCATGCGAGCGGGCATAGACGGTGTTCGGCTGTTCCTCGATCCCGTGGGCCCAGGCCAGCGCGCCTGAAAGGCACTGGCGCAGGTGGTCGTTGATCACCGGCAGGAAGCTGTCGATCGTCAGCTGGCCCAGGGAGACGCCCTGGACGACCGTGGTCTCGCCGGACCAGGGGTCGAGAAAGCCGACGCCCGCGTCGGTGTCGACCACGATGAAATTGTGAACGGAGACGTCGCCGAGGTCGAGCTTGTCGCGGGCCGGATCGAACCCGAGGATGTCGCCCTCGCCCTGGATCACCCGGTAGACCGTGCCGTCGGCCATCGTCGCCTCCCTCCCTGCGCGCCGGCCTCTGCGGGGCGACGCCGCGTCGTGCTACCAGCCTTTTCGCGGCGATCCAGAGGGGGGCGGGCGGGGATCGGCGAACCGGGCGGATTCCTCGGTCAACGCGGCGGAAGCTTCGATGCGGAGGGCGCAGGGCGGGCGCTTGTCGGCCCGCGGCGGCGGCTGTATCGAAGGAGGGCGACTCCCCGATCTGCCGGCAGCGGAGACCGTCCCGATCGCTTCCACCCTGCCCACGGCGGCCGAGCCGCCCCGACCCGCCGCCCGCGCCTCCGCCCGAGCCCGCCCTCCCGACGCGGAGGACGGCGGGCTGGTCGCGGGGGTGCTGGGGGGGCCGGCCTCGGCGTTGCGCTTCACGCTGGCGGGCTGGGCGGCCTTCGTGCTGTTCGACATCGTGGTGCGTCTGTTCACCTACCAGGACGTCTGGTCGGCGATCGTGCTGACGCTCGCGCTCGATCCCTTCGTGATCGCGCAGGCCTACGTGCTGGCGGCGATCTACCGGCGGCTGGGGTTCGAGGGGCGCCTGACCGCCCCGGCGCTGGCCTGGATCCTGGGTCTGGGGGCCGGCGGCGGCGTGCTGGTCGCGCTCGCCGCCGAGGAGCTGCGCCAGCCGCTGGCCATCGTGCCCCTGACCGGCACCATGCTGCCCCCGTTCCTCTCGGTCGCCTTCTACTTCTTCCTGGTCTACGTGAGCTGGAGCCTCGCCTGCTTCTGGATCGCCGCCGAGCGCGCCCGCCGGGCCGAGCGTCGCCGCGCCGCCCAGGCCGAGGCCGAAGCGCGCGAGGCCGAGCTGCAGCGCCTGCGCCTGCAGCTGGACCCGCATTTCCTGCTCAACGCCCTCAACGGCGCCGCCGAGGAGCTGCAGGTCGACCCCGCCGCCGCCCGGGCGATGATCGAGGACCTGTCGATCTTCCTGCGCCGCTCGCTGGACGGCATGGACCGGCTGGTGGCGAGGCTGGACGACGAGGTGGACGCGCTGGAGGCCTATCTCGCCGTGCAACGCTCCCGCTTCGGAGAGCGGTTCGAGGCCTCGCTGGACGTCGAGGCGGCGGCGCTGGGGCGGGGGGTGGTCTCGTTCCTCCTGCAGCCGCTGGTCGAGAACGCGGTCGAGCATGGGCGCCGCGGCGGCCGGCGTTCGCTGAGCGTGACGATCCGGGCGGCGGGCGCGGCAGGGCTGGAGATCGAGATCTCCAACCCCGGGGCGCTGGCCGACGCGGCGCCGGCGGGCTCGCGCTCGGGCATCGGGCTCGAGAACGTGCGCCGGCGGCTGGCGCTGCACTACCCCGGCCGCCACGCGCTGGCGCTGGCGCAGGAGGGAGACGAGGTGCGCGTGTCGCTGCGGCTGGAGGGGGCGCCGGAATGAAGGTGGTGATCGTGGACGACGAGCCGCTGGCGATCCGGGCGTTGTCGCGCCTGCTGGCCGCGGCCCCCGACGTCGAGATCGTGGCGACCGCCGGCGACCTCGACGCGGGCGTGCGCGCCATCGAGACCCACCGCCCCGACGCCGCCTTCCTGGACGTGGAGCTCGACGAGGGCGACAGCTTTGACCTTCTGGCGCGCCTCGACCCCGCTCCGAAGGTGGTCTTCGTCACCGCCCATGCCGAGCGCGCCATCGACGCCTTTGCGGTGCGGGCCGCCGACTACCTGCTCAAGCCCGTCGACCCCGGGCGGCTGGCCGAGGCGCTGCGGCGGCTGCGCCCCGCCCCCGACGCCTCGGGCGAGCCGGTGGAGCTGGCGATCCCGGGGCGCACGCTGCTGGTTCCCCCCGGCTCGATCGCCGCCCTGACCGCGGAGGGGGATTTCACCCGCGTGCATCTGGCCGGCGATCCCTCGGTGCTGATCCTGCGCACGCTGAGCCATTTCGAGAGCAGCCTGCCCGCCCCGCCCTTCGTGCGGCTGGGCCGCTCGACCATGGTCAACGTCGAGCGGGTGCGCCGGCTGGTCTCGCGCGACCGCAACCTGACGCTGGCGACGCTCGACGGGCTGGACGAACCGCTGTCGCTGGGCCGCGCCGCCGCCGGCCGCCTGCGCGCGGCGCTGGCCTGCCGGCGGGGCTGAGGCGGCCGCGGGCCCTGAAGGGGTCGTGTCCCTGGCCCCCGCGCGGGCCCGACGGCCCGCCGCGGGCAGGGCGCACGGCCGGCGATCCTGCCTGCCGGTCGGCAAGGGCGCTTGCCCCGCGCGCCGAGATGCGCTCCAACTGGCCGCGACCGATGTCGCGGGGAACGCGCCTTGCCGTCCCTCGCGCGCGACCTGACGAAAGGCCACCGATGACGACCGCCCCTTCTCCCGCCCCTGCCGCCAGCATCCACGACGCCGAGCTGCGCGCGACCCCCGGCAGCCTGTTCGAGACCATGGGCCTGCAGCGGCGCACAAAGTTCGAGGGCGGCCGCGCGGTGGTCGAGTACCTCGCCGGCCCGCACATGTGTCACTCGGGCGGGATCGTGCAGGGGGGCTTCGTGACCGGCTGGATCGACCAGGCGATGGCGATGGCGCTGATGAGCCTGGTGGGGGTCGAGCAGACGCCGATCTCGCTCGAGATCAAGATCAGCTTCCTCGCCCCCGCCCGCCCCGGCCTGGTGATCGCCGAGGGCTGGGTCGAGCGCGCCGGCCGCTCGACCTGCTTTGCCGAGGGGACGCTGCGCGACGAGACGGGCCTGCTGCTGGCCAAGGGCACCTCGACGGTGCGCCTGATCTCCCGCGCCAAGGCCGAGGCCGGCTCGCGCGCCGCGCTGGAGGCGCGCGGCGGCGCCTGAGGCGGTTGTCTACGGGGCAGGGCGGGCTCGGCGACTCGAATCTTCCGAATCTCCGGCTCCCGGATTCGGCCTGACGCCACGTTGTTGAGAGATTCTGCTGATCCCGGCGCGCCGGGATCAGCGGCGAGCCCCGGCAGGCTCCGCCAGGCCAGCGGGGCAGGGCCCTTTGGCCGTTGCGGAAACTTCATAGTGTCACGCCGGCGCCGCTACGTTCGACACGAAAACTTCGCATGGGCAGTGAGAAAGCGGTTGCGCCCCCCCGCGATTCCCCCTAGATAGCCGCTCACCGACGAGGCGCTGCGGCGCACCGTTTGGTTCAGCG
>NZ_CAXBOD010000047.1:0-38835 GCF_963977235.1 uncultured Albimonas sp.
AGGCCCATCATCATCATCCGGGCGACCCAGAAGAAGATGATGTCGAAGCCGGTGATCAGCACCGAGGTCGGGTAGTATTTCGCCAGCTCCGGCGTCTGCGCCGGCCACCCGAAGGTGCCCTGCGGCCAGAGGCCCGAGGAGAACCAGGTGTCGAGCACGTCCGCGTCACGGGTCAGCTCGACCGCCTCGCCATAGTGCGCCTTGGCGGCCGAGGCGGCCTCGGCCTCGGTCATCTCGCAGAAGATCGTGCCGTCGGGCCCGTACCAGACCGGGATCTGGTGGCCCCACCACAGCTGGCGGGAGATGCACCAGGGCTCGATGTTCTCCATCCAGTGGTCGTAGGTCTTCACCCAGTTGGCGGGATGGAAGGTGGCGCGGCCGTCGTGGGCGGCGGCCAGCGCCTCCTGCGCCAGGGTCTTCGCATCGACGAACCACTGGTCGGTCAGCCAGGGCTCGACCGGGACCTTGGAGCGGTCGCCGTGGGGCACCACGTGGGTCTCGGCGTCGATGCCGTCGAGCCAGCCCTGCCCCTCGGCGAGATCCACGATCGCCTTGCGGGCCACGAAGCGGTCGAGGCCGTCCAGCGCCAGGACCTCGGGCGCCGGCGCGCAGTCCTCGAGGAACTCGGGGTTGTCGTTGATCGTGATCGAGGCGCGCGAGGTCATCACGTTGATGCGGCGCAGGCCGGCGCGCTTGCCGACCTCGAAGTCGTTGAAGTCGTGCGCGGGGGTGATCTTCACCGCGCCGGTGCCCTTGGCGGGGTCGGCGTGCTCGTCGGCCACGATCGGGATGCGGCGGCCGACCAGGGGCAGGACCACGGATTTGCCCACCAGGCCCGCATAGCGCACGTCGTCGGCCGCGACCGCGACGCCGGTGTCGCCCAGCATCGTCTCGGGGCGGGTGGTGGCCACGACGATGTAGTCGCGCTCCTCCCAGGCCGAGGGGTCGTCGTCCTCGGGGGTCCAGGGGCGCAGGGTCTCCTCGCCGTCGATCTCCTCGCGCACCATCGGGTGGTCGTAGGTCTCGCCGTCGGCCAGCTTGTAGCGGAAACGCCAGAGGTTCCCCTTTTCCTCGACCTGCTCGACCTCGAGGTCCGAGATCGCGGTCTCGAAATGCGGGTCCCAGTTCACCAGGCGCTTGTCGCGATAGATCAGGCCGGCGCGGTGCAGCTCCACGAAGACTTTCAGGACGGCGTCGTGGAAGTTGCCGTCCTCGCCCTCGGGCGCGCCAGGCGCGCCGGACATGGTGAAGGCGTTGCGCGACCAGTCGCAGGAGGCGCCGAGGCGCCGGAGCTGGTTGAGGATGGTCGAGCCGCTCTGCGCCTTCCACTCCCAGATCCTGGCGGCGAAGGCCTCGCGGCCGAGTTCCCGGCGCGAGGGCTGCTGCTCGGCGGCCAGCTTGCGCTCGACCACCATCTGGGTGGCGATGCCGGCATGGTCCTGGCCGGGCTGCCACAGGGTGTCGTAGCCCTGCATGCGTTTCCAGCGGATCAGGATGTCCTGCAGGGTGTTGTTGAGCGCATGGCCGATGTGCAGGCTGCCCGTCACGTTGGGCGGCGGGATCACGATCGAGAAGCTCTCGGCCCCCGGCTTCGCGTTCGCGCCCGCGGCGAAGGCGCCGGCCTCCTCCCAGCGGGCGTAGATCTCGGGTTCGGCCGAGGCGGCGTCGAAGGTCTTTTCCATGGGCATGCGCGGGCGTCCGGGTCGGGAATTCGCGAGGCGTGAGATGTCCCGGCGCTTCTAGCCTGCGCGGCCCATCGGGGAAAGACCGCTCGGCGTGTTCGGGCGCGCCTGCGCGCCGGAGGCCCGGCGGGCCTGCCGGACAGGTTCTGGCGCGCCTGCGCGCCGGGGGCCCGGCGGGCCTGCCGGACAGGTTCGGGCGCGCCTGCGCGCCGGGGGCCCGGCGGGCCTGCGGGACAGGCGCAGGGGCGGGGCGCGCGGGGCGCGCGAAAGGGCGGCGTTCGGGGCCGGGCGGCGGGGCGCGGAAAGCCTCTTCAAGGGTGCGGGTTCGCCCTTGCGCTCCACAGATTTCGGCGTATGTTCGCCGCTCGTTTTTACAGCGGAGTCGGCCCCGTCCGATGCTCTGCTCCGGGACGCGGGGATGAGCCCCACGGAACGGGGCGCGGCGCGGATGGGTCCGGCCTTCACGCGCGACGGGCGGCATGATAGCTGACCGCCCCAGAAGCTACGGAGGTCAGACCCATGGCGGTCCCCCAGAATCGCGTTACCAGCTCCAAGCGCAACATGCGTCGCTCGCATGACGCCCTGTCGCCCTCGGCCCATGCCGAGTGCCCCAACTGCGGCGAGCTGCGCCGCCCGCACCATGTGTGCGGGTCCTGCGGCCACTACGGCGGCCGCGAAGTCGTCTCGATGGTCGAGGAAGTCGACCTGGACGAGGCGTCCTGAGGGACGTCCGGCGCGCCTGACCGAGCGCGGCCCCGGCCCGCGGCGCGCCGCTTCGGCTGACGAAGCGGCGCCCGGCCGACCAGGGCGGAGATCTCCGCCCCGCGGGTCCAGCACCGGCTTCCGACAGGGACAGTCCCTGCGGACCCGCCGCGCGGCGCCCCGCCCCCTGACCGGGGCGGAGGGCCGCAACCTGACCCGCCGCTCCGGACGCCCCGACACCGGATGACAGACCAGACGCGCCCTCCCGAGCCTTCTTCCGACGCGCAGCCGCGCGCGGCGTCGCCCATCGAGCTGTCCGCCCATCGCGTGGCGGCCACGCCGAGCGCCGCCCCGATCGCCTCGCCGCGCCCGGTTCCGCGCACCGGCGCGAGCGTGATTTCGGTCGACGCCATGGGCGGCGACCGGGGGCCGGGACCGGTGCTTGCGGGCATGGCGATCTCGGCCAAGAAGAACCCCGACATCCGCTTCATCGTGCATGGCGACGAGGAGCAGCTGCATCGCATGATGCGCCGCCGCCCCGCGCTCGCCGAGCGGACCGAGGTCCGGCACGCGCCCGAAGTGGTGGCGATGGCCGACAAGCCCTCCAAGATCATGCGCCGCTCGCGCGGGACCTCGATGATGAGCGCGCTGCAGGCGGTGTCGGGGGGCGAGGCCTCGGTCGCGGTCTCCTGCGGGAACACCGGGGCGCTGATGGCGCTGGCGATGCTGGCGCTGCGCCGGGCGCCGGGGGTGGACCGGCCCGCGATCGGCGTCTTCTGGCCCTCGCGCGGGCCGGCGGGGCACAACATCGTGCTGGATGTCGGCGCCGACATCCGGGCCGAGCCGAAGAACCTGGCGCAATACGCCGTGATGGGCGCGGAATATGCGCGCCTGGGCCTCAAGATCGACCGCCCGCGGGTGGGTCTGCTGAACGTCGGCTCCGAGGAATCGAAGGGCGGCGAGGATCTGCACGCGGCCGCCGAGATGATCTCGGCCGCCGCGATCCGGCCGGGCGCGGGCTTCTCCTACATCGGCTTCGTGGAGGGGGGCGACATCCTGTCCGACCGGGTCGACGTGATCGTCACCGACGGCTTCACCGGCAACATCGCCCTGAAGACCGCCGAGGGCACGGCGAAGCTGATCTCCGACAGTCTGAAGGAGGCGTTCCGCCACACCTGGCTGTCGCGACTTGGGGCGCTGGCGGCCTGGACCTCCTTGCGCCGGCTGTCGAAACGCATAGATCCTCGTCATGTGAACGGCGGGGTGTTCCTGGGGCTGAACGGGTCGGTGGTGAAAAGCCATGGGTCCGCTGACGCAACGGCAGTCGCCTCGGCCATCAAGCTGGCCGCGACGATGGGGCTCTCGGGCTTTCAAGGTAAGGTGGCCGAACAGGTTGCAAACGCCTTCCCGGCCCGGAACACTGCCGGCGCGGATTCGGACAGGAGCGGAAAGACCACAGGATGACCGTAACGCGCGCCGTCCCGCTGGGTTGCGGCCACTATCTCCCCGAGCGGATCGTCGAGAACGCCGAGTTCGCGAAGACGCTCGAGACCTCTGACGAGTGGATCAAGACCCGGTCCGGCATCGAACGGCGCCACTTCGCGGGCCCGAACGAGAAGACCTCGGATCTCGCCATTCCCGCGGCGCAGCGCGCTCTGGCCGCCGCCGGGCTCGAGGCGTCCGATCTCGACGCGATCGTGCTGGCCACCGCCACGCCCGACGAGACCTTCCCCGCCACCGCCACCCGCGTGCAGCACGCGATCGGCATGACCCACGGCTTCGCCTTCGACGTGCAGGCGGTGTGCGCCGGGTTCATCTACGCGGTGGGCATGGCCAATTCGCTGATCCAGTCGGGTCAGGCCAAGACCGTGATGGTGATCGGGGCCGAGACCTTCTCGCGGATCCTCGACTGGTCGGACCGGTCGACCTGCGTGCTGTTCGGCGACGGCGCCGGGGCGCTGATCCTGTCGGGCGAGCCGGGCGCCGGCACGCTGGCGGACCGCGGCGTGATGTCGGTGAAGCTGCACTCGGACGGGGCGCATCACGACCTGCTCTATGTCGACGGGGGTCCGTCCTCGACCGGCAAGGCGGGCTGCGTGCGGATGCAGGGCCAGCGAGTGTTCCAGCACGCTGTGAACAAACTCGCGCAAGTGGCTCATGAGGCTATGGATTCCGTGGGCGCCACGGCTGACGATATCGACTGGATGGTGCCGCACCAGGCCAACAGCCGGATCATCGAATCGACCGCGCGCAAGACCGGGCTGTCGATGCAGAAGGTGGTGATGACCGTGCACAACCACGGCAACACCTCGGCCGCCTCGATCCCGCTGGCGCTGTCGGAGACGGTGCAGTCCGGGCGCATCCGCCAGGGCGACCTGCTGTTGATGGAGGCGATCGGCGGCGGTCTGGCCTGGGGCGCCGCGCTGATGCGCTGGTAGGGCGCGAGGGTCGCCGCGGCCCTTCCCCCGCAAGGGAATTTCCACGCCCGCCCCTGGAAACGGGGGCGGGCGCGGCGTTTGCGCCGGGGCTTTCCGCAGGGCGGCCGATCACCTCCGCCGCGGGGCTCAGAGGGGTTCTGCGCGCCCCTCGCCAAGTCATTGACATTGACTCTGAAATCCCCAGCGGCCTACCCTCCCCCCACAGATCGACCGCGGCCGGCGCTCCCGCCGCCGCGGCGACGGCTTTGCAGAGGGGCGCAGGAGGCGCGGATGGCGAACAAGACCCACACCCGGCTCGACCTGACCGAGGCCGTCTACCGCGAGGTCGGCCTGTCGCGGAACGAATCCGCCGAGCTGGTCGAGAGCATTCTCGGCCATGTCTCGGACGCGCTTGTGAAGGGCGAGACGGTCAAGATCTCCTCCTTCGGGACCTTCCAGGTGCGCCAGAAGGGCGCCCGCATGGGCCGCAACCCCAAGACCGGCGAGGAGGTCCCCATCGACCCCCGCCGGGTGCTGGTGTTCCGGCCCTCGCACATCCTGAAAGACAAGATCAACGACGCCCTGAGCGGCTGACCGGCCCGCCCGGGTCGGAGGCCCTCTTCCGGACATGGACAAGTCCCCCAACGCGTTTCGCACCATCTCGGAGGTGTCCGAGGCCCTCGACGTGCCCGCGCACGTCCTGCGTTTCTGGGAATCGAAGTTCCCCGCCGTGCGCCCGATCAAACGCGGCGGCGGGCGGCGCTATTACCGGCCCGAGGACGTCACCCTGCTGGTGGGCATCCGCGAGCTGCTCTACGAGGACGGCCTGACCATCAAGGGCGTCCAGAAGATCTTTCGCGAGCGGGGCCAGAAGCACGTGGTGCGCCGCGGCGCGGAGGTGCTGGGCGAACCCTACGAGGAGCCGGCCGAGGCCCCTTCGCCGGCGCAGGCGGCCCCCGCCGAGCCGGCCCCCGCCCCGCCGGCGCCCGCCGCGGAAGCCGAGGCCGAGGGCCCCGACTCCGAGCGCGTGCGCGCGGTGATCTCCAAGCTCGAGGCCCTGCGAAACCGCCTGCGCGACGCCTGATCGCGCCTGCGGGGCGGCTCAGGACGTCTCCGCGGCGGTCCCCGCCAGGCGCAGGCGCGCGGCATGGGCGGCCTCGATGTGACGCCGCCCCGCCGCCTCGGCCGCCTCGGCCCGGCCGGCGCGCACCGCCTCCAGGATCTCGGCATGTTCGCCCACCGCCTCGGCGTGCCGCCCGGGCGCGGTGAAGGTCGTGGGCCCCAGCAGTGAGATCGCGTCGGCCAGCGCGTCGAGCGACGCATCCAGCCAGGGGTTGCCGGCGGCCTGACGCAGGGCGTCGTGGAAGGCGCGGTTCAGCTCGGCCGCCTCCGCCGCCGCAGCGCCGGGCAGCGCCGCGAAACGGGCGTGCAGCCCCTCGAGCAGCGCCAGCTCCGACGGGCCGGCGCGGCGAGCGGCAAGCCCTGCGGCCGCCCCTTCCAGCACCGCGCGCATGGCGTAGACCTGCGCGCGCTCTTCCGCCGCCAGCCGCCGCACCACGTGTCCCCGGCCGCCGCCGCGTCGCAGCAGGTCGCGGGCCTGCATCCGGCCCAGAGCCTCGCGCACGGGCGTGCGGCTGACCGAGAGGGCGGCGGCGACCTCCTCCTCGCGCAGGCGGTCGCCGGGGCGCAGGCGGCCGCGGCGCAGCGCCTCGCGCAGGCGTTCGAACACCGCCTCACCGAGGCTCGCGCCCGAACCGAGGGGGCCCATGGCCGCGAGCGCCGGCAGCGGCCCCTCCCGGCCCTCCGTCGTCATGGTGTCCGCCCTGCCCGGCTGCGTGCGCATCCGCCCCTCCCGATCCGCGCGGGGCGCCTGTCTTGGCGTCTCGCGGATTTCAGTATACTGAGAATACCCAAGCGCCGGAACCCCGGCGACCGACTCGCAAGGGAGGCGCGGGATGTGGGACGTGCTGGTGGCCGGCGGCGGCAACGCGGCGCTGTGCGCGGCGATCGCGGCGCGGCGGGCGGGACGCTCGGTGCTGGTGGTCGAGGCGGCGCCGAAGTTCTACCGCGGCGGCAACACCCGCCACACCCGCAACATGCGCTGCGCCCATGACGCCGCCACCGACACCCTGTCGGGCCCCTACCCCGAGGAGGAGTTCCTCGACGACCTGATGCGGGTCACCCAGGGCAACACCACGCCCGAGCTGGCGCGGATGATGATCCGCGACTCCAAGGACATGCTGACCTGGATCCAGGAGCAGGGGGTGCGCTTCCAGCCCTCGCTCGGCGGCACGCTCAGCCTGGGGCGGACGAACTCGTTCTTCCTCGGCGGCGGGCGCTCGATGCTCAACGAGCTCTACCGCACGGCCGAGCGGCTGGGGGTCGAGGTGCGCTACGAGGCCGAGGTCGTGGGTCTGGACCTCGACGGCCCGCGGTTCCGCGCCGCCACGGTCCGCCAGGACGGGCGCGACGGGCGCATCGAGGCGAAGACCTTCGTCGCCGCCTGCGGGGGCTTCGAATCCAACATCGAGTGGCTGAAGGAGGGGTGGGGCGAGCGGGCCGAGAACTTCCTGATCCGCGGCACCCCCTACAACCGCGGCACGGTCACGAAGATGCTGATCGAGGGCGGCGTCCAGCAGATCGGCGACCCGACCCAGTGCCATGCGGTCGCCATCGACGCCCGCGCGCCGCGTTTTGACGGGGGGATCATCACAAGGCTCGACTGCGTGGTCTTCGGCATCGTGGTTAACGCCGCGGCCCAGCGCTTCTATGACGAGGGCGAGGACATCTGGCCCAAGCGCTATGCCATCTGGGGCCGGCTGGTGGCCGAGCAGCCCGGCCAGATCGCCTGGATCGTCTTCGACGCCCCGAACCTCGAGCGGTTCATGCCCTCGCTCTTCCCCGCCATCACCGCGCCCACGATCCCGGAGCTGGCCGGCAAGCTGGGCCTCGAGCCCGCCGCGCTGGAGGCGACCGTCTCGGAGTTCAACGCCGCGGTGGTCGGCGGGCGCCCGTTCGATCACACGGATCTGGACGGCAACCGCACGCAGGGCCTGGCGATCGAGAAGAGCAACTGGGCCCAGCGGATCGAGACGCCGCCCTTCCACGCCTACCCGGTCCGCCCCGGCATCACCTTCACCTACCTCGGCGTGAAGGTGGACGAGAAGGCCCGGATGCTGATGGCCGACGGGACCCCGTCCGAGAACCTCTTCGCCGCGGGCGAGATCATGGCCGGCAACGTGCTGGGCCAGGGCTATGCCGCGGGCATCGGGATGACCATCGGCGCCGTCTTCGGGCGCATCGCCGGAACGGAGGCCGCCCATGTCGTTTGACCTTCCCAGCCCCGACGCGGGCCTGCGCGACCCCGGCCGCGACCCTGACCTCGCCGAGGCCGAGCGGCTGATGACCGTGTGCAACTCGTGCCGCTATTGCGAGGGGCTGTGCGCGGTGTTCCCGGCGATGGAGCTGCGCCGGTCCTTCGCGGACGGCGACCTGCAGTACCTGGCCAACCTGTGTCATTCCTGCGGGGCCTGCTACCACGACTGCCAGTTCTCGCCGCCCCATGAGTTCGACGTGAACGTGCCCGCGGTGCTGGCGCGGGTGCGCAACGACAGCTATGCGGCCCACGCCTGGCCCGCGGCGCTGCGGCCGCTGTTCCGCCGGCATGGCGCGGCGCTGGCGGTGGGGGTGGCGCTGGCCTGCGCGCTGTTCCTGGCGGGGTTCGTGGCCACAGGGGATCCGGGGGCGCTGTGGACGGCGCACCGCTCGCCCGAGCTGTTCTATGCGCTGATGCCCCATTCGGCGATGGTCGCGCTGTTCGGAGCGGCCTTCGGGTGGATGCTGCTGGCGGTCGGCATGGGGGCGCGGTCGTTCTGGAAGGCGACGGGCGGGCCGGTGGACGGGGCGGCGCTGGGGCGCGCGGGGCATGACGCGGCCACGCTGCGCTACCTCGACGGCGGCGGCGCGGGCTGCATGAACGCGGACGACCAGCCCGACGACACCCGGCGGCTGTGGCACCACTTCACCTTTTACGGCTTCCTGCTGTGCCTGGCCTCGACCACGGTGGCGACGCTCTATCACTACGTCTTCGACCGGCCGGCGCCCTATCCGCTGTGGGATCTGCCCAAGGTGCTGGGGACGCTGGGGGGGATCGGGCTGGTGATCGGGCCGATCGGGCTGCTGCGGGCCAAGGCCCGCCGCCTGCCCGACCTGCTGGACCCGCGGTTTCGCGGCATGGAGGTGGGGTTCCTCGCGATCCTGCTGCTGACCGGGGCGAGCGGGCTGGCCCTGATGGCCCTGCGCACCACCCCGCTGCTGGGGCCGATGCTGGCGCTGCATCTGGGCGCGGTGCTGGCGCTGTTCCTGTCGATGCCCTACGGCAAGTTCGTCCACGGGCTCTATCGCTACCTGGCGCTGAGCCGCTGGCGGCGCGAGGATCCCTCGCGCGGCTGAGGCCTCAGCGCGCGGCCTGCGCCGCCGCCCTGCCCGCCACCCGCCCCAGCGAGATCGCCGAGAGCAGGCCGTTGCCCGAGAGATACCCCTCGGCCCCCGCGCCCGAGACGCCGCAGGCCGCGCCGCCCGCGGCGTGCAGGCCGGGGATAGGGCGCCCGTCGGGGCGCAGCACGCGGGCCCGGTCGTCCACGACCAGCCCGCCTTGGGTGTGGAACAGCGCCCCCGTGACCCGCACCGCGCGATAGGGGGCGGCAAGCGGGGCGACGCCCTTGAGCGGTCGGCCGAAAGGGTCGGGGGTCTCGCCACGCTTGGCGGCCTCGACCTGCGCGAGGGTGTCGGCGAGCGGCTGGGCGGGGACCTTCATTCGGGCGGCGAGGGTTTCCAGGTCGTCGCCCTCGACCACCGCGCCCATCGCCTCGGCCTTGCGGAAATCCTCGAACTGGCGGGCGATCTCGGCGATGCGGGCGTCGAAGACGGTCCAGGCGGTCGCCTCGGGCTGGGTCAGGACGCGGGCGGCCTGCTCGGAATAGCCGGTGGCCTCGTTCGAGAACCGCTCGCCCGAGAGGTTGGCCTGGAAGCCGCCCTCCATCACCGTGGCCCAGGTGATCAGGATGCCGGCGGGATGGGCCACCGAGCCGTGGCCCTGGTGGCCGCCCAGGTGGCGGGTGGCGGCGCCCAGCGCCTCGCCCCAAAGGATCGCCTCGCCCTGGTTGCCGGGGTGGCCGAAGTAGAGCGCGTCGCGCAGGCTGGGGATGTGCTCTGCCACCAGCGCCTTGTTGCCGCCATAGCCGTTGCAGGCGAGGATCAGGGCGCGGCACCCGACGATCTCGGTGGTCCCGTCGGGGCGGGAGAAGCCGACGCCCCGGATCGCGCCCTCGGCCGTGAAAAGCGTCGTGACCTGCGCCTCGGTCAGGATGTCGACCCCCGCCGCCTCGGCCGCGCGGGCGAGGCGGTCGACCAGCTCCTCGCCCGAGCGGGAGGGCAGGCCGTGCATCCTGAGCGCCGAATGGCCGGGATAGCGGAAATTGTCGACCAGCGAGAACTCCAGCCCGTGGGCGTCGGCGAGCCACTCCAGCGCCGGGCCGACCTCGGAGGCCATCAGCGTGGCGAGGGCGGGCTCGGGCTCGCCATGGGCCTTCGCGAGGATGTCGGCGACGAACGCCTGCGGGCTGTCGTCCACGCCGGCGGAGGCCTGCCAGCGGGTGCTAGGCGCAGGGATCAGGCCGGCCGAGAGGGCGGTCGAGCCGCGGGGTGTGGCGTCCCGCTCCAGCACCAGCGCCTCGACGCCCTCGGCGCGCAGGGCGAGCGCCGCGGTCAGGCCGGCGGCGCCGGCGCCGACGATCAGGGCGGGGACCTCGGTCGCGAAGCGCTCGGGCGCGGGGCGGATGTCGGGCGCGGCGGGCATCTCAGGCGGCCCCGGGCCCGGCCGCGATCTCGGCCATGATCTCGGCGATCGAGGCGACGCGGCCGACGGGGCGCAGGGCCTGCACGGCCTCGTCGTGGGTCTTGGGGGAGAATGCGGCGCAGCCGTCTTCGAGCAGGATGGCGTCGAACTCGCGCACGTGGGCCGCGCGGAAGGTGGTGGCCACGCCGCCATTGGTGACGATGCCCGCGACCAGCAGATGCTCGATCCCGAGCTTGCGCAGCGTCCACTCCATCCGCGTCTGGTAGAAGGCGGAGTAGGCGATCTTTTCGACCACCACATCCGCGGGGCCAAGCTCATCGACCAGCTGGTTGCCCCAGGCGCCGGGGGCGAAGTCGCCCGCGCACAGGAACGGACGGAGTTTCTTGAGGTGCGGGGCGATCATCGGCTCTCCCCGCACGGGGACCAGGGTGAACTGGGTCGAAACGAACCAGCCGCCCCTGGCCTTCAGCAGGTCGACGAGCGGCTTCAGCCGGGCGGGCAGCGCCGCGATCTCGGGGGCGCCCTGCCCGGCGCGGCCATAGGCGCCCTCGGGGTGGAGGAAGTCGTTCTGCAGGTCGACGGTCAGCAGGGCGGTCTTCGAGAGATCCATCACTTGCGCTCCACGATCACGTTGCCGAAGCGGTCGATGCGGGCCGAGAGGTCGGGGTCGACCACCACGGTTGCGTCCGGCTGCTCGAGGATCGCGGGGCCGGGGACCACGGCGTCGACGGGCAGATCGAGGCGCGCGTAGATCGCCGCCTCATGCCAGGCGCCGGAAAACCAGACGTTCCGCGTTCCGGTCTTCGCCTCCTCGACGGTCTTCTCGCCCGTCGGCGCAAGGGCCGCGAGATCGAAGCCCGGCCGCACGCCGATGGCCGAGGTGCGCAGGTTGACGATGCGCATCGGAACGCCCGGCAGCAGGCGCGAGAAGCTGGCCTGGTAGGCCTCCTCGAAGGCCGTCGCGATCATCGACTCGCTCAAGCCCTCGGCGGTCTCGCCGAGGCTCGCGGGGAGGCGGACGGCGAGCGTGTGGGTCTGGCCGACGTAGTGCATGTCGAGCTCGAACACCGTGTCGATCCGCTCGACCGAGAGGCGGGCGGCCTCGACCACGGCGCGGGCGGAGGCGGCCTCGGCGGCCATGCGGTCGGCGAGCGCGGGGGCGTCGATGCCCTGCAGGCCGAGGTTCACCGTCTGCACCTGGTCGTGGCGGATATCGGCGATCACGCAGCCGAGCGCCGAGGTCACGCCGGGGTAGCGCGGCACCAGGGCCGCCTTCAGCCCCACGTCCTTGATCAGCGCGCCCGCGTGCAGCGCCCCGCCGCCGCCGAACGGCACGGCCGCGAAGCGCGAGGGGTCGTGGCCCCGCTCGATCGACATCAGGCGGATGGCGCCGGCCATTTTCCCGTCCGCCACGCGGACGATGGCCTCGGCCGCCTCCATCACGCCCAGCCCCAGGGGGCCGGCGACGTGCTGGTCGATGGCGGCCTTCGCGGCCTCGACGTCGAGCCGGTCGAGCTTGCCGCCGATGGGGCGGTCGGCGTTGATCCGGCCGAGCACGACGTTGGCGTCGGTCAGGGTCGGGCGGGCGCCCCCCTGCCCGTAGCAGACCGGGCCGGGGCGGGAGCCGGCGGATTCGGGGCCGACCTGCAGCAGCCCGCCCGCGTCCACATGGGCGATGGAGCCGCCGCCGGCGCCGATGGTGGTGATCTCGATCATCGGGGTGCGGATCACCAGGCCGAAGTCGACGGTGGTCTGGGCGGCGAGCGCCGTCTTGCCCCCGGTGATCAGCGAGACGTCGAACGAGGTCCCTCCGAGGTCGCCGGTGATCACGTCGGGAAAGCCCGCGGCCTCGGCGATGGCCGCGGCCGCGATCACCCCCGCGGCGGGGCCCGAGAGGGCGGTGCGCGCGGGCAGACGCCGGGCGACCTCGGTCGACATCACGCCGCCGTTCGACTGCACGATGTGGAACTTGCCCGCGAAGTCCTCGGAGGCGAGCGCCTCCTCGAGCTTGGCGAGATAGGATCCGACGCCGGGCTGCAGATAGGCGTTCAGCGCGGTGGTCGAGGTGCGCTCGAACTCCCGGATCTCGGGGAGGATGGCCGAGGACCGCTCGAGGTGCTCGTTCGGCCAGACCTCGCGGGCGGCCTCCAGCGCGGCGATCTCGTTGGCGGGGTTGGCGTAGGCGTTCATGAAGACGATGGCGAGCGCCTGCGCGCCCTTCTCAAGCAGCGCGCGGGCGGCGGCCTTCACGGCGTCGGTGTCCACCGCTTCGCGGATCTCGCCCGAGGCCAGCACCCGCTCGGCCACTTCCAGACGGAAGTCGCGCTCGACGACGGGGACGAAGTCGCCGGTCAGGCCCCAGGTGGCGCGGCGGTCGCGCCGGCGCATCTCCAGCACGTCGCGGAAGCCGGCGGTGGTGATCAGGCCGACTTTCGCGCCCTTGCGTTCGAGCAGCGCGTTGGTGCCGACCGTGGTGCCGTGCACGATGCTGTCGAGGGCCGCGAGCGCGCCGAAGCCCTTGAGGCCCTCGAGGAAGCCCACCGCCTCGTCGCCGCGGTTGGAGGGGACCTTGCCGGTTCGGAATGCGCGGGCCGCCTCGTCGAAGTAGAAGAGGTCGGTGAAGGTTCCGCCGACGTCGACGCCGACGATGGTTCCGACTCGGGGGGTGGGGGTGGTCTCGGTCACGGGCAGCACCTTGTTCACGCGGCGGCTCCGGCGCGCAGGTCTCGGGTGGCGGGCGCGTCGACCTCGCCGGTCTCGGTCAGGGCGACGCCGTAGTCGGCGCGGGCCTGCGCGAGGCTCACGAAGCCCAGCGCCACGTCGCGGGCGACGGCCCTGGGGTCACGGGCGAAGGGGTCGCCCCAGCCGCCGCCGCCGGGGGTCTCGAGGCGCACGCGACGCCCGGCCTTCAGGCGCAGGTCGGTGATCTTGGAGACCATGGGCGGGGATTTTTCGCCCTCGTCCGTCTGCCAGAAGAAGGCGTTGACCGCGGCGGGCTTGCCGCCGGCGACGCCGAAGGGCGGGGCCTTGCCGCGCTCTCCCAGCAGGGAGACGTCGGCGTCGGTCAGCAGTTCCACCTCATAGACCGCGCCCACGCCGCCCCGGTGTTCGCCGGCGCCGGCCGAGCCGTCGCGCAGGGCCCAGCGGGTGAAGCAGACCGGGTAGGCGGCCTCGAGGATCTCGACCGGCGGAATGGTGGCCGTCGAGATCGGGTTGTTGGCATGGTTGAGCCCGTCGGAGGCCGGAGAGCCGCCAAGCCCCCCGCCGAAGAACGAGAACATCACCCAGCGCGAGCCGTCCCCGCGATGCCCGGCGATCGACAGCGCGTTGATCGTGCCGAACGGCCCCCCGAGCGCCCGGTCCGGGTCGGCCTGGGCCAGCGCCCCGAAGACCACGCCGATCAGGCGCAGGATGGTCTCGGTATAGCCCGCCACCGGCCTGGGGGCGTTGGCGCCCAGGATCGAGCCGTCGACGATCTCGAAGCTGATCGGGCGCAGGCAGCCGGCGTTGGCGGGCACGTCGGGGAAGACATGCTTGAGCGCCACATAGCAGGCCGCAACCGCGGTCGAGCGGGAGATGTTGATCGGCCCCTGGCAGGCGGGCGAGGAGCGGGAGAAATCGAGCGTCATCGTCTCGCCCGCGATGGTGGCGTCAAGCGCCACGGTCAGCGGCTCATCCACGATGCCGTCGTTGTCGAGCACGTCCTCGAACGAATAGACCCCGTCGGGGATCGCGGCGATGGAGGCGCGCATCAGCGCCTCGGCCCGGTCGGAGAACGCCTCGAAGGCGGTCGCGATGGTGGCGTCGCCGTATTCGTCGAGCAGCGCCAGCAGGCGCTTCTGGCCCAGGTCCAGCGCGTTGAGCTGGGCGTTCAGGTCGCCCCAGTTCGACATCGGCAGCCGCGAGTTCGCCTCGAGCATTGCGAGGATGTCGGTCTGCACCTCGCCCTTGCGGTAAAGTTTCACGGGCGGGAAGCGGACCCCCTCCTGGAAGCTCTCGACCGCCTTGGGGTTGTAGCCGCCGGGCACGTTGCCGCCGATGTCGAGCCAGTGGCCGACAGACGCCATCCAGGCAAACAGCCGCCCCTCGCGGAAGATCGGGCGCACCAGGCGAAAATCGTTGAGGTGGGTGCCGCCGTCGTAGGGGTCGTTGAAGATGAAGATGTCGCCCTCGGCGAGGCCGCCCTCCTTCTCCACCTTGGCGATCACGGCGCGGACCGCGAAGGCCATGGCGCCCACGAAGATCGGCAGGCCGTTCGCCCCCTGCACCAGCGTGTCGCCGGTGAGCGGGTCGTAGATGCCGTGGCAGGCGTCCTTGGCCTCGGCGATGGTGGGGTTGAAGGCCGAGCGGTAGAGGGTGGCGTCCATCTCGTCCACGATCTGCTCGAGCCGCCCCTTCAGGACGGCGAGCGTGACCGGGTCGAGGGTCGAAGCGGGGGCGTCGGTCACGCGTCGGACTCCTTGGATCGGGGGGCGTCGGCCGCGGCGGCCATGGCCTCGTAGGTCTCGCCGCGGCCCAGCATGTCGGGGGTGCCGATGACCTCGTTCAGCGCGTCGAAGTCGAACATCCGCTCGGCGAACGGCTGGTTGGAGCCATGGGCGGCGAGCGAGGCGTAGTAGTCGACCATGGTTTTCGCCACCGCGCGCACCACGCCGCCGGGGAAGATGGCGATCGAGAAGCCAATCTCGCCCAGTTCGGCGGCCGAGGAGATCGGGGTCTGGCCGCCCTCGACCATGTTGGCGAGCAGCGGGGCCTTGGCGCCCAGTTCGGCGACCACGGTCTGGAGTTCCTCGCGCGACCGGGGCGCCTCGACGAACAGGACGTCGGCCCCGGCTTCGGCGTAGAGGCGGGCACGCTCGATGGCGGCCGGAAGCCCCTCGACCGCGCGGGCGTCGGTGCGCGCCACGATCAGGGTCTCGGCCGAGACGCGCGCGTCGACGGCCGCCTTGATCTTGGAGATCATCTCGCCGGCGCTGGTCACCGACTTGTCGCGCAGGTGGCCGCAGCGCTTGGGGGTGGTCTGATCCTCGAGCTGGATGGCCGTGGCGCCCGCACGCTCGAACAGGCGCACGGTGCGCTCGACGTTCATGGCGTTGCCGTAGCCGGTGTCGCCGTCCACGATCATCGGGATCGAGACGCGGTCGCGCACCAGGCCGATGACCTCGGCCACCTCGTTCATCGAGACCAGCCCGATGTCCGCCCGGCCAAGCCGGGTGTAGGCGATGCCGGCGCCGGAGAGATAGATCGCCTCGAACCCCGCGGCCTGCGCGATCGAGGCCGAGAGCGCGTCGTAGACCCCCGGCGCGACGACGGCGCCTGTCCGCTGGAGACGGTCCCTGAGGCTCATGCGTTGGTTCCTCTCGTGTCTCGCCGCCTGCGGACGCCCCGCGGCGGCGTGTCGTTGCGGGGGGCGCGCGGCCCGCCCGTCACAGGCCCAGATAGGCCCGCTTCAGCTCCGGATCGTCGCGCAGGGTCCTGGCCTCGCCCGAGAGGACCACCTGGCCGTTCTCGAGGATGTAGGCGCGCGAGGCGACGTCGAGCGATTGCACCACGTTCTGCTCGACCAGCATGATCGGCAGCCCCTCGCGGGCGAGCTGCTCGATCAGGCCGAACATCTCCTCCACCAGCAGCGGGGAGAGGCCGAGCGAGGGCTCGTCGAGGATCAGGAGCCGGGGCTCGCTCATCAGCCCGCGACCGATGGCGAGCATCTGCTGCTCCCCGCCCGAGAGCGTGCCGGCGGCCTGTTTCGCCCGCTCCTTCAGGCGCGGGAAGGTGCGGAACACCCGCTCGAGGTTGGCGGCGCGCCCGGTCTTGGCGCGGCGATAGCCCCCAAGCTCCAGGTTCTCGCGCACGGTCAGATTCGGAAAGATCTTGCGCCCCTCGGGGACGTGGATCAGGCCGGCCGAGACGACGTCGGAGGGCTTGGCGCCGTGCAGGGGCGCGCCCTCGAACAGGATCTCGCCCGACCAGGGTTTCACGAGACCCGAGAGGGTCATGTTCAGCGTGGTCTTGCCCACGCCGTTGGAGCCGAGGACGGCCACCACCTCGCCCTGCCCGACCGACAGGTTCAGGCCGCGCAGCACCTCGGTTCCGCCATAGCCGGCGCGCAGATCGCGGACCTCAAGCATGCGCGCCCCCTTCGGCCTGCATCCGCGCGGCGGCGCCGTGGCCGAGATAAGCCTCGATCACCTGGGGATCGCGGGAGACCCGGGCGGGCGGCCCCTCGGCGATCATCTTCCCCTGAGCGAGGACATAGACGTGTTCGCACAGGTTCATCACGGCCTGCATGATGTGCTCGATCATCAGGATGGTGACGCCCTCGTCCCGGATGGCGCGGATCACGGGCAGGATGTCCCGGATCTCGGAGGGGTTGAGGCCGGCCAGCACCTCGTCGAGCAGCAGCAGCCTGGGCTCGGTCGCGAGCGCGCGGGCCAGCTCCAGACGCTTGCGCCCCGCGACCGTCAGGCCGGCGGCGGCGCGGTCTAGGTCGGGGCCAAGGCCCACGCGCTCGCCGATCGTCTCGGCGCGGGCCATCGCCTCGGCCCGCGCGGGATGGCGCAGGTGGGCGCCGACCGCGATGTTCTCGCGCACCGTGAGGCCCGCGAAGGGCTGCACGATCTGGAAGGTGCGGGCCATGCCGCGGCGGGCGCGCAGATGCGGAGGCTGGGCGGTCACGTCCTCGCCCGCGAAGGTCACCGCGCCGGCGTCGGGCTTGAGGAACCCCGCGGCCATGGCGAACAGCGTGGTCTTGCCCGCGCCGTTGGGCCCGATCAGCCCGGTGATCGCCCCCTCGGGCGCAGTCAGCGAGGCGTTGTCCACCGCCACCAGGCCGGAGAAACGCTTGGTCAGGTTCTCGACCGTCAGCATCACGCGCCCTCCCCGGAGCGAAGCGCGGTCTCGCCCTTGGGACGACGGCGTCCGGTCAGCCGCTGGCGCAGGCTCATCAGCCCGCCGGGCGCGAAGGCCACCGTCAGGATCAGGATCGCCCCGAAGACCAGCAGGTCCACCCCCGGCGCCCCGCCCGAGATCGCCTTGGTCACCTCGCCCAGCCCCAGCAGCGCCACCGCGCCGACCAGCGGGCCGAACATGGTCCCCAGTCCCCCCACGATGGCCGCGAACAGCGCCTCGATCGAGATCCAGGAGCCGTAGGCCACATGCGCGTCGACAAAGAGGTAGTTCTGCGCATAGAGCACGCCCGCCAGCGCCGTGCAGCCGGCCGAGAGCGTGATCGCCCCCATCTTCACCGCGAACACGTCGACGCCGAGCGCCTGGGCGGCCTCCTCGTTCTCGCGGATCGCGATCAGGTAGGCGCCAAAGCGCGAGCGCTCCAGCCAGCGGGCCAGCACGAGGCCCGCGCCCACGAACAGCACCGCGATCAGCGCGAACCAGCGGCGGTCGTCGAATTGCAGGTTGAGGAACCCGTAGTCGAGCGGCAGCAGGATCCCCGCCGCCCCCCCGGTGAGCGGCGAGGCGTTGGCCGCGATCCGCAGCACCTCGGCGAACGCCAGCGTGATCAGCGCGAAATAGGAGCCGCGCAGCCCCGAGCGGAAGCTGAGAAAGCCGATCCCGGCCCCCACCGCGGCCCCGGCCGCGACCCCGATCAGCAGCCCGACCCAGGCGTTCACCCCCCAGGCGGTCTGCAGGATCAGGGTCGCGTAGGCGCCGGTGCCGAAGAAGGCCGCGTGCCCGAAGGAGGCGAGCCCCCCGAAGCCGCCCAGGATATTCCACCCCTGGGCCGCCAGCGCGATGATCATCATGAAGATCAGCAGGTTCAGCAGCGTCCCCGGCAGGTCGGCAAACGCCAGCCCCCCCAGGACCAGAACCGCGATCAGCGGGGAAAGCAGGTCGCGGGCGCTCACGGGCGGGCTCCGAACAGGCCGGTGGGGCGGAACAGCAGCACCAGGATGAAGATCACGAAGATGCCGATCTGGCCGAGGCTGTCGCCGAAGAACAGCGAGCAGGCGGCCTCCACGACCCCGATCAGCAGGCCGCCCACCAGCGCGCCGACGATCGAGCCCATGCCGCCCAGCACCACGATGGTGAAGGCGACCAGCACGAAGGCCCCTCCGGTGGTGGGCGAGACGTAGAAGACCGGCATCAGCAGCGCGGCGGCGACCGCGAGGCAGGCGCAGCCCAGCGCGAAGGTCACGGCGTAGACATGACCGACCTCGATGCCCACGAGGGCCGCGCCCAGCTTCTCCTTGGCGACCGCCCGGATGGCGCGGCCGACGTCGGTGCGCTCCAGGATCACCCACAGCGCCAGGGCTGCGGCGAGCGCCACGAACAGGCCCACCACGCGGGGGAAGGACAGCAGCAGGGGCCCCAGCTCGACCACCTGGAAGGCGTAGTCGGTGTCGATGGTCCGCGTGTCGGAGCGGAAGGTCGCCAGCAGCCCGTTCTCGATGATGATCGACAGGCCCAGCGTGATCAGCAGGATCGAGTTGTCCGACCCGTGCGAGGCCGGCCCGATGATGAATCTCTGGGCGGCGTAGCCGATGGCGAACATCGCCGGCGCGAGGATCAGGATCGAGAGATAGGGATCCAGGCCCAGATGCTCGAACATCAGCCAGACGCCGAACATGGCGACGGTCAGCAGCGCCCCGTGGGCGAAGTTGACGATGTGCAGGACGCCGTAGATCAGCGTCAGGCCCAACGCGATCAGCGCATAGACGGCGCCGAGCATCAGTCCGTTCAGCATGGCCTCGGCGACGATGAGGGGCGAATACATGGGCGCTCGCGTCGGAAGGTGTCGGGACCGGCGATCAGGCCGGCGCGGCAAGGTCCCCGGCCAACCGGGGGGTGCGGACCCCGAAAGGCGCGCGGTTCACGACAGGCCGCCCGCGCGCCTGCACCGGAGGTCGGGGCCGAGGCGGGCGCGGCCGAACCTGTCCAGGTCGAGGACGCGGCGAACGCGGCCGAGGCTGCTCAGATCGGGGCCGCGGCGAACGCGGCCGAGGCTGCTCAGATCGGGGCCGCGGCGAACGCGGCCAAGGCTGTTCAGATCGGGGCCGCGGCGAACGCGGCCCCGGGGGGCTTCGATCAGCCGTTGACCGGGAACACCGGCTCGGACTGGGCGAACTCATCGGGGTAGATCACGTTGATCTTGCCGTCCTGCACCTGCGTGTTCAGCGGCAGGGCGTTCTGGTTCTGCCCGTCGGCGCCGAACCTGGTCGTGCCGTAGGGCATCACGCCGGCGCCGAACTCGGCGGTCTTCAACTGCTCGGTCACCGCCTCGCGGTCCGCGGCGCCGGCTTTCTCGATCGCCTCGGCAAGGACCTTGATCACCGAGTAGTTGATCGGCGTGTTGTAGGCGTAGTGCTTGCCCTGCGCCTCGACCTCGGCCTTCAGCTCGGCGTCGGTGGGGTTCGAGGGGTCGCCCCAGTGGTTGCAGTCGAAGACGCCCTCGGCGGCCTCGGGGTACTCGGCCACGAACTGGTAGGAGGAGGCCGCGCCGCCGAACACTGCGTAGACGCCCATCGGGCGCACGCGCTGCTGCTGCATGGTGCGCGCCATCAGCACGAACTCGTTGTAGTAGTGCGACGGGATCACCAGGTCGGGCTGCAGCGAGCGCAGGCGCAGCACCACGTTGGACATGTCGCGCGCCGGCGTGGGGTGGGAGATCGTCTCGAGGATCTCGAAGCCCAGGCCCGGCAGCTTCTCCTGCATCACGCTCGCGAGGCCGGCGCCGAAGAGGCCGTCCTCATGCACCAGCGCGACCGTCTTGGCGGGGTTGCCCGCGGCCTCGTTGAGCTTGATCAGGTTGCGCAGCGCCACCTCGGTCGCCATCGAGAAGTTCGGCCCGAGGCGGAAGGTGTTGGCCAGATCCCGCCCGGTGATCGAATCCGCCGTGGCGCTGTCGACCAGGAACGGCAGGTCGTGGCGCGCCGCGGCCTGGGTGGCGGTCAGCGAGATGCCCGAGGCGAAGCCGCCGCCGATGGCGACCACGCCGGCCTCGTTGAGCGCCTCGACCTCCTGGGCGCCGGCCTCGGCGTTGGATTTGGAGTCGCCGATCAGCAGCTCGATCTGCGCGCCGTCCAGCGCCTTGATGCCGCCCGCGGCGTTGATCTCGTCCACCGCGAAGCGGGCGCCGATGCTGGCGAGGTCGCCGGCCTGGGCGAGGAAGCCCGACATCGGCTGCAACAGGCCGATCTTCACCGGCGCGGGCTGCGCGCGCAGCACCGTGGGCGCGCCCAGCGTCGCCGCCGCCGCGGCCGCCACGCCGCCCTTGAGGATCGTGCGGCGGGTCTGTCCCGTGATCTTGGTCATCAGCTCACCTTCCTGTCGGCTTTCGCCTTCTGCGCTGTCGGGGTTGCGGGCGGCTTCGGCCGGGCTCCGGCCTGTCCGCTTCTGGTTCAGGTCTTCTCGTCGGCCGGGGCCCGGGCGGAGGCGGCGGGCTTCCAGCGCCCGTCGGTCGCGCCGCCGGTGCGCACCAGGTCCATCGACAGGTGATAGCGGTCGGGACGGTAGAGCGCCTGGAGATGCTCCAGCGCCTCCTCCTCCGGCCCGAACACCACGCGGGTCAGCGAGACCAGCGGCGAGCCGACCGAGACGTCGAGCGCGCCGGCCACCTCCGGCCCGGCCAGCACGGCCGAGATCTCCTGCGTGGCGCGGGCCGCGGTCAGGCCCGCCCGCTCGATCAGCGAGAGCAGCGGCTCGCGGTTCATCTCGTCCCGCGTCCAGTCGCGGCCGATCCGCTCGGGCACATGCGCGGTGAGGTGCGAGAACGGGGCCCCGTCGACCAGGCGCACGCGGACCGAGCGCTGCACCCGCTCGTCCGATTCGAGCCCCAGCGCCTCGCGCACCGGGGCGGGGGGCGCCATGTAGTCGAAGGCGAGCAGCCGCGCCTCGGTGGTGCGGCCCATCTCGATCAGGTTGGAGAATACGTTGGAGACGTCGGCGATGGCCGCGCGCACCCGCGGCTCGGCCTCGCGCACATAGGTGCCGGAGCCCGCGCGCTTGGTGATCAGCCCCTCTTCGGCCAGTCGCCCCAGCGCCCGGCGGATGGTGACGCGGCTGACCGCGTGATCCTCGGCCAGCGTCGGCTCCCCCGGCAGGCGCGCGCCGGCCGCCAGCTCGCCCGAGACGATCTGGTCGCGCAGCAGCAGGTAGACGCGCTGGGTCTTGAGGGGATCGGTGGCCTGTCTCACCGGAGCTCTTTCACCTGTCTTGCACATGAGGCAAATCCTGTATGAAAGAGGTGACAGGTTCCGTCAACACCCTTATTGTCCGGACCCATCGAAACATGCCGCGCCCGACCCCGCAGGGGCAAGCGCGCCCACCTCGCGCGTCCCCCGCGCGTCGGCAGGAGGAAGACACGGCCCATGCCCGCTGACCGATCCGGCGCGTTCCCCCACGCGCTGTCGCCGCTGGACCTCGGCCCGATCCGCCTGCGCAACCGCATCGTGTCGCCCGCCCACACCACCAACTTCGGCGAGGCTCACCTGCCCTCGCAGCGCCACCTCGACTACCACGTCGCGCGGGCGCGGGGCGGGGTCGGGGCGATCGTCTTCGAATCGATCCGGGTGCACCTGAACTCGCTGGGCCGGCCGCAGGCGGTGCAGGGGTTCGACCCCTCCTGCATCGCGCCGTTCCGCAGGATCACCCGCGCCGTGCAGGCCGAAGGCGCGAAGATCCTGGGCCAGATCATCCACCTGGGCCGGCAGGTGGAGGGGGATTTCGAGCGCACCGTCTCGTGGGGGCCCTCGGCGCTGCCCTGGTCGGGAACCGCCCTGCCCCCGCGGCCGATGGACGAATGGGACATGGAGGAGGCGGTCGCCGCCCACGTGACCACCGCGAAGAACCTCGTCGCCGCGGGCTTCGACGGGATCGAGCTGCAGATGGCCCACGGGCACCTGCTGCAACAGTTCCTCTCGCCGCTGTCGAACGCGCGCGAGGATGAATACGGCGGCAGCCTCGAGAACCGTCTGCGCTTCCCGATCCGGGTGCTGAGCGCGGTGCGCGAGGCGATAGGTCCGGACCAGTGCCTCGGCATCCGCCTCTCGGGCGAGGAGTGGGTCGAGGGCGGGCTGCACATCGCCGAGGCGGAGCGCGCCGCGGTGCTGCTGGCGCAGGCCGCGCGGGTGGACTTCTTCAACGTCTCGCATTCGGCCTATCACGCGTCATACTCGCTCGCCACGCAGATGGCCGACATGGCGATGGACCCCGCGCCGTTCCGCGAGCTGCCGGCCCGGATCCGCGCCACGCTGCGCATCCACGGCCAGCCCGCCCCGGTGATCGCGGTGTGCCGCTTCACCACGCTCGCGCAGGCCGAGGCCGCCATCGCCGAGGGGACCGCCGACGCGGTGGCCATGGCCCGCGCCCACCTCGCCGAACCCGCGATCGTGCGAAAGACGATCGAGGATCGCGAGGACGAGATCCGCCCCTGCATCGCCTGCAACCAGGGCTGCGCCCAGAACCTCGAGCGCAACCTGCCGCTGCGCTGTCTGGTCAACCCCATGGCCGGGGTCGAGGGCGACTGGGCCCCGCCCGAGACCCTGCCCGCCGCCATCCCTCGCCGCGTTCTGATCGTCGGCGGCGGCCCCGCGGGGATCGAGGCCGCGCGCACCGCCGCCGCCCGCGGCCACCACGTCACGCTGTGGGAGGCCTCGGGCCGTCTCGGCGGCCAGCTGCTGTGGACCGAGGCGATGCCCAGACGCACGGAGTTCGGCCGGTTCCTCGCCCACCAGCTCGCGGCGCTCGACCGTCTCGGGGTGAGGGTGGAGCTGAACCGGCAGGCCGACGCCGAGGCGATCGGAGACTTCGGGGCCGAGGCGGTGCTGCTCGCCACCGGATCGGTCCCCACGCGGCCCGCCCTGCCCGGCGGCGCGCGCGTGCACTCGCCCACCGAGGCGCTGGCCGATCCCGACGCGCTGGGCGAGCGCATCGCCTTCGTGGACCTGACGGGCGAGTGGACCGCGATCTCGGTCATCGAGCGGCTGGCCGATCTGGGCAAGCCCGCGACCTTGCTGACGGCGCCGGCCGCCTTCGCCTGGCGGACCACGATCTATTCGACCCTCGCCACCGCCAGGCGCCTGCGCGAGGCCGGCGTGCGCATCCGCACCCTGCGCCGCGCAACCCATTGGGACGGCGAGACGCTGACCCTCGAGGACCTCTCGTCCGGCGAGACCGAGACGCTTTCAAGCCTGAGCGCGGTGGTGCTCGCCGACCACGCCGCCTCTGACCAGACGCTGTGGCGGGCGCTGCGGGCGCAGGGACTGCCCGTCGTCCAGGTGGGCGACGCCGCGGCGCCGCGCACCGCGGTCGAGGCCGTCTACTCCGGCCACAAGGCCGCAAGGGAAATCGCATGACATATCTCGTGACCGGGGCCGGCGGCTTTGTCGGCCTGAACCTGGTCGAACATCTGCTGAGCGAGGGCGAGCATGTGCGCGCGCTCAACGACCGCCCCGTGCCCCAGGCGGCGCTGGCGCGCTTCTGCGCCCTGCCCGGCCGGGTCGAGGTGATCCAGGCCGACGTGCGCGACCGCGCCGCCATGGCGAGGGCGCTCGCGGGCGCGGCCGGCGTCGTCCACGCCGCCGCGATCACGCTGGGCCCGCAGGCCGCCCTGACGCCTGCGCGCCTCGCGATCGAGGTCAACACCCTGTCCACCGCCATCCTGCTCGAGGAAGCCCGCCGCGCCGGGGTGGGGCGCGTCGTCTACCCGTCCTCCTCGGCCGTCTACGGCGCGGCCCCCTTCGAGGGCGTCCCCGTGACCGAGGAGCGAGAGCCGACGCCCGCGGGCCTCTACGGGTTCACCAAGCTCGCCTCCGAGGCGCTGGTCGCCGAGGCCGCCCGCGACGGGCTGACCACCGTGCGGGCCCGGATCACCGCCCTGTTCGGCCCCTGGGAGCATGACACCGGCGTGCGCGAGACCCTGTCCCCGCCCTTCCAGACGGCCAAGCGCATCCTGACGGGCCTGCCCGTCGCGATGTCGCCCGCGGGCGGGCGCGACTGGACCTCGGCGCGCGACATCGCCCGGGCGCTGACGATCCTGCTGCGGGCCGAGGCGCCGCCCCACGACCTCTACAACCTCTCGGCCTCCGCCTGCTGGCGGCCCTACCTGCTGGCCCAGGCGCTGGGGCGGCGGATGCCGGCCGAATGGTCGATGACCGCAGGCCCGAGCGACGAGGGCGATCTGGCCTACAACGACGACCTGACCCGGACGCGCGCGCCCATCGACGCGGCCCGCTTCATGCGCGACTTCGACTTCGCGTTCATGACGCCCGAGCAGGCGACCGAGGACTATGCCGACTGGCTCGACAGCCTCGGCCCCGCCGCCTTCGCGTCCCTCTGACGCCCGCCCTCTCGCATTCGCCGCCGCGACCCCCGATAGTTCCGCCCGAGGAGGCGCCCGCCATGACCGCAACCCCCGGCCCCCGCACGCTGTTCGACAAGATCTGGGACCAGCACGTCGTCCATGAGCGCGAGGACGGCCAGTCGCTCTTGTGGATCGACCGGCATTTCGTGCACGAGGGCTCCCACCACGCCTTCGCCAGGCTGCGGGAGCGGGGGGCGCGCGTCTCGCGGCCCGAGCTGACCATCGGCATCGCCGACCACTACGTGCCCACGCGGACGCGCGATCTCGACCAGGCCCAGCCCCAGATCGCCGAGATGGTCCGCCGGCTGGAGCGCAACACCGCCGAACAGGACGTGAGACTGGTCGGCCTGAACGACCCTCGCCAGGGCATCGTCCACGTGATGGGGCCGGAACAGGGCTTCACCCTGCCCGGGCTGACCATGGTCTGCGGGGACAGCCACACCTCGACCCACGGCGCGTTCGGGACCATCGCGTTCGGCATCGGCGCCTCGGAGGTCGCCCATGTGCTGATGACCCAGACCCTGTGGCAGCGGCGCCCGAAGCGGATGCGGGTGCGCTTCGACGGGCGGCTGGCGCCCGGGATCACCGCCAAGGACATGGCGCTGGCCTTCATCGCCAGGGTCGGGGCCGACGGCGCGCGGGGACACGCCATCGAATACGCCGGCGAGGCGGTCCGCGGCCTGTCGATGGAGGGCCGCCTGACGCTGTGCAACCTGTCCATCGAGTCCGGCGGCCGCTGCGGGATGGTCGCGCCCGACGAGACCACCTTCGCCTTCGTGAAGGGCCGCGCGCACGCCCCCTCGGGCGAGGCGTTCGCGCGGGCGGTCGAGGCGTGGGAGGCCCTGCCCTCGGACCCCGACGCGGGCTTCGACCGCGAGGTCGCGATCGAGGCCGCCGAGATCGCCCCGACGGTCACCTGGGGGGTCTCGCCCGAGGACGCGCTGCCCATCGACGGCACGGTGCCCGACCCCGCACGCATCGCCGACCCCTCGCGCGCCGCCCATGCCCGCGAGGCGATCGACTACATGGGCCTGCGGGCGGGCCAGCGCCTGACCGAGATCGCGGTGGACCGGGTCTTCATCGGCTCGTGCACCAACGCGCGGATCGAGGATCTGCGCGCCGCGGCCGCCGTGCTGAAGGGACGGCGGGCGAAGGCGCCGGGGCTGGTCTCGCCCGGCTCGATGATCGTCAAGGCCCAGGCCGAGCGGGAGGGGCTGGACCGGATCTTCACCGACGCGGGGCTGGAATGGGTCGCCTCGGGCTGCTCGATGTGCGTGGGCATGAACGGGGACATCGCGGCGCCGGGCGAGCGCTGCGCCTCGACCACCAACCGCAACTTCAAGGGCCGCCAGGGACCGGGCGCGCGCACCCACCTGATGAGCCCGGCGATGGCCGCGGCCGCCGCGCTGACCGGCCGCCTCGCCGACGTCCGCGAGATCCTGGGGGAGACCGAGCAGTGACGCCCTTCGCCACCCTGACCGCCCCCGCCTGCCCGCTGCCGATGTCCAACGTCGACACCGACCAGCTGATCCCGGCCCGCTTCATGTCCCGCCCCCGCTCGGAGGGCTATGGCGAGGTGCTGCTGCACGACCTGCGCCGGGACGCGGCCGGGGCGCTCGACCCCGCGTTTCCGCTTGCGGCGCATCCCGGCGCCCGGATCCTGGTGGCGCGGCGCAACTTCGGCTGCGGCTCCTCGCGGGAGGCGGCGGTCTATGCGCTGGCCGACTTCGGCTTCGCCTGCGTGATCGCGCCCAGCTTCGGCGACATCTTCGCCTCGAACGCGGTCAACAACGGCGTGCTGCCCGCCACGGTGCAGGAGGACGAGGCCGAGGCGCTGCTGAGCGCGCTGGCCGACGGCGGCGCGCTGACGGTCGACCTGGAGGCGCAGGAGATCCGTGGCGCGGGGGCGGGCCCCATCGGGTTCGCCATCGACCCGGTCTGGCGCACCAAGCTGCTGAACGGCTGGGACGACGTTGACATGACCCTGTCCCACGCGTCCGCGATCGCCGCCTTCGCCGAGGCCGACGCCCGCGCCCGCCCCTGGGCGCAGCTCGCCGAGCGCTGAACGCCGCCCCCTGCGCGGGACCGGTCGTCCCGACCTCGCCGAGGGGCGCAAGGCGGCCGCCCGGAGCCCTGGTCGGACGAGCCCCAGGGCGCGGAGATCCCAGGCCTTGCAGCTGGCGGGCCTGCGGCTGGCGGGCCCATGTGTCCGGGCCCGCCATGTGGACGGCTCACGGCGGGGCAACGTCGCCGGCGGCGCGCGTCTGGCATCGGGCGAGGATCACTCCGCGGGGTAGAGCGGCGAATCCTTCGGCTCGGCCCCGTCCACCAGCCGTCGCAGGGCCGGCAGGTCGCGGGTGACATCGGGGTCGTCCCAGGGGGGCGTGATGGCGGCGGCCTCGGCGCCCGCGGCCAGCGTCGCCTCGGCGTGCAGATCGATGCGGCGGGCGATCGCGGCGATCTCGGTGAAACCGAACGAGGCGCCGCTGCCCGAGATCCGGTGGGTCACCGTGCGCAGCAGCTCCCAGGCCTCGACGCTCGCGACCCCGCCGCGGCGGCCGCCCTCGACCGCAGCTTCCATCTCGGCGGTCATGACGCTCATGTTCGCCACGAAGCCGGCGATCAGATTGCGCAGCTCGCCCCTCAATCCCGCGTTGATCATGGCGTCTCCAGCCTCGCCCAGATCCCTCGCAACCGGTCTGAAAGGGTCATCGGATCGAAGGGTTTCACGATCACCTCGCAGGCGCCCAGAGCGCGGAAGCGGGCGATCTCCTCGGGGCGCGCCTTGGCGGTCATGAACGCCACCGGCAGGCCGGACAGGTCCGGGCAGGCGCGCATCCGCGCCAGCACCGCGGGCCCGTCGAGGCCCGGCATCATCACGTCGAGCAGGACCAGGTCGGGCGCAAAGGCCCCCAGCCCCTCCAGCGCCGCGGGTCCGTCGGGATAGACCTGCACCTGGAAACCGCCGAGCCGGGTCAGCGTCAGTTCGCAGATGCGGCGCAGGTCAGGCTCGTCCTCGACGCAGGCGATGCGCCTCAGCTCACGCTCCGGGGGCGGCATCGGTCAGCTCCTTTCCGGGGTCGTCCGCGCCACAGAGACCGGCAGGGCGACGCTGCAACAGATCGGAGAGCGCCGCGGCCAGCGCGCCCGGCTCGATCACCGATTTCAGGAAGGCGCCGTCCACCTCGGCCCGCAGGGCGCCGCGCGCCTCCTCGACCGAGTAGACCAGCACCAGCGGCGTGTCGGCGGGCGTCTCGCGGATTGCGCCGATCAGGCTCTCGCCGCGGCCGTCGGGCATGCGCAGGTCGAGGATCACCGCGTCCCAGGCCGTGGCCTCGAGCATCTGGCGCGCGGCGGCGCAGCTGCCCGCGCGCGCGGTCATGGCCAGCCCCTCCAGCGCGCGGGTCAGCAGGCGCGCCTGGTCGTCGTCGTCCTCGATCAGCAGCACCCGCGCGCCGCGCTCCAGCCGGCCGGCGAGCATGCAGCGCAGACGCTGGGGGTCGATGCGCTCGGCCGGCCACTCGAGCACCTCGAGCGGGGCGGCGAGGAGCTCGGCGGCGGCGGCGTCGGCCGGCGAGGGCGCGAGCATCAGGGCGGGAATCCCGGCGTTGGGATCGATGCGCCGCAGATCCTCGACGATCTGCCGGCAGGCCTCGTTGGCCGCGCCGCAGTCCATCAGCACCGCCGCCGGCGCGCCCCCCTCGAGCAGGCGCCGGGCGGCTTCGGCCGAGTCGGCCGGCTCGGGCGTCAAACCCATCTCGGCCACGGCGCCGACCAGCAAGCGGCGCCGGTCGGGATCGTGGCTGAACACGATCACGAAGGGCGCGCGCCAGGACTCGGTCCTGGGGCCGGAGGAGGGGCCGGGCAGGCGGAAGGCGAAGACCGCGCCGCCGCCCGGGGGACACTCGAAGCCGATCTCGCCCTCGTGCGCCTCGACGATGGCGCGCGCGATGCTCAGGCCCAGACCGGTGCCGCCCTTCGCGCGGCTGTCGGAGCCGTCGGCCTGGGCGAAGCGGCTGAACACCCGCTCGCGGAACGCCTCTGGCACGCCGGGCCCCTGGTCGGTCACCGACACGCGCCAGCCCTCCTCCGCCCGGCTGACCGAGACCTCGACCACGTCGCCCGGGTCCGAGTGCTTCACCGCGTTCGAGACCAGGTTCGCCAGCACCTGGCCGATGCGGCCGGGGTCGCCCACGACCTCCGCCGGGCCGGGGTGGTCGGGGGGCGCCGCGACCAGGCGCACGCCGCGGGCCTCGGCCATCGAGCTCATCTCGGCCAGCGAGGCTTCGGCAAGCGCGCGCAGGTCGAGGCGCGTGCGCTCGAACGGCATCTCGCCCGCGGCGATCTTCTCGATGTCGAGGATGTCGTTGATCAGGCGGATCAGCCGCTCGCCATTGGCCTGGGCCATGTCCAGCATCTCGGTCGCGGCCTCCGGCAGCGGCCCCGCGACGCCCGAGCGCAGCAGCGACAGCGCGCCCTTGATCGAGGCCAGCGGGGTGCGCAGCTCATGGCTGACGGTCGAGACGAACTCGGCCTTCATCCGCTCGGTCCGCCGCTCCTCGCTCAGGTCGGCGATCAGACCGGTGAAGGTGCGCGCGCCGTCGACGCGGTGGGACGAGACGGCGAGGCGCACCGGGAACCGGGCGCCGTCGGCGCGCACGGCCTCGACCTCGATCGGGCGGCCGAGGATGCGCGCCTGGCCGGTGCGGGCGTAGGCGCGCAGGTAGTCGTCGTGGGCCGAGGCGTGCGGCTCGGGCGACAGGATCGAGACGTTGCGGCCCAGAAGATCCTCGCGCCCGTAGCCGAACATCTCCAGCAGCGCGCGATTGACGTAGCGGATGCGGCCGAGCGCGTCGATCGAGACGATGCCGTTGACGGCGCCGTCCATCACCGCCTCGAGCCGCGCCTCGCGGGCGCGGATCTCCTGCAACCGGTCGCGGGCGCGGATCGCCATCTCCTGGAAGGCGGCGGCGGTGCGCCGGACCTCATGCACGCCGTCCGTCGGCCAGGCGACGGCGTCGGGATCGGCGCCGGCCGTCACGGCCTCCCCCGCGGCGGCGAGCCGGCGCAGGGGGCGAGCCATGCGCCGGCCGAGCAGCAGCGCCATCCCCCCCGTCGCCGCGATGGCGACCACGCCCGCCAGCAGCGAGTCGATCCAGGAGGCCCTGAGCAGCGCGTCGACCCGATCGGCCGGCCGCGTCCAGATCAGCATGTAGTCGGCGGCGGGAACCATGCGGGCGAAGCGCAGCGGGGTGGCGACGACCAGCGCCTCGCCGTCGCGCGAGGCCTCGGCATGCGCGAAGGGGAAGGCGGTGTCGTCTGCGGCCCGGTCGGCGAGCCCGGGCAGGTCGCTCCAGGCCGCGCCGGGCAGGCCCCGGGCCATCGCCTCGATCCCCGCGGGATCGAGGGTGACGACATAGCGGCCGAGGGCGTCGACGATCCGCGGCAGGTCGCGGGGCCCGGACTCGGGCGCCACGTCCGCCAGCATCGGGCGCAGGTCGAGGTTCAGCACGACGAAGCCCAGCACCCGCCCGTCCGGGCCAAGCGCGGGGGCGATGGCCCGCAGGGTGGGGATGCGACGGGGATCGAGCACGTTCCGCTCCCGGTTCATCTCGACCGGGGTCAGGAAGGCGGGCGCGACGCCGCGCGCGACGGCGGTGCGCACGTAGGCGCGCGCGCTCTTGTTCTGCAGCGCCGCCGCCTCGGTCCGCGCGAGGCGTCCGTCGAGCCGGTCGAGGCGCACCACCTCGCGCCCCGTGGCGTCGAGGTAGCGGGCCTGGAACACCACCTCCTCGGCCCGCAGGGTCGAGAGGAAGATCGTCGACAGCCGCGCGAGCCACTGCTCGCGCGTGGAGCCGTCGAGCGGGTCGATCCCGGTCGCCGCGACACGGTCGAGCCCCGCCAGCGGCGGCACCCGCGACAGCCCGTCGGCGAGGCGCAGGTATCCCTCGGCCCGGGTGGCGAGCAGCTGCGCGCGAAAGTCGGCCTCGGCGGCGTTGCGTTCGAGCGCCTGGGCGCGCAGGCGCGTCTGCATGCGCGCCTCGACCAGGAGGGTGGCGAAGATCACGGACAGCGCCACGGCGGCCATCACGATGACCGCAAGGCGAGGCTCGCTGCGCGCGACCAGGATCATGCCGCCCTCCGTCGATCCGGACCGAGTCCGGCGCTCGCGGGGATCATTCCTCAACAAGGCAAAGGGTTCGTAAACGGGACGGGGCGATCTGCGGCGAAAGCGACGAGGGCCCCGCGGGCGCGTTGCGAAGGTGGGAGGCCGGCGGGTCGGGATCCCGTCAGGATCGCGGCCGTGGGCGTCGGGGTCGCGCCCGAAATCCCGGGCCCGCGGGGCGGGTCCGGGGTGGGTCGCCGAAGGCGGGCGGGCGCGCCGCCGGGCTTACTGCAGCGCGGCCACGTCCATCGCCACGCCGTAGCTGGATCCGCCCTGACCGTAGATGTCGGCGTGGGCCTGAAGCTCGCCGTCGGCGTCGGGGAACTGGGTGAAGTAGCGCACCATCACCGGCACGCCGGAGGTGTCCATGTCGAAGGTCCGGTCGCCGTTGGCCAGGCGGTGCACCTCGTCCACGTCGACGTCCAGGACCCAGGCGGCGACCTCGTCCCAGCGCTCGACCCGCACGCAGCCGCCCGACAGGGCGCGGCCCTGCTTGTCGAACAGCTCGGGGCGGTTGGTGCCGTGGAGGTAGATCAGCATCCCCGGCTCAAGCCGGATCGCCAGCAGGCCCAGCGGGTTGTTGCGGCCCGGCGGCCAGGTCTTGTCCTCGTAGTCGCCGCGCCGGATCATCATCGGGGTCGGCCGCCAGGTGGGGCGGAACCGGACCACCGACGTTTCGGTCGTCATCTCCGGCGTGCGGTCGCCGGCGATGTCGCGGCCCACGATCACCCGACTGCGCAGCACCGGCTCCCCGTCCTCGAAGGCGATCAGCTCGTAGGAGGGGACGTTGACCAGGATCGCCTTGCCGGTCGCGGGCACCTGGAACGGCACGCCATGGCTGTCGAGAAGCGCCTGATAGGTCTCGGGCGCCTGCTTGGCGGCGACCTCGGCGACCGTCTCGGCGGCCTCGGTCGGGGCCAGCGCGGCGGCGTCCTCGGCCGAAGGCGGCTGAGGCTGGGCGCAGCCGGCGAGCGCGAGGCCCCCGGCCAGGATCAGAAGGCTGGCGAAACGCGGCAGGGTCGACAGGGTCGCGGCCCCTGCGTGGCGCGACGCGGACAAGCTCGAGCGAGCGAAGACCATAGCGGACTCCTCGTCAGTAACATCGGGAGGCTGCGGGCTTTTCCCGCTTGGCGCCTTGCTGCTCTGCAACGGAGATAGGGCATACGTCCCGCCTCGGCCCGTCCTTCTTGGAGAAAACGGTCGAGGTTCCGCAAGACGGAATGTGTCGTCGGGGCGCGGAAGGCGCGCGACTGGGGCCGCGGCGCCGCGCTTGGGGGGCCGGGGGCCGGACGGGGGCGAGCCGCGGGCCGATCAGTCCTCCGCCTCGCCGGGTCTGGGGTCGCGGTATCGGTTGAGGTCCAGCAGCCCCGCCTGCACCCGATCCTGGGCGATCATGTCCTCGGTCATCGCGTCGGCCACCGCCCAGAACCGGGGACTGGCGCGACGGACGCCGTGGCGGGCGACCACCGCGAGCCAGTCGGCCTGCGAGCGCATGGCGCCCAGATCCGCCGCGAAGGCGTCGAGCTGCGCGGCGGGAACCTCGAAGAACAGGTTGGGATAGCTTGCGGCCTGGCCGGCGAGCAGGGTCAGGCGGTCGCGTTCGGGCTCGCGGCGCCGCGTCTCGCCAAACAGCAGGCCGACATTGCTGTGGGCCTTGTCGTGGAACAGCGTGAAGACCTGCGCGCGAGGCCCGGTGACCCGCAGCAGCGCGACGTCGGGCAGGTATCGCGCCCAGTCGCCGCCCTGCCCGGCCAGGCGCGCCAGCGTGCGCTCGACCGCGGGCAGGCCGGCGCAGGCGGCGTCGGGACAGCGGTTCAGGCGATCCTCGGGCCAGCGCGCGGGGGCCCGGGCGGGGAGCGCGGCCAGCAGCTCGGCCTTGGGGTCGTCGCTGGCGAAGGCGACCTGCGTCGGGCGGCGGTCCTGCACGCGCCGCTCGTTCCACGAGGCGTGCAGGTCGGCCAGCGGACCGCGATACCAGGCCTCGTGCAGCGGCTGACGGACGTCGGGCGGCAGGAAGGACAGGAACACGTCCTCGGCCTCGCGGCGCAGGTGATCCATGTAGAGCCGGGTGGTCAGCTGCGTCTCGAGCGAGCCGAACACATCGTAGCTCGCCACCAGATCGTAGAAGATCCGCTCGAAGATCGGGTAGTCGATCACCCAGCCGGTCTTGGGCGTGTCGCCGACAAATCCGGCCACGGCGGTGGCGTTGTCGTCGTTGCGGAACACCGTCAGCAGCTCGGTCGAGCCGGGGCCCTCGCCCGCCCAGAGCGAGGCCAGGGTCGGGCCGTCGCGGTGCGCGGGGCTGGCGGCGTAGCGGGCGTCGCGGAAGGACAGCCACTCGGCATGGCGGTCGTGCAGGGCGAACCACAGGCGGCGGAAGGCCCGCGCCTCGGCCGCGGCGGCGGGAAGGGAGAGGAGCGGCGCGCCCTCGGCCAGGAAGCTCGGGTCGGTGGTCGAGAGGTCGGCCTCGGGCGCGAGGAAGGCGACCCAGAAGCGGTCCTCGATCACGTCGGTGGCCACCTGGCCCCGGCAGACCGGGCCGCGGATGAAGCCGCGCACGAAGAACAGCGCGTCGTCCAGCAGGAAGCGGTAGCGCGCCTGCGCCGGGATCGCGGCGAAGGCGAGGAACGGGTTGGCCCCGGCCGCGCCCCAGCCGGGCGCGGGGCCGGCCTGCCACGCCTCGCCCAGGAACAGCGCGCGCAGGCGGGCGAGGCGCCTCGGCCCGATCTCGTAGACCAGGTGGTCCTTGTGGGTGATCGCCTCGGCGAGCGGCACGAGGCGGTAGCTGAAGGCGCCGCCCGGATCGTCGTAGGGCCGGCGTGTGGCGACGGGCTCGACCGGCGCGCCGGGCGGGGTGCGCGAGCGGACCAGACGGTGGAAGCGGTCGGGCGTGTCGCCCTCGACATGCAGATGGGCGAGGAACAGGTGCTCATAGAGATAGCGCGCCACCAGCCGGCCGCGCGGATCAGGGGCGTTGAGGAACGCCTCGAACTCGGCGAGGCGCGCGGCGACGGCGGGCGAGGGCGCGGTCTCGCGTCTCGGCAGCGGGGCCCCGGCCAGCGTCCAGGCGCCCAGGGCCTGGAACTCCGCCTCGGGCAGCGGGGCCGTGCCGTAGGGCATGCCGCCCTGCGGGGCCGCGGCGGCATAGGCCTCGAACGCACCGGCCTTGGGACAGGCCAGCGCCCGGTCGCGGTCGAGCGACAGCGTCGCGGGCAGCGGCGCGTCGGGCTCGAACGGCGCGGCGCGGCCGAGCGCCAGCATGCGCGCCATCAGGCTCGAGGCCGGGTCGTCCTCCTGCGCGCGCGCCAGCACCGAGTGGAAGCCCAGATCGCGCCACCCCGCCTCTGTCGTGGCGTCGAGGCCGAGCCGCGTCGGGGGCGCGTCGCCCAGCCGCTCGGTGTCGTAGACGTCGGCGGGCGAGGCGCCGCGGGTCAGCCCCTCGTCCGAGACCAGCTTCAGCTGGCAGGGCGCGTCGTAGCAGCCATGGCAGACCACGCAGCGCCGCTCGACGATCCGTTGCACCTGCGCGCCGGAGGGCGCGGGGGCGTCAGCCGGAAGCATGGCCGCGAGGCTGACCAGCGGCTCGACCGGCGCCGTGTCGGGCAGCCGCGGCAGGCCCTGGGAGGTGCAGGCGCCCAGCAGCAGCGCCGCCGCCATCAACAGACCCCGCATCGCCAGCCCCCCCGTCATCGCCTTGCGCAAGGCAGGATCGGTCGAGCCGAGGCCCCGGCGCAAGCCCGGCGCCCGGCCCGCCCGCATTTCCTGCATATATGCCGCGCCGAAACCACGGGGCGTTGTCGCGCCCCGATCACTCCCGCGCCAGACGATCCGCGAGGCGCGCCAGAAGCGCCGCGCGGGGCGCGAGGCTGCCGAGATCCACCCATTCCCCCAGCGTGTGCGCGCCCCCGCCCGCCACGCCGAGCCCGTCGAGCACCGGCGTCGTGGCCGCCACGAAGGAGCTGTCGCCCCCGCCGCCCGTATGGACGTCGGGCAGCGCGAGCCCGAGGTCGGCGCCGATCTCGCGCGCCATCGCCAGCAGCGCCTCGATCCCCGGGGTCCGGCGATAGGGCGGCCGGTTGATGCCGCCCTCGACGCTGAGGACCACGCCCTCGTCGGGGCTGGTCAGCGCCTTGATGCGGGCGTCGAACGCCTCGGCGTCCGCGGGATCGTCGATGCGCAGGTCGACCAGCGCGGAGGCGTGCTCGGGCACCGTGTTGGCCCCCGTGCCCCCGGTCACCGTGCCGACATTGAGGGCGACGTTGCGCGAATAGTCGGTCATCGCCTCTATCTCGAGGATCGCGCGGGCCAGCGTGCGGATCGCGCTGCGCCCCGAGGGGTGGTCGAGGCCGGAATGCGCCGGGCGGCCGCGGGCCCTGACCACGTAGCGCCCCACCCCGCGCCGGCCGGTCACCAGGCCGCCGCCCTCGCGCGCGGGCTCGGTCACGAGGACATGGGAGGCGGGCGCGGCCGCTTCCTCGATCAACGCGCGCGAGGTCGGGGAGCCGACCTCCTCGTCCGAGGTGAACAGCAGTCGGATCGGGCGTCGGGGCGCGGGATCGGCGGCGAGCGCGCGCACCATCGCGATCGCCAGCGCCACGCCGCCCTTCATGTCCACCGAGCCGGGGCCGACCAGCCGGTCGCCCGCGACGCGGACCGGCTCGGCCCCGAAGGCGCCGACCGCGTGGACGGTGTCGAGATGGCACAGCACCAGCACCGGCGCCCCCTCGCGCCCGCCCGGCAGCGTCGCGGCGAGGTGGTCTCCGAACCCCTCGCGCCCCCCGATCCGGGCGACCTCGGCCCCCGCGGCCTGCAGGCGCGTCTCGACCGCGGCGATGGCGGCGGTGACGCGGGCGGCGTCCTCGGTCGGGGACTCGAGCGCGACGAGCGCCTCGAGATCCGCCTGGATCGGGCCGGGGTCGGGGGCGTGGGGGGTCATGGGCGCTCCTTCGCTGATCGGGCACGAGCATGTCCGAGGGGCGCAGGCCGCGCCAGCCCCTCGCTAAACGCCCGCCGCCTCGACGGCCGCCGCGACCCGATCGCAGGCGGTTGGCTTGATCCGCGCTGCAGCAAGCCACGCGGCCGCCCCTGGGTCCGCGAGAGATCCCGACGGCGGGCCTCGCCCCGCGTCGCGGCGCCGGACGGATTGTCCCTGGCGACGCCGGGGGGCGGCCGGGCTTGCTGTCGCCGACGTCGAGGGTGCGGCGCGTCCGCAGTCTCCGCGGGACGGCCAGGCGCGCGGCTGGCGTGTCGCCTGGGAGGTTCGGGGAGAGCGCTCGCAATTCATTCGCATTGCATGCCGCCCGTTCGCCTCCTAGCATTCTCCGGACAGGAGGTTGCGACAGAGCGCGAGGAACCTCCGGCGCCGGCGTCCTTGCCGCCCGGCAGACGGCGTGTCGCGATGCGGACGGCGGGCGTCCGGCCGGACGCCTTCAGCGAGCTCGCCCCCTGCCCGAGGCCAAGCCCGCCCCCTGCCCCCGCCCCCTGACCGGAGACCGTCCCATGACCATCCCTCGCAGGCTCGAAGGCCGCGTGGCCATCGTCACCGGCGCGGCCGGCGGCATCGGCGCGGCGACCGCCGCACGCTTCGTGGCCGAGGGCGCGCAGGTGCTGATCGCCGACCGGCAGGCGCACGTGGCCGAGACGGGGGCGCGCATCGGCGCCGCGCCGCTGGTGCTCGACGTCACCGACAAGGACGCGGGCGCGCGGCTGGCGCAGGCGGCGCTGGACGCCTTCGGACGCATCGACATCCTGTTCAACAACGCCGGGATCGGCGGCTCGAAGCGGCTGGAAGACTCCGACGACGACCTGCTCGAGCGGTTCCTCGCCATCAACCTGCTGGCGGTGATGCGGGTGACGCGCGACGTGCTTCCCCACCTGACCCGGCCGGGCGGGACGATCATCTCGACCTCCTCGACGCTGGCCTTCGTCGGATATCCGGGGACGGCGGCCTATGCGCCGACCAAGGCCGCGGTGCGCCAGATGACCAACCAGCTGGCGTCCGAACTGGGGCCCGAGGGGATCCGGGTCAACGCCGTAGCCCCCGGGTGCATCGAGACGCCGATGACCCGGGCGAACGTGCGCGAGAACCCGCTCTACCAGCGCAACTTCATCGCCAACACGCCGATGCGCCGCCATGGCCTGCCCGAGGAAATCGCCTCGGTGGTGGCGTTCCTCGCCTCCGAGGACGCGTCCTTCGTCACCGGCCAGACCATCGTCGTCGACGGCGGCTGGTGCGGCGGGCGCAACCTGCCGCTGGAGGACTGAGGCGGGCGCGCCGGCGCGCGCGGGACCCTGCCGGCGTCGGGGGGCGCCAGCGGAGGGGGCCAGCCCGGACCCAAAACCGGCGCCTGCGGGCTTGCGGTTCCTGCGGGGCCTCGGCCGCCGCTCAGGCCGCGGTGAGTCGCAGGGGCAGGCTCCGGAGCGAGCGCAGGTTGTTGTTCAGACGGCGCACGGGGACGCCCGCGGGCTCGATCGCCGAGACCTGTCGGGCCACGGCGCGCAGCGCGGCCTCGCCCTCGGCCTTGGCGATCATCTGGCCGATGCAGCGATGCACGCCCTCGCCCAGCGCCACCGAGAACCGGTTGTCGCGCGTCATGTCGAACGCGTCGGGACGCTCGAACGCGGTCTCGTCGCGGTTGGCGCAGGCGAGGATCATCAGCACCTTCGCATCCGCCTCGAGCAGCGCGTCGCCCACCTGAACCTCTCGCATGGTCAGGCGGCAGACGTTGGGGATCGGCGTCTCCATGCGCATCGCCTCGTCGAAGGCGCCGCGGACCAGCGTCTCGTCCGCGCGCAGCCTCTCGAACTGCCCGGGGTCCGCGGCCAGGTGCATCAGCGCCGCCGAGATCGTGGCCGCGGTGGTGTCGAGCCCGCCGCGCACGAAGCTGCGCGCCAGCAGGGGGGCGACCTCGGGCTCGATCTCGCCCCGGTCGGCGGCCTCGAATATCTGCGCGCCGAAACCGCCCTCGACCATCGCGCCGCGGGTCATCGACCACCTGAACCAGTCGTCGATCGCGTCGGCTCTGGCCTGGGTCGCGCGATAGCGCTCGTTGAAGGGACCCTGGCCGTCGAAGTTCAGCTCGCCCAGCAAATAGAGGTTCTCGGTGCGCTCGGGCCCGTCCTTGAGCCCCAGCGCGTCGGGGAAGGTCGCGGCGACGAAGTCCTCGGAGAAGTCCTTCACGCCGTCGATCACGCCGCCGGCGGCCAGCAGGGCCGCGACCTTCTCCTGCGCGATCCGGTCGAAGGTCTCCTGCCAGCTGCGGATCGTTCCGGGCGAGAGGATCTTCTGCAGGACACGGCGGACGTGGGTGTGGCGCGGGGGATCGACCTCGACGATCGGCGAGCCCGGCCGCCAGGCGTCGGGCTTGCGGATGTCCCCCAGGCCCGAGCCGCCGGTCGACGAGAACGCCTCCCAGTCCTTGAGCATCGGCCGGACGGTAACGTGCCGCCCCATGCAGTAGACGCCGTATTTCGGCAGCCACACGACGTCGCCGGCCTCGCGCAGCGCCTTCCACGTCTCGCAGGGACGCTCGAGCACCGCGTCGGCATAGGGATCGATGTCGAGAACCGGGGCGCCGTGATCGCGGGTCGAGGTCATCGGGACCCTCCTCCTGGAGACTGGACGGGCGGGCCGCCCCCGCGTCGGGGGGGGGGGCGGAACGGCGATCAGATCAGGCGGCCGCCGTCGACCGGCAGCG
>NZ_CAXBOD010000048.1:0-37416 GCF_963977235.1 uncultured Albimonas sp.
CTCGCCGCCCTCGAGCGCGCCGAGCCGTTCCGCGACTGGCTGCGCGTCTACCCCGAGGGCGGCTCGCGCACCTGGAACGCCGGCCGCCGGCGCGTCGACGGGGGCGAGGCGGTGCGCATCCCTGACGTCGCCTTCCTGCGCGCGCTGGCGGGCAAGCTGGCGCAGGACGGGCTCGCCGATCCCTCCCGCATCGTGCTGGCGGGGTTTGGCGAGGGCGGGGCCATGGTCCTGCGCACGCTGTGCGAGGCGCCGGGGCTGGCGATGGGCGCGGCCATCGTCGGCGCCTCGTGGCCGGCCTCGCTGCACTGCGGCCAGGGCCGCCCCACCCCGATCCTGGTGTTCAACGGGACCGAGGACCCCGCCGTCCCGTTCCACGGCGGCCAGTCCCGCTCGGACCGCAAGGTGGGCGCCGGGGCGCTGGCCTCGGTCGGGCGCACGATCTCCTCGCTCTCGGCGCTCAACGACTGCCGGGCGCCGCTCGACGAGACGCTGCCCGGCGGACTGGGGCGCAAGCGCATCTGGTTCGCCTGCCAGGCCCCGATGATGCAGTGGCTGATCGCGCGCATGGGCCACCGCTGGCCCGGCGCCCCCGACCAGGGCCGCGAGGGCGACGGCTTCGGCCCGCCCGCCCCCGCCGGCGCGCCTGACGCGACCCTGCTGATCGCGGGTTTCTTCGTTTCGCTGGTGGAGCGGCCCGGTCCGTGATACCGCGCGCCCAATGAGCCGAGTTCCCGACAAAGACACCCTCGCCGACTTCATTCGCCAGAACCCTGAAAAGTCCGGCAAGCGCGACCTTGCGCGCGCGTTCGGGCTGAAGGGGGTCGAGCGCGTGCAGCTCAAGGACCTGCTGCGCGAGCTGACCGACGAGGGGGTGATCGAGAAGCGCCCCGGCCGCAGCTTCGCGGCCCCCGGTCACCTGCCCCCCGTCGCGGTGCTGGTGGTGCAGGAGCCCGACCACAACGGCGACCTGTTCGCCACGCCCCAGGACTGGGACCGCGACGAGCCGGCGCCCAAGGTGCTGATCCAGCCCGGCTCCCGCGGCCCCGCGCCCGGCCCCGGCGACCGCCTGCTGACCCGCGTGACCCCCGTCGCCGACGAGGATCACGGCTATGTCGGCAAGGTGATCAAGAAGATCGGCGCCGGCCCGCGCAAGATCCTCGCGATCTTCCGCCAGGCGCCCGACGGCGGCGGCCGGCTGGTCCCCGTCTCGAAGGGCGACCAGCGCGAGTGGATCGTCGCCGCCCGCGACGCCGGCGAGGCCGAGAACGGCGAGCTGGTCGAGGCCGAGCAGATCGGCCAGATCCGCCGCAACCGCGAGCTGGCGTTGCCGCGCGCGCGCGTGCTCGACCGGCTCGGCTCGCCGGGGTCCGCCCGCAGCTTCTCGCTGATCGCGATTCACGAGCAGGGCATCCCCGACGCCTTCCCCGAACGGGTGACCGAGGCCGCCGCGGCCGCCGAGCCGGTCACCTCGCTCAAGGGCCGCGAGGACCTGCGCCACCTGGCCCTGGTCACCATCGACCCCGCCGACGCGCGCGACCACGACGACGCGGTCTGCGCGCTGCCCGACCCCGATCCCAAGAACCCCGGCGGCCACATCGTCTGGGTCGCCATCGCCGACGTCGCCCACTACGTCCGCCCCGGCCAGCCGCTCGACCGCGAGGCGCGGCTGCGCGGCAACTCCACCTACTTCCCCGACCGCGTCGTCCCGATGCTGCCCGAGGAGCTCTCGGCCGATCTCTGCTCGCTGGTCGCGGGCGAGGATCGCCCCTGCATCGCCCTGCGCATGGTGCTCTCCGAGGACGGGTCGAAGCTCGATCACGATTTCCACCGCGCGCTGATGCGCTCGCCCGCCTCCCTGACCTACGAGCAGGTGCAGGCGGCCGCCGACGGAAACCCGGGGCCTGAGGTCGAGCCGCATCTCAAGGCCGTCGCCGATCTCTACGCCGCCTACGATTCGGCGGCGAAGGCGCGGGAGCGTCGCCAGCCCCTCGACCTCGACCTGCCCGAACGGCGCATCAAGCTGGACGAGGACGGCAATGTCGCCTCGGTCGGCTTCCGCGACCGGCTGGAGGCGCACCGGCTGATCGAGGAGTTCATGATCCTCTCCAACGTCTGCGCCGCCGAGACTCTGGAAGCCAGACGCCGCCCCCACCTGCTGCGCGTCCACGAGGAGCCCGGCCAGGACAAGCTCGACACCCTGCGCGACGTGGCCGAGAGCTGCGGGATGACCCTCTCGAAGTCGCAGGCGATCCGGCCCGCGCTGTTCAACCGGCTGCTGCACCAGGCCGCCGGGTCCGAGTTCGCCGAACTGATCAACCTCACCGTGCTGCGCTCCCAGACGCAGGCCTATTACTCGCCCGACAACCTGGGCCACTTCGGCCTGAATCTGCGGGCCTATGCGCATTTCACCTCGCCGATCCGCCGCTACGCCGACCTGGTCGTGCACCGCGCGCTGATCGCCGCGCACGACTGGGGAAACGACGGCCAGACCGGCGAGGAGATCGAGGTCCTCAAGGAGACCGGCGAGCACATCTCGTTCACCGAGCGTCGCTCGATGACGGCCGAGCGGGACACCAACGACCGCTATCTCGCCGCCTACCTCTCCGATCGGGTGGGGGCCGAGTTCTCCGGCCGCGTCGCCGGGGTCGCGCGCTTCGGCCTGTTCGTGAAGCTTGACGAGACCGGCGCCGACGGCCTGGTCCCCATCGCCAGCCTGGGACGCGAGTGGTTCCGCCACGACCCCGAGACCCACACGCTGACAGGCGAGGATTCGGGCCGCGTGATCGGCATGGGCCAGCGCTGCCGGGTGCGTCTGGCCGAGGCGGTGCCGGTCACCGGCGGCCTGCTGCTGGAGCTTCTGGAGATCGAGGGCGACGACGCCGCCCCCCGCCGCGGCGCCCGCGGCCGCGCCCCGCGCAAGAAGGTCAGCTCCGCCACCAAGGCCCGCGCCAAGCACGCCCGCAAGAAGCGCCGCGGCTGACGGCGCGCGCCCGGGCGCGACGCCAATCGCCCTCGCAAAGCGCCTGTTTCCCGGAGCCGTCTCTCGCGGATGCCGATCAGAGCGACTCGGCCCCCACGCTCAAGGATCGCCGCAGGCGACCGCCGCAGGCGGCTTGTCCTTGAACGTGGGGGCCGAGTCGCTCAGGCATCGGAAGCGAGAGACGGATCCGGGAAACAGGCGCGGGGCCTGTTTGCTGGTGAGTCGGGAGCGGTTCCCCGCCCTTGGCTGGCGTCAGCGCCGCCAGCCGAGGGCCCAAGCCCGCCCGCAGGGCGCCTCCGTCCCCGGTTCCCTTTCGCCCGCGCGAAAGGCACTCTCGCGCGCAAAGCAATGGGAGGATTCCGACTTGACCGACAGCCCCACCCCCGTCCGCCTGGTGACCTGCTCGACCGCCCCGAACCCGCGCCGGGTCAACGCCTTCCTCGTCGAGAAGGGCGTCGAGATCCCCAAGGTCGAGATCGAGCTCGCCACCCGCGCCCATTTCGAGCCGGAGCACCTGGCGAAGTTCGGAACCCATCACCTGCCGGCGCTGGAGCTTTCCGACGGGAGCACGCTGACCGAGACCATGGCGATCTGCCGCCTGCTCGAGGGCCTCTACCCAGAGCCGAACCTGATGGGCGCGACCCCCATCGAGCTCGCCCGGATCGAGCAGTGGAACCGCCGCGTCGAGTTCATGATCATGCTGCCCGCCGCCTATGTGTTCCGCCACTCGCACCCCGCGATGGCCGCGCTCGAGGTGCAGGAGCCGGTGATGTCGGAATGGCACCGCCGGCCGCTCGCCAAGGGGCTCGAGGTGGTCGAGGCGCGCCTGGCCGAAAGCCCGTTCCTCGCCGGCGACCGTTTCACGATGGCCGACATCAACGCCTTCATCGCGCTCGATTTCATGCGGGTGGCCAAGACCCGCGTGCCCGAGGCCCACACCGCCACCCTGCGCTGGCAGGCCGCGCTCAAGGACCGCCCGTCCCTGCAGCGCTATGTGCCGCCGGCGGCCTGAGCGCAGGTGAGCGTCCCGGCCTCCCCCCCCGCGCCCGCGCTGCCGCTGGTCTACGACCGGCCGGTGCTGCTGGTGGGCGGGGGGCCGGTTCCGCCCGGCCTGATCGCCGAGCTGCGCCCCCTCTGCGGCGCCGTCGTCGCGGCCGACGGGGGCGTCGACCGGCTGAGCGCGGCCGAGCCCCCCGACGCCGTGATCGGCGACATGGATTCCATCGCCGACTCTGCGGGCTGGCGCGCCCGCCTCGGCCCCCGCTTCCTGCATGAGCCCGAGCAGGAGAGCACCGATCTGGGCAAGTGCCTGCGTCTGACCCGCGCGCCGCTGTATCTCTGCGCGGGGTTCCTCGGCGGGCGGCTCGACCACTCGCTGGCCGCGCTGCATGCGCTGCTGACCCATCCCGACCGGCGCATCCTGCTGGCGGGGCGCGAGGATCTGGCCTTCCTCGCCCCCCTGCGCTGGCGGGCGCGCCTCGCGCCGGGGGCGCGGGTCTCGATCTTCCCGATGGGACCGTGCACCGGGCTTGCCTCCACCGGCCTGACCTGGCCGCTCGACAACCTCGCGCTCGGTCCCGAGACCCGCATCGGCACGTCGAACCGGGCCGAGACCGCGCGCGTGGGCCTCGACCTCGACCGTCGCGCCGCGGTGGTGATGGTCGAGCGGCGGTTCCTGGCCGAGAGCGTCGCCTCGCTCGACGAGGCGCCGGCCGACTGACCCCGCCGCGGGCGGAGCATTCCCCCCTGAAAATCGTCGCTTCCCGGCCGCACGGCAGGGGATGACCGCGGCCTGCGCGCATTCTACACTAGATTGCGACGGAATTACTCATTCCAGAAACGGAATTCATTCCTATCTCTGTGTTCCGACCCATGCCCGACCCTTGCCCGACCCCGGAGCGATCCATGCGACCTGACGTGACCGCCTTCTTCGACGAGCCGACCAACACGGTCAGCTATGTCGTCAGGGATCCAAGCTCGACCGCCTGCGCCATCGTCGATTCGGTGCTCGATTTCGACAATGCCGCGGGGCGCACCTCGACCGACTCGGCCGACGAGATCATCGCCTGGGTGAAGGCGCAGGGGCTGCGCGTGGAGTGGCTGCTGGAAAGCCACGTGCACGCCGACCACCTCTCGGCCGCGCCCTACATCCAGAAGGCGCTGGGCGGCCGGATCGGCATCGGCGAGAACATCCGCGTCGTCCAGGACACCTTCGGCAAGATCTTCAACGCGGGCACCGAGTTCGAGCGCGACGGCTCCCAGTTCGACCGCCTGTTCAGGGAGCAGGACCGCTTCGCCATCGGCGCGCTCGAGGGGGTCGCGCTGCACACCCCCGGCCACACGCCCGCCTGCCTGACCTACGTGATCGGGGACGCGGCCTTTGTCGGCGACACGCTGTTCCAGCCCGATTTCGGCACGGCGCGCTGCGACTTTCCCGGCGGCTCGGCCGAGACCCTGTGGGACTCGGTCCAGAAGATCCTGAGCCTGCCCGACGCGACCCGCATCTTCACCTGCCACGACTACAAGGCGCCGGGCCGCGACGCCTACGCCTGGGAATCCACCGTCGGCGAGCAGAAGGCGAAGAACGTCCATGTCGGGGGCGACGCCACGCAGGAGGATTTCATCCGCATGCGCACCGAGCGGGACGCGCAGCTCGGCATGCCGAAGCTGATCATCCCCTCGATCCAGGTGAACATGCGCGCCGGGCGGATGCCGCCGGCCGAGGAGGACGGGGCCGTCTACCTCAAGGTGCCGATCAACAAGCTCTGAGCCTCGCTCCCTCCCGCTCCAATCCGTCCCGAGGACCCATGCTGAAACGCTGTCTGCCGATCCTGGAGTGGGGTGCGCGCTACGACCGGGAGACCTTCGGCGGCGACCTGATGGCCGCGGTCATCGTCACGATCATGCTGATCCCCCAGTCGCTGGCCTATGCGATGATCGCGGGCCTGCCGCCGGAGGTCGGGCTCTACGCCTCGATCGCGCCGCTGGTCCTCTATGCGGTGTTCGGGACCTCGCGGGCGCTGGCGGTGGGGCCGGTGGCGGTGGTCTCGCTGATGACGGCGACCGCGGTGGGGCAGGTGGCCGAGGTCGGGACGCCCGAATACTACGGCGCGGCCATGGCGCTGGCGTTGCTCTCGGGGCTGATGCTGGTGGCGATGGGGGCGCTGAAGCTGGGGTTCCTGGCGAACTTCCTCTCGCATCCGGTGGTGGCGGGGTTCATCACCGCCTCGGGCGTGATCATCGCCGCCAGCCAGGTGAAGCATGTCCTGGGGGTCGAGGTCGCGGGCGGCTCGCTGCCCGAGACGGTCTGGGGCCTGGCGCAGGCGATCCCCTCGGCCAACGCGATCACCTTTGCCATCGGCGCGGCGGCGGCGGGGTTCCTGTTCTGGGCGCGCCGCTCGCTGAAGCCGCTGCTGATCGCGCGCGGGGTGGGGCCGCGTCTTGCCGACGCGCTGGCCAAGGCCGGGCCGGTGGCGGCGGTCGCCGTCACCACGCTGCTCTCCTGGGGGTTCGACCTGTCCGGCAGGGGGGTCGCCATCGTGGGAGACGTGCCCTCGGGGCTGCCCTCCCTCTCTGCGCCGCCGCTGGACCTGGGGTTGTGGACCTCGCTGCTGGGCTCGGCGCTGCTGATCTCGGTGATCGGCTTTGTCGAGAGCGTCTCGGTCGCCCAGACGCTGGCCGCCAAGCGCCGCCAGCGCATTCGCCCGGACCAGGAGCTGATCGGGCTGGGCGCGGCCAACCTCGGGGCGGCGTTCACCGGGGGCTATCCGGTGACGGGCGGGTTCGCGCGCTCGGTCGTGAACTTCGACGCGGGCGCGCAGACGCCGGCGGCGGGCGCTTTCACGGCGGGGGGCATCGCGCTCGCCACCCTGTTCCTGACGCCGCTGCTGCACTTCCTGCCGGTCGCCACGCTGGCCGCCACGATCATCGTGGCGGTGCTGAGCCTGGTCGACTTCGGCTCGATCCGGCGGACCTGGGTGTATTCGCGCCCCGACGCGCTGGCGGCGATGGCCACCATCGGCCTGACCTGGCTGCTGGGGGTCGAGGCGGGGGTGATCGCGGGGGTCTCGGTCTCGATCGGGCTGCACCTGTGGCGGACCTCGCAGCCCCATTGCGCCATCGTCGGCCAGGTGCCGGGCACAGAGCATTTCCGCAACGTCGACCGCCACCATGTGGTGACGGCGCCCGACCTCACCACCCTGCGCGTGGACGAGAGCCTGTGGTTTCCCAACGCCCGGTTTCTCGAGGACAAGCTGCTGGACCTGGTGGCCGGCGACTGCGTGCTGCGCGACATCGTGCTGATGTGCCCCGCGGTGAACAGCATCGACGCCTCGGCGCTCGAAAGCCTCGAGGAGATCAACCGCCGTCTGAAGGATGCGGGGGTGACGCTGCACCTCTCGGAGGTGAAGGGCCCGGTGATGGACCGGCTGAAGAAGACCCATTTCCTCGACGAGCTGACCGGCCGGGTGTTCCTGACCCAGTTCGACGCGATCCAGGCCCTGCGCCCCGAGATCGCCGCCGCCGCCCTGCGCAGCCCCCGTTGCGAGACGGCCAAGGCCGTCGGCTAGCGGGCGCGCAAAAGGCGCGCCCGTCGCCGGACGCGCCCCCGTCGTCGCCCTCAGAGCCCGAGGGCGCAGCCGTCCTTGCGGGGATCCGAGGCGCCGACCAGCACCCCGTTCTCCCGGTCGATGACGATCATCTGGGCGCCGCCGATCGGCGTCTCGGGGACCGAGACCTGGTGGCCCATCTCGGCGAGCCCGACGCGCACCTCCGAGGAATAGCCCCGCTCGACGCTCAGCCCGCCCACGTCCGAGAAGCAGCGCGGCGCGTCGATGGCGGCCTGCGGCTCCATCCCGAAGTCGACCAGGTTCGAGAGCACGCGCGCGTGGCCGCAGGGCTGGTAGGCGCCGCCCATCACGCCGTAGGTCGTGGTCACCTCTCCGCCCTGCTTGAGCATCGCGGGGATGATCGTGTGCAGCGGCCGCTTGCCGGGCGCGGCCTCGTTGGGGTGGCCCTCCTCGAGCGTGAAGCCCATGCCCCGGTTCTGGAACAGGATCCCGAAGCGGTCCGACGCGAGCCCCGAGCCGAAGTTGTGGAAGATCGAGTAGATCAGCGAGACCTTGGTCAGGTCCCGGTCCACGACGGTCAGGTAGATCGTCTCCTTGTGCACCGACTCCGAGATCTCGGTCACGCTGGACATCGCCTTCTTGGGGTCGATCAGGGCGGCGAGCTTCTTGGCGGTCTCATCGGCGACCATATGCGCCAGCCGGATCTCGGCGTGCTGGGGGTCGCCGATGATGCGGTTGCGCGCGTCATAGGCGAGCTTGGTGGCCTCGGCCTCGAGATGCGCGCGCTCGATCCCGAACGGGTCGAGGGCCGCGAGGTCGAAATGCGCCAGGATCTTCGCGAGCAGGATCGCGGTGGCGCCGTGGCCGTTGGGCGGCAGCTCCACCAGCTCGGTCCCGCGGTAGGCGCCCGCGATCGGGTCCACGTAGTCGCAGGCGGTGGCGGCGAAATCCTCGAGCGTGTGGGCGCCGCCCAGCGCGGTGAGGCTGGCCACCATGTCCTGGGCCACCTCGCCCTCGTAGAAGCCGGCGCGGCCCTCTTTCGCGACGCGCCGCAGCACCTCGGCCTGGCCGGGGGCGCGGAAGATCCGGCCGGGGGCGAGCGGGCCGTCGTTCTCGAGGTAGTGGCTGCGCGCCGCGCCGGTCAGCCGGTCGGCGGCGGTCTTCCAGTCGAAGGCGACGCGGGGGGCGGCGGGAATGCCCTCCTCGGCGTAGCGGATCACGGGGGCGAGGATCCGGTCGAGCCCCAGCCGACCGTGGTCCGCCGACAGCCGGCAGAACCCGTCGATGGCGCCCGGAACGGTCACCGAGCGCGCGTCCTTGTCGGGCATGGCGCTCAGCCCCGCCCCGCGCAGCGCCGCGGCCGAGAGGCCCGAGGGCGCGCGGCCCGAGGCGTTGAGGCCGATCACCTCCTCGCCCTCCTTGTGGATCAGCGCGAACATGTCGCCGCCGATGCCGGTCATCGCGGGCTCGCCGATGCCGCAGACGAGGGCGGCGGCGATGGCGGCGTCGACGGCGTTGCCGCCGCCTTCCAGGATCTCGACCGCGGTCTTGCTGGCGATGGGGTGCGAGGTGGCGGCCATGCCGTTCGCGCCGTAGGCGGCCGAGCGGCCGGGCAGGTGGAAGTCGCGGGCGCGGGGGATGGCGGCGGTCACGGGCGGACTCCTGTCGTGGGGGGAAGTCGTATCGGGAAACGCTCCGCGCGCATCGCGAACGGAGACCGGACCCACACTAGCGGGCGATTTCCGGCCCTTGCAACGTCGATCCCGCAGCGTGGAAGCTCAGCGAGCGCGTCGGCGGGGAGGGGGGGAATGCGAAACGCTGCGCGCGAGGCTTGCCATGCGGCCGGGGGATCGTCATCTTCGTGTCATGCTGCATGTGGTTCCTCCCGGGTCCAACCCACCCCGCCAGGCGCCCGAGCGCGTCGCCTTCGACCGCGCCGAACTGTCGGCGATCCTGACCGTCTACGGGCGCTTCGTCGCCGCGGGAGAGTGGCGGGACTACGGGATCGACATGCTCAAGGAGGTGGCGGTGTTCTCGATCTTCCGCCGCTCGGCCGAGCATCCGATCTACCGGGTCGAGAAACGCCCCAAACTGTCCCAGAAGCAGGGCCAGTATTCGGTGATCGGCATGGACGGCCGCATCCTCAAGCGCGGCCACGACCTGCGCCAGGCGCTGCGGGTGTTCGACGCCAAGCTGATCCGGGCGGTCGACGACTGACGACCCCCGGACCGCTTCGGGTCCCCCTCAGGCGAACATCTCCATCCTCAGGCGCCGCGCCAGCACGGCCGCGGCCTCCGGCGCCGCGGCGATCATCGCATCGAGCGGCATGAACCCGTGGATCTGGCCGGGGACGCGCCACAGCTCGGCCCGCACCCCCTCGGCCGCGAGCCGGGCGGCGTAGGCCTCGCCCTCGTCGCGCAGCGGGTCGTGGCTGGCGGTCAGCACGAAGGCGGGGGGCAGACCGGCGAGGCTCTTGGCCCGGGCGGGCGAGGCGCGCCAGTCGGCCTTGTCGGCCTCGTCGAGGTAGTGGGAATGGAACCAGCGCTGCAGGTCCGCGGTCAGGAAATGGCCGGTGGCGAACTCGGCCTGGCTGGGGGTGTCCATGGCGAAGTCGGTGGCGGGATAGATCAGCATCTGCCAGCGCAGCGCCGGCCCGCCCCGGTCGCGCAGGATCAGGGCGACGACGGTCGCGAGGTTGCCCCCGGCGCTGTCGCCGCCGACGGCAAGACGCTCGGGGTCGACGCCGAGCTCTGCGGCCTGCGCGTGGACGGCGCGGACGGCGGCCTCGGCATCCTCGACGGCGGCGGGGAAGCGGTGCTCGGGGCCCATGCGGTAGTCGATGGCGATCACCGCGCAGCCCGAGCCGGCGGCGAGGCGGCGGCACAGCCCGTCATGGGAGTCGAGATTGCCGATCACCCAGCCGCCGCCATGGAAGAAGACCAGCGCGGGCAGGGCGCCGGCGTTCTCCGCTGCGGGACGGTAGAGGCGCGCGGGGATCGGGCCGGCGGGCCCGGGGAGCGTCAGGTCGCGCACGATCTCGACCGCGGTGGGCGCGGCGGTCGAGGCGGCGCGGCCGGCGGCATAGACCTCGCGCGCCTGCTTGGGCGAGAGCGTGTCGAGCGAGGGACGGGCGGCCAGCGCCTCGAGCACCTTCGCCGCGTCTGGATCAAGCGTCATCGGGGATTTCCGCAGAAGGCTTCGCAAAGGGAGCGTCCGCGGAGCGCGCTGGTGCCCGGGGGGGGACTCGAACCCCCACGCCTTTCGGCCGCGGTGTTTGAGACCGCTGCGTCTACCATTCCGCCACCCGGGCAGGGCGCGAGCGGGCGGAAATTGCACGGCGGACGCGGGTTTCGCAAGGCGCCGCGTCGGGCCGCGCGCATCTGGCGGGCGTCCGGCCCGCGGCGCGTCTCGAGGGCGGGGCGTGTGGCCCGGGGCGCGCTCATGCCGGGCGCAGCGGGGCCGAGGGCGGTCGGCCCGCCAGCGCCACCGTCGTCTGGATCGCGCCCGCCGTCAGCCCCAGGCCAACGCCGAAGGCCACCGCCAGGTCGTAGTCGCCCAGCAGATCGAAGGCGATGCCGCCCCCCAGCGCGCCCAGGAAGCTGCCGGCCTGGTGGAACATGAAGGCCGTGCCCTGCAGCATCGCCTGCCAGCGCAGGCCGAAGGTCTCGGCGACCGAGCCCGAGACCAGCGGCCCCACCCCCAGCCACAGGAACCCCATCAGGGCCGCGAAGATCACCGTGTTGGTCGGCGTGGGCCACTGCATGAAGAACCACGCCATCACCAGGCTGCGGGCCATGTAGATCCCGCCCAGCAGCGCCTGCTTGGACCACCGCCCCCCGGCCCAGCCGAAGAACAGCGAGCCGAGGACGTTGAACCCGCCGATCACGCCGAGCGCGGTGGCGCCCAGCATCGGGTCGGCGCCGCAGAGCTCGAGATAGGCGGGCAGGTGGGTGGTCAGGAACACCAGCTGCATGCCGCAGACGAAATAGGCCCCGGTCATCACCAGGAAGCGCGGGTCGCGCCCGGCCATCGCCAGGGCTCCGCGGGCGCTGAGCTTGTCGGCCGAGTCGCCCGGGCCGCTGGGCGGCATCGCCAGGCGGTCGACCTTGCCCGCGCTCCACGCCGCGGGCAGGATCAGCATCGCCAGCACCGCAAAGCCGATCACCGCTGCGCGCCAGTCCAGCGCCTGCATCAGCCCCTGGCCCAGCGGCGCCGCGATCAGCGCCCCCAGCGAGCCCGCCGCCGAGACGCAGCCCAGCGCCATCGAGCGGACCGAGGCCGGAACCGACCGCGCCGTCACCGCCATCGCCATGGCCATCGAGGCGCAGGCCATCCCGAGCCCGATCAGCACCCCCGCGCCGAGCACCAGCATCCAGAAGCCCTGCGCCGTGGACATCAGCGCCAGCCCGATCGCGTAGGCCACGGCCCCGGTGACCATCACCGGCCGGTAGCCGATCCGCGGCACCGCGGCGCCGGCCAGCGGCTGGAACACCCCCCAGCACAGGTTCTGGATCGAGATGGCGAGCGTGAACTGGGTGACGGTCACCGCCGTGTCGGTGGTGATCGCGGGCAGGAACAGCCCCAGGCTCTGCCGCAGCCCCATGGTCAGCGTCAGCATCAGCGAGGCGCCGATCAGGATCGGCATCACGGGACGCAGGGCGGGAGAGATGCGGAGCATGGCGCGAAGTCCGTTCGGCGCGGCGGGGGAGGGACCCTCCGTCTACTTGCCGAGCGGCAGGCAATCATGGCGTCGACCGGAAGGCAACCGTATTTTCCGGCGGCGCGCCGTGGAATGGGCCTGGGGGGGAAACGACAATGGCCCGCGAAGCGAAAAGGGCCGGGGGGATCGCTCCCCCCGGCCCTCGGGTCTTGGCCGGGATCAGCGGCGCGGGCGGGCCGCGCTCAGATCAGGCCCAGCGTGGTCGGCAGCCACAGGATGATCGAGGGGAAGGCGATCAGCAGGGCGATGGTGATCGCGTCCATCACCACGAACCAGGCGATGCCCTTGAAGATCGTGTGGGTCGGCACGAGGTCGCCCACGATCCCCTTGACCACGAACACGTTCAGCCCCACCGGCGGGGTGATGAAGCCCACCTCCAGGAACTTGGCCATCAGCACGCCGAACCAGATCAGGTTGATCGACTGGCTCTCGAGCACCGGCAGCAGGATCGGGATGGTCAGCAGCATGATGCCGATCGGATCGAGCAGCATCCCCAGGATCAGCAGCGCCACCGAGATCAGCAGAACCACCTGAAGCTGCGAATACCCCGCCCCCGAGATGAAGTCGGCCAGGATGTCCGTCACCCCCGACAGGGCGAAGAACCGGGTCAGCAGCTGCGCGCCGATGGCGATCACGAAGATCGAGGCGGTCGAGCGCAGGGTCTCGGTCACCGCCTCGCGGAAGGCGTGCCAGTTCATCGTGCGCTTCAGGCAGGCGATCAGGAAGGCCAGGAACGCGCCCACGGCGCCGGCCTCGGTCGGCGTGAACACGCCCGAGAACAGGCCCCCGAACACGCCGAGCACCAGCAGGCCCACGGGCCAGGTGTCCTTGATCGCGAGGATCCGGTCTTCCCAGGAATAGACCTCGTCCTTGGTCGAGGGCGCCAGCCCCGGCGTCACGATCGAGCGCACGCAGACCATGATCGAATACATCACCCCGGTCAGCACGCCCGGCAGGAAGGCCGCCAGAAACAGGGCGCCGATCGGCTGCTCGACGAAGATGCCGTAGAGGATCAGCAGGATCGAGGGCGGGATCATCGAGCCGATGGTGCCTGCCGCCGCGACCGTGCCGGTGGCGAGCCCCTTGTCGTAGCCCGCCTTGATCATCTCGGGCACCGCGATCCGCCCCATCGCCGCGGTGCAGGCGAGCGAGGAGCCGGTGACGGCCGAGAACAGCGCCGCCCCCTGGATCGAGGCGATCGACAGCCCCCCCGGCAGCCATGACAGCCACATCCGGGCGAGGCGGAACAGCCCCTCGGTCAATCCCGCGTGGAAGCAGAAATAGCCCATCAGCAGGAACATCGGGATCGACGACAGCGACCAGTGGGCCGTGAAGTCGTAGGGGATCTCGGAGAGCATCCCGATCGAGGCGCGCGGCCCCAGGATCAGGTAGATGCCCCCCGCGCTGACGCAGCCCAGCGCGACGCCCACCGGCACGCGCAGGAAGATCATCGCCATCAGCACGACGATGCCGATGCCGCCCAGGAGTTCGGGATCCAGGTCGCTCACTCGGTCGCTCCGTGCGCAGAGGGTTGGTCGTCAGGGTCGAGGTCCGGCCGCGCCAGCTGGATGGCCGAGCGCACGGTCTTGAGGATCAGCAGCGCCGCGATCAGCCCGCAGCCCAGCGGCACCAGGAAGCGGCTCGGCCAGATCACCAGCGAGTACTGGCCCATCAGGTACTCGCCGACCTCGAACTTCTCCATGGCGACCTCCCATCCGAAGACGGTCAGCATGGCGAAGAACAGGAAGGCGAGCGCATGGGCGGTGACGTCGAGGATCCGCCGGCCGACGCGGGGCAGGCGGGCGTGGATCAGCTCGACATGGATATGCCCGCCCCACAGCTCGACCGCGGCCATCGGCAGGAACACCACCGCGACCATGTAGTAGTTGGAGACCATCTCCAGGGTGACCGGCACCGGCGCGGTGAAGATGTACTTCCCCACGACGTCCAGCGTCACCATCAGCATCATCAGGATCAGCGCCACCGCCGCCAACGCCATCACGACGGAGGAGACGGCGCGTATGGCGCGCTCGATCAGGTTCATGACACGGGGTTCCGTTTCTCTACGGCCGCGTCGACCGCCGCCTGGGCGGTCTCCCGCAGCCGGTTGCGTTGGATCTTCTCGCCATTGGCGCTCGGGGTCACGGGAAACCGCTCGACCACGAACACGCGGGCGGGAACCTTGAACTTCGCCAGCCGCCCGTCGCAATGGGCGATCAGCGCGGCCTCGTCGACCGCCGCGCCCGCGCGCGCGATCACGAAGGCCGCGGCCCGGGGCTTGCCCCCGGCCTGCACGCCGACGACCTGGCAGGCCTCGACGTCGGGATGGGTCATCAGGTGGGTCTCGATCTCGCGCGGGTCGGTCAGGAACCCGCCCAGCCGCAGCGCGTCGCCCATCCGGTTGAGGAACACGAAACCCCCGTCCTCGGTCGCCGTCGCCAGGTCCCCGGTCTTCAGCCAGCCGTCCGGCGTGAAGGTCTTCTCGGTGGCCGCGTCGTTGAACAGGTAGCCCAGCATGATCGAGGGGCCGGTCAGCTCGAGCTCCCCCGCCCGGTCGCCCGGCGGCAGGATCTCGCCGGTCTCGGGGTCGCGCACGCGGGCGCCTGCTTCGGGCGAGACCGGCACGCCGCCGCCCATCTTGCGCCGCGCCATCGGCGCGTCGACGGGCTGGAACGAGTAGAGGGCCATGCACTCCGACATCCCGTAGAGCCCGACGATCGAGATCCCCGCGGCGCTCGCCCGCTCGGCCACGTCGTCGAGCGCGGGATTGAAGCGGGCGTAGCCGAAATGGCGGAACTCGGGGTTCAGCGCGTCGCCGGACGCGGCCAGCAGCCGGTCCATCATGTCGTCGCCGCCGTTGGCGTGGGTGACCCTGTGCTCGGCCATCAGCGCCACGGCCTGGCCCGCATCGAACGCCGGCGGCAGCACCGAGGGCCGCCCCCAGGCCGCCGCGGCCATAATCTGGGCCATGCCGAACACCCCGCAGAACGGGATCGCCTGCAGCAGCACCGAGTCCTCCGCCGCCAGCCCCATCGCCGCGCCGGAGTCCCGACCGTGCCGGGACAGCGTCGCCTGCGCGTGCAGCACGAACTTCGGCCCGGAGGTGGTGCCCGAGGTGGTGAACACCTTGCAGGGGGAGCCGGGCGCGCCGTGGCTCTCGTCCATCGGCGGCGCGGCGTCGAGCGCCTCCCAGGGCGCGACCTTCGCCGCTCCAAGGGCGACGGGCTCGGGGACCTCGCCCACGGTCACCAGCGTTTCCAGCGCGGGAACCTGCGCCGGGTCCACGTCCTCGAGGATGGCGGCGAAATCGATCCCCCGGAAGCCCGGCGCCAGCACCAGCACACGGGCGCCCGAGCGTCCCACGATGTCGGCCACCTCGACCGAGCGATAGCGCGTGTTCACCGCCACGCAGACCGCGCCCAGCCGGCAGCAGGCGAGAAAGGTCACCAGGTATTCGGGAAGGTTGGGCAGCCAGCAGGCGACCCGGTCGCCCTCGACCACTCCCAGCGACGCGAGGCCCGAGGCGGCGCGCCGGGCGGCCGCATCGATCTCGCCATAGCTCAGGGTGCGGTCGGGCAGGATCAGGCAGGGCGCCTCGGCGGGCGCGCGCGCCCACATCTGCGGGATCGAGTCCCCGCGAGACGCCGCCGCGGCCGCGTTGCGCGCAAGCAGGTCTGAGAGCCAGGACGCTGAAGACATCGTCGCCCCTCCCGCGGCGTATCGGAGACGAGCCCGCGTCTCTGCGCGGATCGGAGGCGAACGCTATCCATGCGGCCCAACCGGGTCAATCGGTCGTCCGGACTTCATCGCGCGACAAGGTTTCGCAGAGCGGAACGTTGGGGAAGCCTTCGTCCCGCGCGCCGCGACCGGCCCTGCCATCCGACATCGGCCGCCGGAGACGGCTCTCCCGGGCGCCCCGCCGGCCACGCGCCGCGCGCGGACCGGCGGGTCCGGGCGTCCGGCCCGACGCGGCGCTTCCGCGCCTCCGTCAGACCGTCCCGACCGGCGAGGCCGGAGAGCCGACCGCCCCCGGCAGGTTCAGCGGCGGCGCGGTCAGCAGGAACCGCGAGCGGCCGGCCGCGCGCAGATGCGCCGCCAGATCGCTCAGCCACCACAGCTCGCCCAGGTGCACGCCCAGCTGGAACAGGCACAGCTCGTGCAGCGGCAGCGAGGCGCAGCAGTCGCCGTGGCCCTCGGCCGCGGGATGCGCCTCGACCGCATAGTTGTCCGCGATCAACGCCACCACGCCCGAGTCGCGCACCCAGGACTTCAGCGCCTCGTCCCGACCGTTGAGCGCGGCGCAGGCGCCGTGCAGGACCTCCGGGTCCGGGTCGCCGGCCATGCCGCGGATCAGGTCGGCGAAGCCGGTGTGCAGGCAGACCATGTCGCCGGGCTCCACCGCGACGCCGTCGGCCTCCATGATCCGGCCCAGGATCTCCATGTCGACCAGCGTGCGCCCGTCGCCCAGGTGCGCGCGCAGGTCGATCATCACCGCGCGGCCCTGCACGGCGGTCTCGGCCATCTTCTCGATGCCGAGGCGCCTGGCCTGCGGCCCCTCGAACGGCGCCTCGGCGCCGCTCGGCCCCACCACGTCCACGCCCGCGCGCCAGCCGTTGTAGTAGAGCGCCTCGGCCTCGCCGTCCCCGTCGGCGTCGAAGCGCCCGCCGACATGACCCAGCGCGTCCCACTGGGTCGAATACTGCAGGTGGATCAGCGCCGCGTCGTCCGAGATCACGTCGGTGAACCGCGGATCCAGCCGCGAGACGTCGAAGTTGTAGGACGGCTCGCCGCCCCGGTCGGTGGCGAACAGCCTCGGCGGATGCCGGCGCGGGTTGAGAAGGTTCCCCCCCGGCAGATCCAGCGGCAGCGAGAGCAGGAAGGCGCGGCCCTCCTTCACCTCGGCCACGCCCTTGAGGACCTGTTCGGTCCCCAGCAGGTTCATCCGGCCCAGCTCGTCGTCGGGGCCCCAGTCGCCCCAGGTCGAGCCCTCGGGCCGCCGCGTCCAGCGCTTGGTCATCGGTCTTCCTCCCAGATCGGCCGGTCTTCAGACCAGCTCGTTCAGCAACGCCAGCCACAAGGCCAGCAGCAGCGCCGCGTATCCCGTGTAGGGCAGGTTCCACCCCCACGTCAGCTTCGCCGCAGACACGCCCGAGGCGCGCGAGAGCACCAGCGCCCCCGCTCCGAAGGGCGAGCAGGTCATCGCCAGGCACCAGCCCCCGCCCAGCGACAGCACCAGCAGCGCGGGATCGACGGGCAGCGGCCCCGAGGCCAGCGCCTGCCCGAAGAACACCGCGAACAGCATCGGGGTCAGCGCGAACTGCACCCCGATGCACATCACCACAGGCGGGATCATCAGCAGCGCCCAGGCCGGAATCGCGCCGGCCGTCTCGCCCAGCACGCCCGGCGGGACCAGGGACGCGGCCATCGCCCCGATGAAGCCCGCGAAGGCCAGCGTATAGGCCTCGGGCGCGCTTTCGGGCGTGGTGCGGGTGACGATGCGCCGGCCCCTGCGGCCGGTCTCGAACAGCGCCTCGGCGGCCGAGCGGCCCTTCGCGCGCCCCTGCAGGAAGATCCAGGCCAGCGTCAGGATCGGCGCGCCCAGCATCAGCGCGGTCACCACCCCGACGTCCGCCCCCAGGCTGACCCCCAGGGCGATGCCGCCCAGGCTGAGGCAGACGACGGCGAGCCCGGCCAGCGCCTCGCGCGGGGCGGGCAGGGGGGCGCGGCGGGTGAGGACGCCGCGCGCCGCCATCCGCCGCGACAGGCCGCGGTAGCGGACGTGGTCCTCGGCCATGCCGGCCAGCAGCGCCAGGATCCCCCAGCCGATGCCGCCCGCCAGCACGATGCGGGTGTCGGCCTCCGGGAACAGCGAGGCGAGCACCGCCTGGGTCACCGTCGTCGGCGCCCAGATGATCGCGCAGGCCCAGCCGCGGATCTGGGCGCTGTGCTGGCGACGCTCCTTGGCCGCGACCACCTCGGCGTCCTCGCCCGCCGCCTGGCTGTCGCGGATGCCGGCCCGGATCAGCGGAGCCAGCAGGCTGAGCGTGCCGATGTTGATCAGCAGGAACAGCACGTGGCTGCCCGCCGCGATGGCGCCATAGCGGCGCGAGGGCGGCTGGCGGGTCATCCAGGCCCCGCAGGCCTCGACATCCGAGGAGCTCTGCGCCCCGTCGCGCAGCACCGCGAGCAGCAGCATGAAGGCGGCGAGGAACGCCGCGCGGTCGAGCGCCTCGTAGATGCGCAGCCCCGCCTGCGGGACGCTCAGCGCCACCCAGACCCCCGCGGCCAGCGACACCGCCAGCAGCAGCCGCTCGCGCAGCCCCATCCGCGGCAGGCCGACGGCCGTGGCCCCCAGCAGCGCCGCGACCGACACGAGGCTCGCGCCGTGCCAGCCCGAGAACGACTCGAACAGCGCCGAGAAGGCGGTCAGCGTCAGCAGCGCCGCGATCGCCGCGCTCAGCGCCCGACCCTGCGCCGAGGTTGGCCGCGCGCCGGAGGGCTCGCCGGCGAGCGAGCCCGGAGCGGGGGCGTGGGAGGAAGGACGCGCGGGCAAGGGGGGCGAGGGCAAGGGGGGCGAGGGCTCCGGGGCGAGAGCGGCGCGAAGGGAGGGGCGGCGGGGGCGCAGGCCTTGTCATGCGCCGGAGGGCGCGGCTTTTCAAGCCTGCCGGTCGGCAGGTCGGCCAGGCGCCCCCGCGTCAGCCCCGTCTCCGCCGCTGCCCCGGCCGGGGTCTCGCGCCATGCTGCGGCGCCGCGAAGCGAGCCGGGCGGACCGCAGTGCGAAACCCATGGACTCGCGCCCGCGGTTCGGTTCATCGTGCCGCCCGACCGCGCAGGGGACCGCACGTCGCTCCCCCGCGCGCGCTACGACGCAGGAGGAGGAACCGTCATGAAGATGATCGCCAAGTGGGCCACGGCCGCCGCCGTCGCGACCCTTGTCGCCGCGCCGGCCATCGCCGCCGAGCGCATCACCGCCACGCTCTGGGTCGGCCCCAAGCACCCCGTCTCGGTCGGCGGCTACGATCCGTTCATCGAAGCGGTCGAGGCGACCGGCGACTACACCGTGAAATACTTCCAGGGCGGCGCGCTGCTGGGCGCAAAGCCTGCGATGAACGGCATCGGCGACGGCATCGCCGACGTGGGCATGCTGGCCATGACCTATTTCCCGGCCGAGTTCCCCAACGCCCAGCTGGTCGCCGACATGGGCCTGTCGACGCCGAGCAACGTCGTCGCGATGGCGATGGCGACCGAGTTCAACCTGCTGCACTGCCCCGACTGCCTGGCGGAGTACGAGAAGCAGAACCTGGTCTACACCGGCACCTACTCGACCTCGCCCTACACGATCATCTCCAAGGAGCCGATCCGCTCGACCGCGGACCTCAAGGGCAAGAAGATGCGCGTGCCCGGCTCGCTGTGGTCGCGCTGGGCGCAGTCGGTCGGCGGCATCGAGGTGAACGTGCCCTCCTCGGAGATGTTCGAGGGGCTCGACAAGGGCGCGCTCGACATCGCCATCCAGGCGCCGGGCGCGATGCGCTCCTATTCGCTGTGGGACACCGCCAAGTACAACACCCTGCTGAACCTGGGCACCTATCACTCGCTCTCGATGATGACCTGGAACGCCGACACCTGGGCCGGCTTCTCGGCTGAGCAGCGCAAGATGCTGCTGGCCGAGGCCGGCAAGGCGAGCCTGGGCGCGACGGTGTTCTACACCACCTCCGACGAGGAGGTGCTGGCCGAGGCCGAGGCCCACGGCGTCGAGATCATCGAGCCCTCCGACGAGATGAAGACCACCAAGGCCGAGTTCGTGAAGGGCGACGTCGACGCGATCATCGAGACCGCCGAGTCCCAGCACGGCATCGCCGACGCCGCCGCCAAGGTCGAGACCCTCAAGGGCCTGATCGAGAAGTGGGAGGCGATCGTGGCCGAGGTCGGCGAGGACAACGTCGAGGGCATCCAGGAAAAGCTCCAGTCCGAGATCTACGACAAGCTGCCCGCCGACTACGGCGCGTGAGTCCCGCCGCGCCGGGCCTGGTCCCGGCGCGGCGCGGACGGGGATTGTCGACATGCGACGGGGGGCCGCCTGATCGGGCGGCCCTTTCGGTTGCAAGCCGCCGTTCATGTCGGCAGAGTCAGGGCGTCTCGAATGCCGACGGCGACGCCGCCGCGGCCGACGCGTGCGAAGGCGGGAAGGCGGAACATGTCCCAGGGCGACCGGAACCTCGCCACGCGGGCGGCGGACGAGGGCGGCGCCGGGACGCCTGCGCCCGATCCTGCCGCGCCCCCTGTCGATGGTTCGCAGGAGGGCGTCGGGCCGCAGCCCGGCGACGGCCAGACCGAGCCGCCGCTGATCGTCGACCTCGACGGCACGCTCTCGCGCATCGATACGCTCCATGAAAGCGCCATCGGCCTGCTGGCCGGCGGGCTGCCAGACTTCGTGGCGGTGCTGCGCGCCGCGCCGGGCGGCAAGGCCGCGGTCAAGGCCGCCATCGCCGACCGGGTGACGCTCGACGTCGCCTGCCTCCCCTATCGCGAGGAGGTGCTGGAGCTGATCCGCGCCGCCCGCGCCCGCGGACGCGAGGTGCATCTCGTCACCGCCGCCGATCAGCGCATCGCCGACGCGGTGGCCGCGCATCTGGGCGTGTTCGACTCCGCCCACGGCTCGCGCGAGGGCGTGAACCTCGGCGGCGACCGCAAGGCCGAGTTTCTGGCCGAACGCTTCGGCGAGGGCGGCTACGACTACGCCGGCGACCACGCGCGGGACCTGCCGGTCTGGGCGCGGGGGCGGCGCAGCATCGTGGTCGGCGCGGCGCCCCGGGTCGCCCGCCTCGCCGCCGAGCAGGCGGCCGGCGCCGGCGCCCGCGCGCCGGTGATCGTCGATCCCCCCGCCGGCGGCCCGACGCGCGCGCGCGCCTACCTGCGCGCCCTGCGCCCGCACCAGTGGCTCAAGAACCTGCTGGTGTTCCTGCCGCTGCTCGCCACCCACCGCGAGGCGGGATCCGAGGTGCTGGCCGCGGTGATCTGCTTCGCCGCCTTCTCGCTGGTCGCCTCGTCGGTCTACTGCCTCAACGACCTGCTCGACCTCGACGCCGACCGCGCCCATCCGCGCAAGCGCAACCGGCCCTTCGCCTCGGGCCAGGTTCCGGCGATGCACGGGCTGGCGATGGCCGGTGGCCTGTTCCTGGCGGGCTTTGCGCTGGCCGCCGCCGTGAACGCGATGACGGTGGGCGTGCTGAGCGTCTATTTCGGCGCCACGCTGCTTTATTCGCTGGCCCTCAAGCGCGAGCTGGTGATCGACATCTGCCTGCTCGCCGGGCTCTACACCCTGCGGGTGATCGCAGGGGGCATGGCCGTCGACCTGCCGCCCTCGCCGTGGATGCTGGCGCTCTCGACCTTCCTGTTCCTGTCGCTGGCGGCGATGAAGCGGCAGACCGAGCTCGTGGACCTCGCCGCCGCGGGCAAGTCCGAGACCTCGGGCCGCGCCTACCGGGCCGAGGATCTCAACGTGGTCACCATGATGGCGATCGCGGCGGGCTACACGGCGGTGCTGGTGCTGGCGCTCTATATCTACTCGCCCGCGGTGCAGAGGCTTTACGAATCTCCGCTAATCCTCTGGGGGGCGCCTCCGATCCTGCTCTACTGGATCTCGCGCATGGTGATGATCGCCCACCGAGGCGGCATGGACGACGACCCGGTGCTGTTCGCGGTGAAGGACGCGGTCTCGATCTGCTGCGGGGCCGGGATCGTCGTGCTCGGCGGTCTGGCGACGGTGATGTAGGCGGATGAAGGCGGGCCCCCGGGTGAAGCGCATCGACGAGGACAAGGACTACGCGCTGGACGCCGATCCCGCGTCCTCGGCCTATCCGGACTACGGCCCGGGCGGCCTTCGCCGCGGCGGTCGCCTGTCGGCGACCGAGATCGCGGTGCGCTATGTCGGCTTTGCCGTGATCGCGACCATCTGCAACCTCGCCGCCCAGCGCCTGGTGCTCGCGGCCCTGCGCCAGGAGGAGACGGTGGCCTTCGGCTGGGCGCCGCATCTGCTGGACTGGGTGCTGGACGATCTGCTGGGCGTGGTCTCCTCGGGCCAGCTCGGCTGGCGGGCGGAGTGGCACGGGCCGCTGGCCCTGACGCTGGCCATCGGCTTCGGCACCGCTGTGGGGCTGGTGGTGAAGTACCTGCTCGACAAGCGCTGGATCTTCTTCGACCGCTCCACCGGCGCGAAGGCCCACGCCCGTCGCTTCGCGCTCTACACGCTGATGGGAGGCGCCACGACCGCGATCTTCTGGGGGTCCGAGGCGCTGGCCTGGTGGATCTGGCACACCAACCTGGCGCGCGAGACGGGGGCGGTCCTGGGGCTGATGGTCGGCTACGTGGCCAAGTACCAGTTCGACCGCCGCTTCGTGTTCAACACCGACGCGGGAGCGGACGAGCCGCCGGCCGCCCGATGAGCGCGCGCCCCGAGCCGGCCTCCGACCCGGCCCCCTCGGAACCCGGCGCGCCTGCCGCCGACGCCGGCCGCCCGCCCGCGTCCTTGCGGGCTGATGGCCCGCCTGCGCCCTTGCGGGCTGACGGCCCGCCTGCGCCCCTGCGGGCTGACGGCCCGCCCGCGCCTGCCCCGCTCTCGGGATGGGGCCGGTTTCCGGTCCTCCCCGCCCATCGCGCCGCGCCCGCCGACACGCAGGCCGCAGCGGCGCTGCTGCGCCGGCAGGGCGAGGGCATCGCGCCCCGCGGCCTCGGGCGGGCCTATGGCGACGCGGCGCTGCCGCCCGCGACCGGCCTGGGCCTCGCGGTCGAGACCGCGCGCCTCGACCGCTTTGTGTCCTTCGACCCAGGGACCGGCGTGCTGGTCGCGGAGTCCGGCGTCTCGCTGGGCGAGATCGCCACCGCGCTGCTGCCCCGCGGCTGGTTCCCCGCAGTGGTCCCCGGCACCCGCTTTGTCAGCCTGGGCGGCGCCATCGCGGCGGATGTGCATGGCAAGAACCACCACGCGCCGGGCGGCGGGTCCTTCGGCGACCATGTCGAATGGGTCGAGCTGATGGGCGCCGACGGCGCCCTGACGCGCCTCGCGCCCGGCGATCCCGGCTTCGCCGAGACCTGCGGCGGGATGGGCCTGACCGGCTTCATCACCCGCGCCGCGATCCGCCTGCGCCGCGTCGAGAGCGGCTGGCTGCGGCAGGAGACGGTGCGCGCCGCCAATCTCGACGCCGCCATGGACCTGATCGAGGCCTCGGACGGCTGGACCCACGCCTCCGCCTGGATCGACTGCCTGTCGACGGGGCGGGAGCTGGGGCGGTCGATCCTCTACCGGGCCGAGGACGCGGGGTATGAGGAGCTCGACGCCACCTGCAAGCTGGACCGCTGGGCGCTGAAGGCGCAGGAGAAAAGCCTCGGCCCGCCGCCCGACCTGATCCCGGGCTTCGCGCTGAACCTGATCACCATGCGCGCCTTCAACGCCCTCTACTGGGCCGGCGGCGGGCGGGCCGAGCGGCGGGGCCCGGCGCTCGTCGATTGGGGCAAGTGCTTCCACCCGCTCGACGCCGTGCTGGGCTGGAACCGGATCTACGGCCGCCGCGGCTTCGTGCAGTTCCAGTGCGCCCTGCCGCCCGAGACGGCCCGAAAGGGCTTGCGCGCCATGCTGGAAACCACCTCGGCCGCGGGGCAGGGCAGTTTTCTCGCCGTGCTCAAGGCGCTCGGCGAGGGACGCGAGGGGCCGAGCCTGTCGTTCCCCCGCCGCGGCTGGACGCTGGCGCTCGATTTCCCCGCCACCCCGCGGGCCTTCTTCGTGATCGAGCGACTGCACCGCCTGACCGCCGACCACGGCGGGCGCGTCTACCTCGCCAAGGACGCCCGCATGACGGCCGCCGAATTCGCCGCGACCGAGCCTCGCGCCCCCGCCTTCCGCGCCTCGCCCGCCAGGGCGCGCGCCTTCGCCACCGCCCTCGCCCGGAGACTGGACCTTTGACCGACGCCGCTTCCGACGCCCGCGGGCCCGACCGCCGGCCCGCCCTGATCCTCGGCGCGGGCTCCGACATGGGGCGCGAGGTGGCCAGGCTGCTGGCCGCGAAGGGCCGCCCGATCCAGCTTGCCGGCCGCAGGCCAGAGGCGCTGGAGCGGGACGCCGCCGACCTGCGCGCCCGCTTCGACGTCGCCGTCAGCACCCACGCCTGGGACGCCACCGACCTGGCCTCGGCCGGGGCGTTCCTCGACGGGCTGCCCGAGACGCCCTCGATCGTGCTCTGCGCCGTGGGCCTGCTGGGCGAGCAGGAGGCGATCCAGGACGACCCCGCCGCCATCGCGCAGATCGTGGCGACCAACTTCACCGGGCCGGCCGTGACGCTCGAGGCCGCGGCGGCGCGGCTGGCGAAGCTGCCCGGCCGCACGGCGGTGGTGGGCATCGGCTCGGTCGCGGGCGACCGGGGGCGGGCGCGCAACTACTGGTACGGGGCGGCCAAGGCGGGGTTCGCGACCATGCTCTCGGGGCTGCGCCAGCGCTATGCGGCGACCGACCTGACGGTGACGCTGGTGCGACCGGGGTTCGTCGCCACCTCGATGACCGCAGGCATGGACCTGCCCAAGCCGCTGGTGATCTCGGCCGAGCAGCAGGCGAAGCTGATCGTGGAGGGCGTCGAGAAGCGCCGCCACCACGTGATCCACTGGAAATGGGCGCTGCTGATGAGCGTGATCCGCAACCTGCCCGAGGCGGTCTTCCTCAAGACCAGGTTCTGAGGCCGCCGCACGGCCCGACCTGCGACGGCGATGAATCCCGCTTGGCGGGACGGCCGCGTGCAGCCGTTGCGTCAACTTCAAGACGTCGCAGAACGGACATTTTTCCGTCTCCCAATCTTCGCCAATCCGCGAAGATCGCTCGGGTTTTTCGCTGATACGAACCGCTGGCCCGGCTCCGCCGCGATCCGGCGGGCCGACCCGGACGCCTGCCGCGTCCGGGCCCGTTCGTGCGCGCCCGCGCGCGGGCGTCATCGATCTGCGCTCCGTTCGCGGGGCCGCCTTTCCGAGGGGAAACGCCCGTGGCCGTCCTTCCGACTCCGTCCGCGCCCACCGCCGTCGGCGGAACCATCGTCGCCTCCGACCTGACCGCCGAGGCCGCCGTCAACCTGGTCTCGTTCGACAACGCCTATGCGGACGCGTTCTCGTCCTCGGGCGACGGCGCGCAGGTCTACCAGCGCGGGGTCTCCCCCTCGATCCCGTTCGCGGTGCTGGACGACACGCTGGTCACCTTCCCCGGCGACACGCTGGGCATCGTCGACGACACCGACGCCGACCCGTTCTTCGGCGTCACCGACACGCTCAACGACGACAACCCCACGGGCGAGGTCTCGGCGACCTGGGTGTTCGACATCGCCGGGCAGGACGACCTGACCGTCTCGATCGACCTTGCGGCCATGGGCGACTTCGAGTCCGACGACAGCTTCGTGTTCGAGGCCTCGATCGACGGCGCCGAGGCCGTGACCCTGTTCGAGGCGGTCGCCGACGAGGACGGCGCGCTGACCTACACGCTGGCCGACGGCACGCAGGTCTCGCTCGACGATCCGCTGAGCGTGGGCGGCATTGCCCTGAGCAACGAGCTGACCGAGTTCGCCGCCGCGATCGAGGGGACCGGCGCCGAGCTGACCCTGAATTTCCGGGCCGTGACCGACGGCGGCTCGGAGGGCTTCGCCTTCCGCAACATCGTGGTGAAGTCGGGGGCCGACATCGAGGAGCCGGGCCCCGGCATCGACGCCCCCCAGCCCTCGGGCACGGTGCGCCTCGCGCGCGTGTGGCAGCATGACTCGGGCGTCGGCGAGGGCGGCTCGGAGGTGGTGCAGTTCGACGACGGCAAGCTCGCGACCACCAACGGCGAGAACGACAGCATCGACGTGCTGGACGCGGCCGACGGGTCGCTGCTGCTGTCCATCGACCTGACCGCGCTGCCGGGCTACGACGGCGTGCAGTCGGTCGACATCAAGAACGGCCTGATCGCGGCCGCCATCGCCCGCGCGCCTGTCGAGATGACCATCTTTGGCGAGACCACACAGGTTTCCCAGCCCGGCTTCGTGGCGATCTTCGACGCAGAGACCGGCGCCCTGATCTCGACCGCCGACGTCGGCAACCTGCCCGACATGATCACCTTCACCGACGACGGCGCGAAGATCCTGGTCGCCGGCGAGGGCGAGAAGAACGAGGACTCCGACCACGACGACAACCCGCTGGGAACCGTCGCCGTGATCGACGTGACCGACCCGGCCGCGCCGACCTCGACCCTTCTCGACTTCACCGCCTTCAACGGCTTCGAGGATCTGGCCCGCGACAACGGCGTGCGCATCGCGCCCGGCGTCGACTTCGCGCTGGACATGGAGCCCGAGTACATCGCCCTGTCGCCCGACGGCGCGAAGGCCTTCGTGACCCTGCAGGAGAACAACGCGGTGGCGGTGCTCGACATCGCCTCGATGACCATCGTCGACGTGATCGGGCTGGGCACGCGCGACTACGCGACCCCGGGCCATGAGCTCGACGCCAACGACAACGGCGTCATCGAGCTCAAGAATTTCGACGATCTCGTCGGCCTGTTCATGCCCGACGCCATCGCCTCCTACGAGGTCGACGGCCAGACCTACTTCGTCACCGCCAACGAGGGCGACGACCGGGGCTTCGACGCCGACCGGGTCGAGGATCTGCTTGAGGACGGGCTGCTCGATCCGTCCGTCGACACCGCGGGGCTGGAGCGTCTGACCGTCTCGACCGTGGATGGCGACACCGACGGCGACGGCGACATCGACGTGCTGCACGCGCTCAACACGCGATCGTTCTCGATCTTCGCCGAAGACGGCACGCTGGTCTACGACTCGGGCTCGCTGTTCGAGACCTTCATCGCGGCCAACTACCCCGAGCGCTTCAACGACGACGACGGCGAGGAGGGGGAGAACCGCTCCGACGCCAAGGGCCCCGAGCCCGAGGCGATCGAGATCGGCACGGCTTACGGCAAGACCTTCGCCTTCATCGGCATGGAGCGGGACTCGGGCGTGTTCGTGATGGACATCACCGACCCGGCCAACGTCTCGCTGGTCGACTACATGCCCGGCTTTGGCAACGGCGACCTGGCCCCCGAGGTGATCGAGTTCATTCCCCAGGAGCAGAGCGCCTCGGGCTTCGCCCAGATCGCGGTGTCCTATGAGGTGACGGGCACGACCTCGCTGTTCAACCTGCTGCCCGACGAGGCCTCGATCGGCCAGATCCAGGGCGCCGGACACATGTCGGCCTTCGAGGGGATGAGCGTGAAGACCGCCGGCATCGTCACTGCGGTCGACAGCAACGGCTTCTATCTGCAGGACCCCGAGGGCGACGGCGACGACGCCACCTCGGACGCGATCTTCGTCTACACCGGCGGCGCGCCCTCGGTGGCCGTGGGCGACGCGGCCGAGGTCACCGGCACGGTGGAGGAATACATCGCCGGCGGCGCCTCGACCGGGAACCTCGCGCTCACCCAGCTGAGCGGCCCGACCATCGAGATCCTGTCCTCGGGCAACGACCTGCCCGCGGCGATCGTGGTGGGGGCCGGCGGGCGCCAGATCCCCGACCGGATCATCTCGGAGGACGAGCTGCCCGTTGACCTCAACGCGGACGACGTCGACTTCGACCCCACGCTCGACGCCATCGATTTCTGGGAGAGCCTCGAGGGCATGGTCGTGACCGTGCAGGGCGGCGCGGTGATCGCCCCGACCAACCGCTTTGACGAGACCTGGGTGGTCTCCGACAACGGCGAGGCGACCACGCCCGCGCTGACCGACCGCGGCGTCCTCCAGATCAACGCCGACGCCGACGGCTACGGCGACCTGAACCCCGAGCGGATCCAGATCCAGTACGACAGCGGCCTGCTGCCCGAGGGGTTCGAGGCGCCGACGCTGAACGTCGGCGACCTGCTCTCGGACGTCACCGGCGTGGTGGGCTACGACTTCGGCAACTACCAGATCGGAGTGACGGAAGAGTTCACGGTCGAGACCCCCTCGACCAACGCCCCCGAGGTCACGACCCTGACGGGGGGCGGCGACAAGCTCTCGGTCGCCACCTTCAACGTGCTCAACCTGACCTCGGCGAGCGGCACGGGCGACTCCGACGATGACGACGCGGCCCAGATCATGGCCCTGGCCCGCCAGATCGTCGAGAACCTGGGCGCCCCCGATATCCTCGGCCTGCAGGAGATCCAGGACAACTCCGGCGTCTCCGACGGGCTGATGGACGGGATCGTGGCGGCCGACGAGACGCTGCAGGCGCTGGCCGACGCCATCGTGGCGCTGGGCGGGCCCGCCTACAGCTTCATCGACAGCGACTACGGGCTCGAGCAGAGCCACGGCGGCGTGCCCGGCGGCAACATCCGCAACGCCTACCTCTACAACGCCGAGCGGGTGGAGCTGCTGGCCACGCAGACGCTCGACGCGGAGGCGCTCGCCGCCTACGGCGTCGCCGATCCCGACGCCTTCGCCGGCACGCGGGAGCCGCTGCTGGCGACCTTCCGCTTCGAAGGCGAAGAGATCACGCTGATCAACAACCACTTCCCCTCGCGCTCGGGCTCCGACCCGATCTTCGGCGCCAACCACCCGTTCGAGCAGGGCGGCGAGGCCGACCGCGAGGCCGCCGCCAGGGCGGTCAACGAGGTGGTCGACGCGCTGGTCGCGGCCGATCCCGACGCCAAGGTGGTGGTGCTGGGCGACCTCAACACCTTCGAGTTCACCGACGAGGTGGCCGAGGATCTCGTCGGCACGGGGCTCGACAAGGTGCTGACGCATCTGGCCGAGTTCGCGGATCCCCAGGACGTCTGGTCCTACATCTTCGACGGCAACGCCCAGGCGCTGGACCACATCCTGGCGACCGCCAACCTGCTGGGCGGGGTCGAGATCGACTATGTCCACGCCAACGCCGACCAGGCCGAGCAGGCCTCGGACCACGACCCGGTGCTGGCGCTGTTCGACTTCGGCTACGGCGAGAAGATCGTGGGGGGCAACGGCAGGCAGGAGCTTGTCGGGACCATGGACGACGACCTGATCTACGGCCGCAAGGGCAAGGACGTGCTGCTGGGCAAGGCCGGCGACGACGCGCTCTACGGCGGTCGCGGCAAGGACGAGCTGCGCGGCGGCCAGGGCGATGACCTGCTGGTCGGGGGCCTGGGCAAGGATCTGATGATCGGCGGCGCCGGCGAGGACATCTTCGCGGTGCAGAAGAAGGGCGGCTGGGACGAGCTGGCCGATTTCGAGGCCGGGCTCGACCTGATCCGGATCGAGGGCTTCGACGCCTCGGTCGGCCTCGACGACGTGTCGTTCAAGACGCACAGGAAGAAGGACTTCGCCTGGGTGAAGGTCGAGAACGACAAGGTGGCCAAGGTCACTTCCGAGGACTTCGATCAGCTCACGACCGACGACCTGTTCTTCGCCTGACCGGGGCCGAGCGCCAGCAACCGGAAGGGCCGGGGCCGCAACGCCCCGGCCCTTTCGCGTTCCCGCAGGGCGCCTCGCCATGCGCCCTCCCGCGGACCTCCCCCGCCGCGGCGCATTGAAATGCGCCCTACGTCGCCCTTGCGGCCCACGCGCCGGCGCGGTTCCCTGTGCGCCGCGCCGGGTCTCCCCGGCGACCCGAGGGGGGCGCGAATGCACGAACCGACCATGCTGATCCTCGCCCTGGGGATCTTCGCCTATGCCGCCTCGGCCAGGCGGCTGGCCGAGACGCCGCTGACCATGCCGGTGATCTGCCTCGCCCTGGGCCTGGGGCTGTGGAGCGTGGGGCTCGCCCCCCGGGCGCTGGACGCGCGGCTCGACATCGTGGCCGAGATCGCGCTGGCCCTGGTCCTGTTCTCGGACGCCGCGCGCACCGACGCCCGCGCGCTGGTGCGCGCCCATCGCTGGCCCGCGCGGATGCTGGCGGTGGGGCTGCCGCTGTCGGTGGGGATCGGCTTCGGGGCCGGAGTGCTGCTCTTGCCCGGCTGGCCCCTGCTCGAGGTGGCGCTGGTTGCGGCGATCCTCGCCCCGACCGACGCGGCGCTGGGCCAGGCGGTGGCCACCTCGCCCCTGCTGCCCGAGCGCGTCCGCCGCGCCCTGGTGGTCGAGAGCGGGTTGAACGACGGGCTCGCCCTGCCGCTGGTCCTGCTGTTCGCCACGCTCGCGGGCGCGACCGAGAGCGACGCGGCGATGAGCGTGGCCGATTTCGCGCAGTTCATGGCCGCCCAGATCGGCTTCGGCGCGGCGGCGGGGCTGTTCGCGGGCCTGGCGGGGGGCGCCTTTCTGGGGCTCGCCCGGGCGCGGGGCTGGACGCAGGACGAATCCGAGGGGATCGCCGCGCTCGCCGTCGTCGCCTTCGCCTATTTCGCCGCCGAGGCGCTGGGCGGCAACGCCTTCGTGGCCTGTTTCTCGGCCGGGCTCGGCTTTGGCGGCGCGCTGGCCCTCACCGGGCCGCAGGAGCCGCCCCGCGGCTTCCTGGTCGAGTTCCTCGACGGCGAGGGGCAGGTGCTGGTGCTTGCCGCCTTCGTGCTGATCGGAACCTCGATGCTGCCCCAGGTCTTCGACCGCGCGGGGTGGCGGGAGGCGGGGCTGGTCCTCGTCTCGCTGGTCTTCGTGCGGCCGCTGGCGATCTGGCTGTCGCTGGGCGGCACGGACGCGCCGCCCCGCGCGCGGCTGTTCATGGGCTGGTTCGGGCCGAGGGGGCTCGCGACCGCGCTGTTCGCGCTGATCGCGGTCGAGGGGCGGGACCTGTCGCATGGCGACGACATCCTCGCCATCGCGGGGCTGGCGGTGGCGATGTCGGCGATCCTGCACGGCGCCTCGGCCGCGCCCGCCGCGCGCCGCTGGGGGCCGCGGCTGGGCGGGTAGGGCAGGGGGCGCCCGGCTCGGGCGCCCCCCCTGTCGTTCAGCGGAAGGGACGGAAGGCGTCGCGAACCTCGCGCACGAAGATCTCGGGCTGCTCGAAGGCGGCGAAGTGGCCGCCCTTCTCGACCTCGGTCCAGCGGCGGATGTCGGTGTAGACCTTTTCGCACCACGACCGGGGCGCGGGCACGATCTCGCGCGGGAAAACCGTCGCCATGGTGGGGATGTCCACCTGCGGGGGCCTTCGGCGGAAGCTCTCCCAGTACAGCCGGGCCGAGGATCCGCCCGCCGCCGGCAGCCAGTACATCATGATGTTGTCGAGCATCTCGTCCTTGGACACCACGCTCTCGGGATCGCCGTCGTTGTCGGTCCAGGCGTGCATCTTCTCGTAGATCCACGCGGCCTGGCCGATGGGGCTGTCGGTCAGCGCGTAGCCGAGCGTCTGGGGCTTGGTGGACTGGATGCGCGAATACCCCGTGTGCTCGTGCCGGTGAGCGCGGTTGCGGTCGAGCGCGCGCTTCTCCTCCGGCCCCGGGTCGGGATCGTCCCGCTCCGGCACGAAGGAGGGCATGTTGAGGTGGATCGCCTCCAGCCCCTTGGCGCGGATATGGCCGAGCTGCGTGGTCACCGCCGCCCCCCAGTCGCCGCCCTGCGCCACCCAGGCGTCGTAGCCCAGCCGGCGCATCAGCTCCTCCCAGGCCCTGGCGATGCGCTCGACCCCCCAGCCCGTCTCGGCCGGCTTGTCCGAGAAGCCGTAGCCCGGCAGCGAGGGCGCGATCACGTGGAAGGCGTCGGCGGGGTCGCCGCCATGGGCTGCGGGGTCGGTCAGCGGCCCGATGATGCGCGCGAACTCGACGACCGAGCCGGGCCAGCCGTGGGTGATCAGCATCGGCTTGGCGCCGGGAACCGGGGACCGCGCGTGCAGGACGTGGAACCCCAGCCCGTCGATCACCGTGCGGAAGGAGCCAAAGCCGTTCAGCTCCGCCTCGCAGCGCCGCCAGTCGTAGCTGTGGCGCCAGTAGTCGACCAGCTCGCGCAGCTTTTCCAGCGGCGCGCCCTGGACCCAGCCGCCGGGGGCGGGTTCGGCCTCGGGCCAGCGGGTCAGGTCGATGCGGGCGTTGAGGTCGTCGAGCTCTGCCTGGGGCACGGAGATCGGCCAGGAGACGACTGTGTCGTCCCGGGTCGCGTCAGTCATGGAAATCCTCCCTGCGGGCGCCGGGTTCTGCGTGGGGGCGCCAGCTTTGTTTCGCGGCGAGCATGGACCGTGAGCGTCGCCGGTCTCAAGCCTCCGCGGCATTGTCGCCGGTTTTCCGCGGGGGGGCGGCCCGGGGGGTTGATCGGGCGCAGCGCGCAAGGTTGCATGCGCCGATCCCCTCCCCAGCTGCCCGAGCCCGGGACCTGCCCATGATCCGCGCCTTCGTCGCCCTGCCGATGCCCGACTCCCTCCGCGACCGCCTCGAGGAGCTGGGCGACGACATCGAGGAGGGTCGCCCCACCGATCCCGAGAACCTGCATCTGACGCTCGCCTTCCTCGGCGAGCAGCGGCCCGAGCTGCTGGAGGACGTGGCGGTGGAGCTCGAGCGGCTCTCGCCCCCCGCCCCCACCCTCGCGCTGCGCGGCGTGGGCGTGTTCGGCGGCGGGCGGCCCCGCTCGGCCCATGTCATGGCCGCGGCCGATTCGACGCTGTCTGCCCTGCGCGATTCGGTGCGCCGGGCCTGCCGGCGCGGCGGGCTCGAGCTGCCGCACGCGCGCTTCACCCCCCATGTCACCGTGGCCCGGTTCTCGACCCGGGCGCCGGCGGGCGAGGGGCTGGCGCGCTGGCTCGCGCGCAATGCCGGGTTTGCGGCAGAGCCGTTCCAGCCGGACGCGGCCGCGCTCTACCGCTCGGACCTGGGTCCTGCGGGGCCGATCTACCGGGAGTTGTTGGAAATTCCGCTGGGCTGAGCCCGGCGATCGCGCGGTCAGGCCGCGCCATGCGGGCCCGGGCGCAGCCGCCCGGCCCGCCTCAGACGGTCACCAGCCGTAGCGCCAGGCAAGCTCGCGGCGCATCTTCGCCTCGGCCAGCGTCAGGCGCACGTTCCAGCGCCCGACCCTTCGGTCGCGCTGCACCCGCCGCCAAATGTTCATCCGGCCGTTCATCATCCGGCGCTCCCAAACGCACCCACCCACTGGCGAAATCACCCTTAGGCCCGTTGCGTTAATCAAAAGCGACGGGCGCGTGAAGAGTTCACGCGCCCGACTATCTTTCACGTCCGGTAAAAGAAAGGTTGCCGTTGCGTCGGCGCCGCAGATCGCGGCCCTCTCTCATCGCGCCGCTCCGGGCGCGCCGGCGACGATCAACGCCACCCCTGCGGCGCGTCCCAGAAAGGGCGGTCCGCCTCGCTGCGCGCCAGATCGCCATCGAGGCCGATGTCGCGCAGTTGTTCGGGGGTCAGTCGCGCAAGCGCCTTGCGCTGCCGGGCGACTTCCCGCATCTCAACGAAGCGGGAGACGAACCCGAAGACGCCGACGCCGCGGGACGCGGCGGGTGCGCGGGTCGCGACAGCCGTGTTGCTCATGTTCCTTCTCCATTCACCGATCGTGATGCTGAACCAGACTGCATCACCGTCGTTGATGGATATGGAGAGGCGTGTTACATTCCGCAAACGAATGGTTTTGACGGCCAGCATCACGGAGCGTGATATGCCCAGGAATCTCGACATCACCGCCCTGCGCAGCTTCGCCATGGTCGCCGAGGCCGGCGGCGTGACCAAGGCCGCCGCCCGACTGCATCTGACCCAGTCGGCAGTATCCATGCAGTTGAAAAGGCTTGAGGAATCCATCGGCCTGCCGCTGCTGGACCGCACCGGCCGGGCGCCTCAGCTGACCTCCCAGGGGGAGCTGCTCCTGTCCTACGCGCGGCGCATGATCGCGCTCAACGACGAGGCCTGGGGACGGCTCACCGGCCAGGCGTTCGAGGGCGAGATCACGCTCGGCGTGCCCGCCGACATCGTCTACCCCCACATCCCCCAGGTGCTGCAGCGCTTCAGTCGCGAATTCCCGCGCGTGAAGATCACCCTGGTCAGCTCCTACACCCGCCGCCTGCATGCGCTGCGCGAGCGGGGCGAGGCCGACCTGATCCTGACCACCGAGCACAGCGCCCGCCCCGGCGCCGAGCTGCTTGAGCGCGCGACGCTGGTCTGGGTCGGCGCGCCGGGCGGCCACGCCTGGAAGGCGCGCCCCCTGCGGCTCGCCTTCGAGAACAACTGCATCTTCCGCGCCTCGGTGCAGGAGGAGCTGGACCTTGCGGGCATCCCCTGGGAGATGGCGGTGGAGTCCGAGACCACGCGCACGATCGAGGCTTCGGTCTCGGCCGATCTCGCGGTCCATGCGGTGATCGAGACCGCCGCCCAGCGTCACCTCGAGGTGATCCGCCACGGCGGCGCCCTGCCGGACCTGCCCGAATACCTGATCAACATGTACCGCGCCGACGGCGCCCCCAACCCGCTGGTCGACCGCCTGGCCGAGTTCGTCGAGGACGCCTACCGCGGCGCCCCCGACCGGGCGCTCGCGGCCGAGTAGGGGAGGCCCCCCGAGGCCGCCCCGAGGCCCCCGCGAAGCCCCCACGGCGCGCCGACCCCCTGGCGCGCCGGCCTCATCCCATCGTCACCACCACCTTGCCGGTGGCCTTGCGGCTGCGCAGCAGGTCGAGCCCCGCCTCGGCCTCCTCGAGCGGCAGCAGGTGGGAGACATGGGGCTTGAGCTTGCCCTCGCGCCACCAGGCGAACAGCTGCGCAAGGCTGCCCGACAGCACCTCGGGGGCGTGGGTCTTGTAGGCGCCCACCCAGAAGCCGATGGCGGTCAGGTTCTTGACCAGCAGGTGGTTGGCCGGGATCTGGGGAACCTCGCCCGAGGCGAAGCCGATCGGCAGCAGCCGCGCCCCGAAGCGGCAGGAGCGAAAGGCCGCCGTCCACTGCTCGCCCCCCACCGCGTCGTAGACCACGTCGAGGCCGCCCAGCCCGAGGCAGACCTCGCGGATGTCCTGGGTCTCGGAATCGAGCAGGTGGTCGGCGCCGGCGGCTTTCGCGATCTCCAGCCGCGCGGGCCCGCGGGCGCAGGCGATGACCTCGGCGCCCATCAGCTTGCCGATCTCGACCGCGCTCAGCCCCACGCCCCCGGCCGCCCCGGTGACCAGCAGTCGTTCGCCCGGCCGCATCCGCGCCAGATGATCGAGCGCCACGTGGGAGGTGCCGTAGGCCACCTGGAACGAGGCCGCGTCCTGCGCGCTCATCCCCGAGGGGACGGGGGTGCACAGGCGCGCGTCGGCCAGGGTCTGCTCGGCCAGCCCCTCGGCCACGAGGGCCGCCACGCGGTCGCCGGGGGCGAGGCCCTCGACCCCCTCGCCCAGCGCCTCGACGAGGCCGCAGACCTCGCCGCCGAGCGCGCTGGGAAGGGTCTTCTTCTCCTGGTAGCGGCCCTTCACATGCAGGGTGTCGGCGAAGTTCAGGCCGCAGGCCTCGACCCGCAGGCGGACCTCGCCGGGCCCGGGTTCGGGGGCGGGGATCTCGTCGAGGCGCAGAAGCTCGTTGAGGGCGTGAAGGCGCATGGCGCGCATGAGGGTCCTCCCGGGTCGTTTGCCGCGGGCAGACTGCCTTGCGACGCGGAGCGGGGAAAGGCGCGCGATCAGGCGGGAGGATCCTCGAGGGGCGTGACCGCGTCCCCCAGCCGCGCGGGCCCCGCGACCAGAACCTCGGCCGTCATGCCCCCGTGCCCGCGCATGGCCGAGTGGCCGCCCGGCCCCAGCGCCGCCTCCATCCGCGAGCAGGGCGCGCAGGGGCCGGTCACCCGCAGCACCGCGCCGCCCACCCGGATGCTGCGCCCGCGCAGGGCGGCAAGGTTGATCCCCGCCACGGCCAGGTTGCGGCGCAGGTCGGCAAAGCCGGCGCCGGGCGCCCGGGCCAGCGCGCGGATCGCCTCGAGGTGCTCGGCCTGGATCAGCGTGACCGCGCGGGCGCCGGGACGGGCGTGGTCGCCCTGCAGACCGTCGAGGGCGATCTGCGCTTCCTCCGCCGCGACCACGTCCGCGCGCCGGGCCGGGCGCAGGCCGATCCACACGATCCGACCGGGCCCCGCGTGCCGGGCGATCATCTCGGCCAGCCGTCCCTGCATGGCGCTTCTCCTCCCCTTCGTGCGACGCGCAAGGTCGCTTCCGTGCCGTCGCCCGCCGCTCATGGCGCTGGCGCCGGGCGCGCGGATCGCCATAGTCCCGCCACCGATACCCCGGGGCGCCGCCCGGAACCGCAGAGGACCCTCCATGACCGGACCCGCCGACATCCGCCAGTTCGTGCTGAACCTCAGCTGCGACGACAAGCCGGGCATCGTCGCCGCCATCACCACCGAGCTGGCCTCGATCGGCGGCAACATCGAGGAATCCAACCAGTTCCGCGATCCGGCGATGAACCGCTTCTTCATGCGCATCGCCTTCTGGGCGCCGGGGCGGCTGACCGCCGACGACATCGACCGCGCCCTGCGCCCGGTGGTCGACCGCTACGAGATGCGCATCACGCTGGGCGACAGCGCGCGTCGCCCGAAGATGGTGATCATGGTCTCGAAGTTCGACCACGCGATGCAGCATCTGCTCTACCAGATCCGGGTGGGCTGGCTGGACGCCGACATCGTGGGCATCGTCTCCAACCACGAGACCTCGCGCGCCGACGCCGAGCGGGAGGGCGTCCCCTATCACTGCTGGCCGGTGACCCGCGACAACAAGGCCGAGCAGGAGGCCCGCCTGCTGGAGCTGGTCAAGGACACCGGCGCCGACCTGGTGGTGCTGGCGCGCTACATGCAGGTGCTCTCGGACGGGCTGTCCAGGCGCCTCTACGGCAAGGTGATCAACATCCACCACTCGTTCCTGCCCAGCTTCAAGGGCGCCAAGCCCTATCACCAGGCCTACGAGCGGGGCGTGAAGCTGATCGGCGCCACGGCCCACTACGTGACCCCCGACCTCGACGAGGGCCCGATCATCGAGCAGGAGACGGTGCGCGTCTCCCACGCCATGTCGGCCGAGGATTTCGTGGCCGAGGGCCGCGACGTGGAATCCCGCGTCCTCGCCCACGCCGTGAAGGCCCATCTCGAGCGTCGCGTCATGCTCAACGGCCACAAGACGGTCGTCTTCGCCAAGTGACCCCGCCTTGGGGCGGGCCCCGCTCGCCCCAGGCGCCCCCGCGCGACGCCAAACAGCCCGCGCGAGCGCCTGTTCTCCGGAGCCGTCCGTCGCTGATGCCGATCAGAGCGACTCGCCCGCAGGGGTCAGGGATCGCGAAGCGACCCCCG
>NZ_CAXBOD010000049.1:0-36967 GCF_963977235.1 uncultured Albimonas sp.
CGGAGAACAGGCGCGGGCTTGTTCTTGGGTGAGTCAGGAGCCCGCCGGAGGCTCCCCCGCCCCCAACCTCTCCCTCCACGTTGACATATCCCCCCCGCGCCCCGACCTCTTGTCCAGACCGGCCAGCCCAGCGTGCCGCGCCCTGGTCGCGCGACCCCCAGCGTGCCGCGCCCTGGTCGCGCGACCCCCCGCGCGCCGCGCCCTAGTCGCGCGACCCCCCGCGCGCCGCGCCCTCGCAGCGCGCAACCGCCGAAAGGAGGGTCCATGACCTCGCCCGCCGACGCCCCCCTCGCCGCCGCGCCCCCGGCGCCCAGCCCCCCGCGGTTCGACAACGCCTACGCGCGCCTGCCCGAGCGGTTCTACCACCGCCAGTCCGCCGCGACCTTCCCCGAGCCGCGCCTGCTGCGCCTCAACGCCCCGCTCGCCGCCGAGCTTGGCCTCTCCGCCGACTGGCTCCGCTCCGAGGCCGGTCTCGGCCTGCTGTCGGGCCAGGACCTGCCGCCGGGGGCCGAGCCGCTGGCCATGGCCTACGCCGGCCACCAGTTCGGCGGCTGGTCCCCCCAGCTCGGCGACGGCCGCGCGCTGCTGCTGGGCGAGGTCCGCGACCCCCTCGGCGCGCGGCGCGACCTGCACCTGAAGGGCTCCGGGCCCACGCCGTTCTCGCGCGCGGGCGACGGCAAGGCCGCGCTCGGACCGGTGCTGCGCGAATACATCCTCGCCGAGGCGATGCACGCGCTGGGCGTGCCCACCACCCGCTCGCTGGCGGTGGTGGGCACCGGCGAGGCGGTGATGCGCGAGGCGCCCGCGCCCGGCGCGATCCTGGTCCGCGTCGCCCACGGCCATGTACGCGTCGGCACCTTCCAGTACTTCTACGCCCGCCAGGACCACGACGCGCTGCAGCGCCTCGCCGACCATGTGATCGCGCGCAACCACCCCCAGGCGGCGCAGGCCGAGATCCCCGCCCTCGCCCTCCTGCAGTCGGTCTGCGGCCAGCAGGCGGGCCTGATCGCGCGGTGGATGAGCCTCGGCTTCATCCACGGCGTGATGAACACCGACAACATGAGCCTCTCGGGCGAGACCATCGATTACGGCCCCTGCGCCTTCATGGAGGCCTACCACCCCGACACGGTCTATTCATCGATCGACCGGTTCGGCCGCTACGCCTATGTGAACCAGCCCGGCATCGCGCAGTGGAACCTCGCCCAGCTCGCCCAGTGCCTGCTGCCGCTGATGGCCGAGGATCCCAAGGACGCGCTGCCCGCCGCCCAGGCCGCCATCGACGCCGTCCCCGAGATCTACGCGGCCGAGCGCCTGGCCCTGTTCCGCGCCAAGCTGGGGCTCGAGACCCCGCGCGAGGAGGACGCGGCCCTGATCGACGACCTGCTGACCGGCATGGCGTCCAACCAGGTCGACTTCACGCTGGGCTTCCGCGCCCTCTCGGCGCTGCCCTCGCAGGGCGGCCCCGACACCGACGAGCCCGCCCGCGCCCTGTGGATCGACCCGACGGCCTTCGACGCCTGGGCGCCGCGCTGGCGGGCGCGCCTCGCGGCCGAGCCCCGCCCCCAGGCCGAGCGCCAGGCCGCCCAGCGCGCCGCCTCCCCGGCCTTCATCCCGCGCAACCACCAGGTCGAGAAGGCGCTGGCCGCGGCGATCAACGGTCTCGACCTCGCGCCCCTCGACCGGCTGATGGCGGTGCTCGCGGATCCGTTCGCCGACCACCCCGAGGCCGCCGACCTCGCGCTGCCCGCCACGCCCGACGAGGCGGTGACGGCGACGTTCTGCGGAACCTGACCCGGCCCGCTCCGCGGCCGGCGTCGGAAGCGCCGCGACGACGGTCGCGCGCGTTGCTCACGGCGCGCCCGCGGCGCGTTTCGGGGACCTGCGCCCGGGGCGAGCGCCTCCCGGGCGCAACCTCGGACCGCGCCGCGAGCCGAACGCCGGCGACGAACGGGACCTCCGTCGCGGCGCTCCCTCCGCGCGCCGGGGGCGCGGGTCTCTCTCGAGCGCCTCAGGAGCGGCCCCCTGCGCGCGCCCGAAGCGCTCGCCGCCCCCATGCTCCGGCGGGCGCGAACTCCACCGCGCGCCGCAGGGCGGAAACGTCGCCTCGCGCCGCCGGGTGCAAACGTCGCCTCGCGCCGCCGGGTGCAAACGTCGCCTCGCGCCGCGGGGCGCAGACGTCGCCTCGCGCCGGGGCCAAGGCCGCGCTCCCGGGCCGGCGGCGTCAGCGTCGCGGCCCGGGTCCCCCGGCCTCACTCCGCCGGGTCGGGCGCCGGGCCCACGGTCAGGAACCGCTGCCCGTCCCATTTCAGCGTCTCGAAACAGATCTGCGCCCCGGCCCCGCCGCACCAGCCGCCGTCGCGCACCAGCATCAGCACCTTGAACCCCGCAAGCTCGACCATCGACCAGCCTTCGACCTGCCATTCCCAGGCCTGCGGCCCCACCTGCACCCGCAGCGGGCACCCGCCCGACCCGCAATGGACCGAGGCCGCCCCCTCGCAGCGCAGCCTGGAGTAGTCGAGCGTCTCGCCCCGGTCGCCGGTCTCGACCCCGGGGCCGAGGTCGATCTCGCCCACCGCCCCCTCTGCCGCCGAGAAGCGCCCGCCAAGCGCCTCGCAGTCGGCCTTCGCGCGCTCCACCGCCTGCGCGACCGAGCCCGCCGCCCGCGCCTGCGGCGCCCCGGCCAGCCCGCCCGTCAGCCCGACCGCAAGCCCCGCGACCAGCGCCGCGCCCCCGACTGAGCCCCTGACTGAGCCCCTGATTGCGCGCCCGACTGCGCGCCCGACTGCGCCCCGCCAGGCTGCACTCCCTGCGATCCGCTTGCCCATCTCGTCCTCCCCGATCGGTCCCGCAAGGATGCGCCCGGGCGGCGAGCGCGGCAACCGCGACGCCGCCGGGCGGTCGCGCCCCCGGGCGCCCGTCCGGCGCCGGACCTGGGGCCTCGCGCAGAGGCCCTCGCCGCCGGGGCCGGAGCTCTCCAAAGAAGACCCCGACGGATCCAGCCGGCGCCCCGGCGCGGCAGGCGGACGTCGCGGCGGTCCGGACGCCGCGCCGGGCCAGGGCCCCGCCCCGTCCGCGCCTCACATCGTGCGGCGCATCGCGTCCCAGTCGTTGGCCAGCGCATCGCGGAACGGCGGCGCGGCGACCTCGATCAGGGCCGCGGCGCGGGCGTCGACATCCTTCCAGCGCAGGTCGGCGACGCCGAACTCGGTCACCACGATGTCCGCGTCCACCCGGGGCAGGGTGACCAGCCCGTCGGGCTCGAGCCGCAGCCGGATCCGGCTCTGCGTCCCGCGCCGCGCGGTGGCCGGCAGCGCCAGCACGCCCTTGCCGCCCTCGGACGCCCGCGCCGCCCTGGCGAAATCCCCCGCGCCCCCCTGGCCCGAGATCTGCCGGCCGCCCAGCCACTCCTGCGTGGCCTGCCCGAACAGGTCCACCGACAGCGCCGAGTTCACCGAGACGAACCGCGGGATCGCCCCGATCACGCCCGGATGGTGGGTGAACTCCACCCCCCTGAACCGGATCCGCGGATCCTCCGCCACCCGGTCGTAGAGATCGCGCGACCCGATGATCGTCCCCGTGGTGATGTTCCCGCTGAACACCCCCGCCTCCAGCAGCGGCGCGAACTCCTCGATGATAAGCCCGGCGTGGTAGCTCAGGCCCCGATGGTCGACCAGCGCCTCCATCAGCGCCGAGGCCGCCTTGCCCACGCCCACTTGCACGGTGTCGCCGGGCTCGATCAGCCCCGCGATCTGAGCGGCCACCGCCTTGAGATCCTCGGGCAGGGCGCCGGCCGAATAGCCCGGCAGCTCGGTCTGCGCCTCGGTCATCATCGCGAACCGCTCGACCGGGATCCGCGGCGCGTTCGGCGGCGCTGGCATGTTGGGGTTCACCTCGGCCACCACGGTCTTCGCCCCCCGCAGCAGCGCCTGGTCGAAGTCGCAGGCGATCCCCGCGGTCACCTGCCCGTCGACCGGCGGCGAGACCTGCATCACCGCCCCGTCGAGCCGCGCGGCGCCCGAGATCCACTTCTCCGAGTGCCAGTAGTTGATCGGCTGCAGCTTCACCCGGCCGGCTTCCCAGCCCTCGCGCAGCGCGGGGTTGATGAAGATCACCTCGGCGCTCGACTCCGGCGCCACCGCCGAGGGATCGATGTCGTTGATCCCCGGCAGCCAGATGCCGACGAACTGCAGCCCCCGCCCCCGCTCGGGGTCCTCCTCCAGCGCGCCCAGCGCGCCGCGCGGCTCGCCGCCCGCGCCGTGCAGGGCGACCCGGTCGCCGGGCTTGAACAGGGACCAGGCGTCGGCGGGGTTCTTCATCTGGGGCGTCCTCCGGAACTGCGCTTGCTTGCCGGCAGACCTACCACCGCCCCCGCCCCGCGCCAACGCGCGACGCCGAACCCCTCGCAAAGCGCCTGTTCTTGGGTGAGTCAGGAGCCCGCCGGAGGCTCCCGCCCTCAAACCCCCAGGCGCCCCCTCCCCACGCGCGCCCCGCAGCCAAGCCCGCCCGCAGGGCGCCTGCAGACCGCTCCTCTCAGCCCGCGACCTTCCGCTTGGGCCGCAACACATGCGGATGGGCCCCGTCATACAGCGCGCTGTCGCGGAACGTCTCGTTGCCCATCACCCGCCCCACGAAGATCAGCGCCGTGCGCGTCAGCTTGGCCTTGCGCACCTTCTCGCGGATATCGCCCAGCGTGCCATACAGGAACTGCTGGTCCGGCCAGCCCACCCGATAGGCGACCGCCACCGGACAGTCCTCGCCATAGTGCGGGATCAGCCGCCGCTCGATCTCGCGCAGGTTGCGGATCGAGAGATGCAGCGCCAGCGTCGCCTTCGAGCGGCCCAGCGTGTCCAGGTCCTCCCCCTCCGGCATCCCGCTCGCCTTGCCGGCGGTGCGGGTCACGATCACCGTCTGGGCGATCTCGGGCAGGGTCAGCTCCTTGCCCATCGCCGCCGCGGCGGCCGCAAACGCCGGCACGCCGGGGATCACCTGCCAGTCGATCCCCTTGGCATCGAGCCGCCGGATCTGCTCGGCGATCGCTCCGTAAAGCGAGGGGTCCCCCGAGTGCACCCGCGCCACATCCAGCCCGCTGGCATGGGCCGCCTCGATCTCGACCAGGATCTCGTCGAGCGTCATCGGCGCGGTGTCGATCACCCGCGCCCCCTCGGGCGCCCCCGCCACCACCTGCGGCGGCACGAGGGAGCCTGCATAGAGGCACACCGGGCAGCTCGCGATCAGGCGCGCGCCCTTCAGGGTGATCAGCTCCGGGTCTCCGGGCCCGGCCCCGATGAAATAGACGGTCACGAGACCTCCTCCGTGCGCGCCGCCTCGGGCGCGTCGATCCGCTTGGCGTAGCCGCGCGGCGTATAGATCCGCCAGCCCTGCGCCCCGGCCCCCGCATCCCCTGTCCGGAAGGCGCGCGAGCGCGAGGCCCCGATCAGCACCACCGTCAGCATGTCCACCTCCTCGGTCCGCAGGGTGGCGAGCGTCCGCAGCTCCAGCCGCTCCTCCGGCCGCCCCAGGCTGTGGGCCAGCAGCACCGGCGTTTCCGCGTGCCGATGCTCCAGCATGATCTCGCGACAGGCATCCAGCAGGTCCCGCCTGCGCCGCGAGACGGGGTTGTAGAGCGCCGTGACGAAATCCCCCGCCGCCGCCGCCCGCAGCCGCTTGAGCACATCCTCGCGCGGCGTCAGCAGATCCGAGAGCGACACCGCGCAAAAATCATGCCCGATCAGCGCCCCCGCCCGCGCGGACGCGGCCTGTAGCGCCGAGATCCCCGGCGCCATCACCACCTCGACCCGCCGCGCCGCGTCCGAGACGCCGCCCCGGTCCGCGGGCCGGTCCAGCAGCTCCATCACCAGCGCGCCCATCGCATAGATCCCCGCGTCGCCCGAGCAGACCAGCGCCACATCGCGCCCCTCGCCCGCGCGCTCCAGCGCATGGCGACAGCGGGCCTCCTCCTCGCCCAGCGCGAAATCCGCCCGCGGCTTGCCAGCGGCCAGCGGCCCCAGCAGGTCGATGTAGAGGTTGTAGCCCACCACCTCCTCGGCCTGGGCCACCAGGCGCGAGGCCTCGGGCGTGCGCCAGTCCGCCGCCCCCGGCCCGATCCCGACGACCGAGAGCCGGCCGCGGATGCGCCCCCCAACCCGCCCCTCTGCCGGCGCGCCCGCCTGCAGCGCCCCGGCCACCGTGGCGTTGGCGCTTTTCGCCTTGGGGATCGTCAGCGCCGCCGCCTCGCCCGCGCCCGCCAGCGCCGAGGCCTCGGCCACCCCGTGACACCCCACCTCCGCGAACACCACGTCCGAGGGATTGGCCAGCCGCGGCGTCAGCGCCTCCAGCTCGGCGGCGCCATGGAAGCGGGCCGGGACGCCCAGGTCCTCGGCCAGCGCCCGGATCGCCGCCTCGTCGGCCTTGAGGTCGATCGAGCGGACCTCGGCCACCTCGGCCGCCGCAAACCCATGGTCCGCCAGCGTCTTGCGCACCAGCCCGATCATCTCGTCGGGGGGGCAGAAACGCGCGCAGCCCACCCCCAGCACCAGACGCGCGCGCCGCCAGACCAGCGGCTCGCAGCCCTCGACCGAGAGCACCACGGGCGCATCCTCCGCCGCGGGTTCGACGCTCACCCGGGCCCCCAGCGGCGCCAGCCACGCCGCCTCGCCCGACAGGCGGGCGGCCCGCCCCGCCAGCAAGCCGGCCATCGCGGCCTTGGCCTCGGCCGGGTTCTCCAGCCGCCAGCCCTGGGGCGGCGCGTCCAGCGCCACCCCGAGGCTGACGTCTCCCGCCGTGGTGACGGCCGCCACGCCCCCCAGCGCCGCGCCCAGCGCGCGCGCCAGATCGTTGGCGCCGTGGTGCCCGCCCAGCAGCGGCACGGCGGCCGAGCCGTCCTCGGCCAGCGCCACCACCGCGGGCTCGGCCCGCTTGTCGCCCAGCATCGGCGCCAGCGCCCGCACCAGGATCCCCGCGGCCATCACGCCGACCACCGGCCGGCCCGCCGCGAACAGCGCCCGCAGCGTCTCGGCCGCCGGCGCGGCGCCAGGCCCGCAGCGCACCACGCAGGCCCCCGGATCCGCGCCCGGCGCCACGGCGACGAGCGCGCGCCGGGCCAGCGCCTCGCCCGCGTCGGTCAGCGCCACGAAGGCGGGCGCGAGAGGCGCGGAGGACGCGGAGGTCAGGGCGGTCTCGGTCATGCGGTCAGGTCCTTGCAATCGTCGTCAGGGCAGGGCGCGTCCCCGCCGGTCCGCAGGCGGCGCCGACCGCCCGCGCGCTGTGTCGAGCGGCCCGCCCCGCCCCCGCCCGCGCGAGGCCCCGGGTCAGGCCCGGGGCGCCGGCGGCGGCCGCGCAGCCCTCGCCGCCCGTTGCGGCGCCGCGTCGGCCCGAGGCCCGAGGGGCGCGCCCCCTCCCCGCCCGCGCGAAGGGTCCCGCCCGGGCGGGGCGGGGTGGGTGGGCGGGAGCCTCGCCCGGGCGGGACCCGGCCCGCCGGCCCGCGCCGAGGTCAGCCGACATGCGGATCCCTCCCCGGCACCAGGATCATCGAGAAATAGGGCGCCGCCTCGGGCGCCTCGGCCAGCGGCGCCACCACCTGCCGCCCCAGCGAGGCGTGCCCGACATACATCGCTCCCTCGCCCAGCCCCGCCGCCTCGATCGCGGCCCGCAACCGCCCCAGCCGCTTGCCGACCTTGAGGATCGCGAACGCCCCGCCGGCGGCCAGCCGCGCGGCCAGCTCGTCCTCGGGCAGGGTGCCGGGCAGCACGCTCAGCACCTCGTTCCTCGCGCACAGCGGCCGGGCCGCCGCCGCCGCCGAGGCCGCCAGCGAACTGACCCCCGGCGTGATCTCGCAGGCGAACTCCCTCGACAACCGCCCGAACAGATACATGAAGCTGCCGTAGAAGAACGGATCCCCCTCGCACAGCACCACCACGTCGAGGCCCGCCCGCAGCCGCTCCGCCAGCGCCGCCGCGGCCGCGTCATAGACGGCCTGCGCGGGAAACCGCTCGGCGCGCATCGGGATCACGATGGGGATCTCCTCGGCCCCCTCCGCGATCGCCCCCGCGGCGATCGACCTTGCAAAACTCTCGCCATGGTCGGGCGCGGGATAGGCCACCACCCGCGCCCCCGCGATCAGCCGGTGCGCGCGCAACGTCATCAGCTCGGGATCGCCCGGCCCCACGCCCACCCCATGCAGCACGCCGCTCACTTGCGCGCGCCCCACTGGGTCACCGACATCGCCGGGCGCCAGGCCAGCGGCCCGCCCTCGCCGACGGGCGAGGCGCGCTCGATCCGGATCCGGCTCAGCTCCCCCCCGAAACGGGCCGCGAGCCGCACCAGCAGCGCCTCGGACTCCAGCGTCACCGCGTTCGCCACCAGCCGCCCGCCCGGAGACAACGCCCACCACGCCGCCTCGGCCGCGGCCTCCGACAGCCCCCCGCCAAGGAACACCGCGTCCGGCGCCGGCAGCCCGGCCAGCCCCTCCGGCGCGCGGCCGTCCTTCAGCGCCAGCCCCGGCGCGCCCAGAACCTGCGCATTCGCGCTCGCCATCGCCCGGCGATCCGCCCGCGGCTCCAGCCCCACGGCCTTCGCCCCGCGGGCCGCGCGCATCCACTCGATCGCGACCGAGCCGCAGCCGCAGCCCACGTCCCACAGCATCTGCCCCGGCAACGGCGCCAGGCGGGCCAGCGTCGCCGCGCGCACCTCGCGCTTGGTCATCACCCCGTCATGCTCGAACAGCTCATCGGCCAGCCCCGGGACCGCGGGGGCCAGCGGCGCCCCGGCCTCGGCCCGGCACTCGATCGCCAGCGTGCACAGGTCGCCCGGCCGCGGGATCCGCCCCGAGCCCCAGGCCGCGGCCGGCGCCTCCTGCCAGCCTTCGCTGTCGGCATCGAGATCCCACAGCGCCCGCATCGGGCTGGACCCGAAGCCCCACCCCGCCAGCGCCGCGCCCACCTCCTGCGCGCTGTCGCCATCGGCAGCCAGCGCCAGCAGCCGCGCGCCCGGCTGCACGAAGGGCCGCAGCGCGGCGGCCGAACGCTCGGGCCCGCGGCCATGCAGGGTCAGCGTCTCGCAGCCGTTCAGCGGCCACAGCATCCGCGCCGCCGCCAGCTGGTAAGCCGAGACATGCGGATGCGCGACCGCCTCGGGAAACGCCGCCGCGATCCGCGATCCGGCCGAGCGCCACATCGGATCGCCCGAGACCAGCACCACGACCCGCCGCCCGCGATGCGCCTCCAGCCGGTTGAGCAGGTGATCGAAGGGCGAGGGCCAGGCCACCCGCTCGACGTCCAGCTCCGCCGTCAGCCTGTGATGCCGCTCGGCGCCGAAGATCACCTCGGCGCTCTCCACCGCCGCCCGCGCCGAGGGCCGCAGCCCCGCCAGCCCGTCGGCGCCGAGCCCCACGATCTGCAGCCAAAGCTCGCTCATGCGCTCTCTCCCAGCCCTGCGGCGGTCTTCGCGGGGTCGCTCCCCGCCAGCCCGTCGCCCCTCAGTCCCAGCGACAGCGCGTTCACCGCCGCCGCCGCCATCGCCGAGCCGCCCACCCGGCCCCGCAGCGCCACGAAGGGCACGCCCCGCGGATCGGCCGCCAGCGCGTCCTTCGACTCGGCCGCCCCCACGAACCCCACCGGAAACCCCAGGATCAGGGCCGGCCGCGGCGCGCCCGCATCGATCAGCTCCAGCAACCGGAACAGGGCGGTCGGCGCATTCCCGATCGCCACCACCGCGCCCCCCAGCCGCTCCGCCGCGAGGTCCATCGCGGCCGCCGAGCGCGTCGTCGCCTGCGCCCTGGCCAGCGCCGCGCAGCCCGGATGGTCCAGCGCCGAGATCACCTCGACCCCTGCGCAACGCCCCCGCCGGATCACCCCCTGGGCCACCATGCCCACGTCGCAGATCACCGGCGCGCGCGCGTCGAGCGCCGCGATCCCGGCCTCGACCGCGCCCTCCGAGAACGCCAGCCCCCGCGCGATCTCGGGCATCCCGCACGAATGCACCACCCGCAACGCCAGCTCCTGCATCGCCGGAGAGAACCCCGACAGATCGCACTCCGCCCGCGCGGTCGCAAAACTGGTGGCGTAGATCTTCGCGGGATCGCGCTCCCAACCGCCCTGCGCAACGCCGGAGGCCGGCGACCCCCGCTCCGGGCGCGCCGCCTGCGCCGCCGGCGCGGGCGCCCGCGATCCAACGGGCGCAACAGCCGTCGCGCCGGCTCCCCCGGCCGGGGGCGCGAACGCGGCCTCGGCCCCGAGACCCAGGATCCAGCCCTCCTCGCGCACCACCGCCTCGCGCGCCCCGGCCGACAGCGCCTCCGGCCCTGCGAACAGCGCTGCGAGGCGCCCCTCGCGGTCGAGCCGCGCGAAACACTCGGCCACGGCGCGCACCTGGCCCGCATCGCGCACCGGCTCGTCGGGATGCGGCGGCATCAGCGAGGGCCAGATCTCGGCGACCGCAAGCGGCGCGACCGGCGCCGCCAGCCCCGTCTCGAACGGCCACACCTGGACCCGCCCCGCAATCCGCGGATCCGCCCGCAGCCGCTCCAGCGCCGCGATCCCGGTCAGGCTCTGCCCGCCCACCGCCCCCGCGCCCGAGAGCTGCCAGGGCGAGAACGGCGCCCGCCGCCCCAGGCCCTTCGCAAACCGCTCCGCCTCCCGAAACTCCGCCAGCGCGCCGGGGGCAGGCCTGGCGGGGCGCAGGTGGTCATAGCCGCGGCCCTGCGGATGCCCCCAGAACGGCGCCCCGCGCGCGACCAGCCGGTCGGCGAGCTCGAACCGGTCGTTGGCGTTCTCCGGCCCCTCGCTCAGCCCCTCGGCCAGCGCCGCCCAGGCGGCCCGCCAGCCAGGCGCCCCGAACAGCGCCTCGGCCGCGCCCGCGGGATAGCCGAAGGCGAAGTCGAACCCGACCAGCGCCCGCCGCCCGGCCGCGAGATCGGCCGCCAGCATCGCGGCCAGCGCCTCCATCGCCTCGGCCCGCGTCGAGGGGTTGGCGAGGACCGCCGGCCCTTCGCCCTCGACCCGCCCGATCCAGATCGAGTCCTTGCCCCGCACGGGTCTCCCCGCGGCCGACCAGTCGACCGCGACATGGACGTCGAACAGCGGGGCGGCTGCGCTCAAGACCGGTCCTTCAGGTGCTTGCGCACGCTCTCGGGCCCCAGGGGATGGTCGGCGTGGGGATAGGGGGGGTGATGATGGTCGTGCCCGTGGCCGTGGGAATGCCCGTGCCCATGGTCGTGCCCGTGATCGTGGCTGTGGTCATGCCCATGCCCATGCCCATGCCCATGCCCATGGTCATGCCCGTGGGCGTGATCGTGCCCGTGGTCATGCGAATGCCCATGGTCGTGCCCGTGCCCGTGCCCATGCCCGTGATCCATGTCCAGCCGGCACGCCCCCGTGCAGAAGTCGTCGCACAGCCTGCAGTCGGCCACGTTCGAGCCGGGCGCCTGCGCCCCCTGGCCCTCGACATGGTGGTGGTGGCTCTCCTGGGGGGCGCCGACCTCGGCCTCGAAGCCCAGCACCTGCGCGCGATACTTGCACATCCCGCAGTTCATCGCGGGCGGGCCGTCGAGGATCTCGGTCACCCGCTCGGCGAAGGTCGCCAGCACCTGGGGATGGGCGTCCAGGTAGCCCGCCTTCACGAAGCGAATCTCGGGATGCGCCTTGGCGACCATGTCCGCGAAGCCGTAGATCCGGTCGATCAGCACGCCGGTGAACAGGAAATACGGGAACACCACCACCCGCCGGTATCCCAGCTTCGCCGCATGCTCCAGCGCCGGCTCGACCAGCGGGAAGGTCACGCCCGAATAGCCGACCTCGCACCAGCCAAAGCCCATCCCCTCCCACAACAGCCGCGCCACCTTCGAGACGTTGCCGTTCGCGTCGGGGTCCGAGGCCCCCCGCCCGATCACCACCAGCAGCGTGTCATGCCGCGCCACCGGGCCGTCCTCGGCGTCGGCCTGCGCGCAGGCCGCCTCGATCCGCTCGGCGGCGGCGCGGATCATCTTGGGGTCCACCCCCAGCTCGCGCCCGTAATCCACCCGGATCCCGTGGTCGCGCGCATAGGTGTTGAGCACCGTGGGAATGTCGTTCTTGGCGTGCATCGCGGCGAACAGCATGCCGGGCGCGGCCAGGATCCGCGTGCAGCCCTTCGCGCGCAGCCGGTCCAGCCCGTCGCGCAGCACGGGGTTGGCGAACTCGAGATACCCGTGCTCGACCTCCCACTCCGGGGGCAGCAGCGCGGGCAGCTTCTCGGCCAGCGTCGCGAACTCGTCCACCGCGGCCTGGCTGCGCGAGCCATGCCCGCAGAGCATCACGCCGATCTTCTCGGCGGCGCCGCCCGCGGTCGTCTCCGCGGCCCCTGCGAGGCCCCTGAGATCGGGAGCGTCCTGGGTGGGGATCTGGGTCATCGCGCGTCCTTCCCGCCTGCCTGGGCTCGACGCGCGCAAGACCGGAGGGAACGGCGCCCGCGGCGCCTCCCCGTCCCGACGACGGCCCCCCTCGCCCCCGGGATGGGTCAGCGGGTCGGAGCCTTCCGGTCAGCCTCGCGGCGTCGTCTGAGCGGGGTGGTAGCAGCGCGGCCGGGCTGCGGCAAGCGCGCCGCCGACGCTCCGCGCCCCGCCCGCGACGCCCCGGGGCGCGGGCGGGCCCCCGCTCACTCCGGCGCGATCAGATGCGCGTAGCTCCCCATCACCCGCCCGCGCCGCAGCCCCATCGGGGCCAGCGCCTCGCCGGCGGCGTCGGCGGCCTCGAACAGCCGTTCGGCCGCGCCCTCCTCGAGGATGGTCGCATAGTGGAACTCGTGCCCCCGCAGCGGCCCCGACCACAGCGCCCCCTCCCGAGGCGCCAGCCGCCGATATCCCAGCGTCATCTTGCGCGCGGCGAACGAGGTCGTCACCGGCAGCAGCCCCGCCATGGCATGCGCGCGCCCCTCGGCATCCACCAGCGCCTCTCCCAGCGCCATGAACCCCCCGCATTCGCCATAGACCGCGGCCCCCCGCGCGGCGGCCGCCCGCACCCCGTCGAGGAACCGCGCCGCGCCCGCCAGCCGCCCGGCATGCAGCTCGGGATAGCCGCCGGGCAGGAACACCGCGTCCGCCTCCGGGTCGGGCGCCTCGTCGGCGAGCGGCGAGAACGCGCTCAGTTCGGCCCCCTGCGCGCGCCAGTCCGCCATCAGGTGGGGGTAGGCGAAGGCGAAGGCCGCGTCCCGCGCCACCGCCACCCTCTGCCCCGGAGGCGCCAGCCGGCCCGCCGCGCCCCCCTCCGCCCTCAACGGCCGCGCCGCCGCCAGGATCGCGTCGAGGTCGAGATGCGCCTCCGCCGCGCGGGCCGCCTGCGCCACGAAGGCCTCCAGCTCGGGATGCTCCTGCGCCTGCACCAGCCCGAGGTGGCGCGAGGGCAGGGCCAGCGCCGCGATCCGGGGCAGGGCGCCGAGGCACGCGAACCCCGCCGCCTCCAGCGCCCGCGCCGCCGCCCGCGCGTGGCGGGGCGAGCCCACCCGGTTCAGCGCCACGCCCGCCACCTCGAGATCCGGCCTCAGCGCCCGCAGCCCCGCGGGGGCGAGCGCGGCCGAGCCCGCCATCCGCGCCGCGTCCACGACCATGACCACCGGCGCCCCGAGCGCCGCGGCGAGGTCGGCGGCCGAGCCCTCCCCCTCCGGCGGCGCCCCGTCGAGCGCCCCCATGGCGCCCTCGACGATCATCAGCTCGGCGCCCTGCGCGGCCTCCGCCGCCCGCGCCCTCAGCGCCTGCGGCGTCATCGCCCAGGCGTCGAGGTTCCCCGACTCCCGCCCGCAGGCCGCCTGATGGAATCGCGGATCGATATAGTCCGGCCCCGACTTCGCCCCCACGACCGCGACCCCCCGGTCCCGGAAGGCCCGCAGCAGCCCCAGCGTCAGCAGGGTCTTGCCCGAACCGGAGGCGGGGGCGGCGAGGAGGAGGGCCCGCGTCATCGCTCAGCCCCGCCGCAGCCGCAGCCGGAACCCGGCCGCCAGCCCGTCGAACGCCGGCTCGCCCGAGGCGACAGCCGCCCCACGGTCGTCCGCCGGCCCGTCGTCGACCTCAAGGAGATCGCCGCTGCGAGCGATCGGGACCTCGACCGGCAGCCACGCCATGCGCTTGTTTCCATTCGCGAAGCCGTGCTTTCCCATCATGCTTTCCAGCCAGGCCGCAGCCTTGCGCCAGCTCGGACGATGATAGCCGGAGCAAGCTCGAGCGGGGGCAGATTCGAGGGCGAGCAGGTGGGTCACGCCATCGCGCCCGCCCCAGGTCAGCGCCTCGTCACGGGCGGCGATCGCCTCGGCAAGCGTCACTCTGCCGTGGCTAGCGATCCGCCAGCCGCCTCAGCGCCTCCTGCCGTCGGACCGAGGCGGCGCGCACCGCCTCCTCGCTTCGCGGCGCGGCCGTCTCGACGCCCTTCTCGGTGCGCACGGAGACGACGCGACCGTCATCGGCTTCGCGGCGGATCGAGCCGCCGGCCACGGTTTTTTCGACGGCAGGTCTGGGCATATCGGCGATCAATCTTTGCGGGTGCGCGCAAAATGATCGCAGCGCTCACCCATTGCAAGCGAGCAGGCCGTCGATGTGGTTTCCAGCCCGGGATCGACCAGCCTTGGGCAGAGCGCGCTGAATTGGGTCGCCGCGCCCCTCGCAGCGCCAGTGACCGCCCGACCCGATGTCACGCATCCCGATGCCAGCGGTGGCGGAGCAACCTGGATTTCGGCGCTCGATCCACCGCCCCCTGACACAACCGAAAACCCCCGCAGCTTTCGCTGCGGGGGTTCCCTGATCTCTCCGCCTGGGCCCGAAGGCCCGGGGATCAGATGTAGCTGAGGTTCTCGGCGGAGCTGCGGCCGTCGCGGCCGGACTGCTCCTCGTAGCGCACCTTCTGCCCGTCGGCGGGGGCCGCGAGGCCCGCACGCTCGACCGCAGAGATGTGCAGGAAGATGTCGCGCCCGCCGTCATCCGGCTGGATGAAACCGAAGCCCTTGGTGGAATTGAACCATTTCACGGTGCCGTTGGCCATGTCATATCTCCTGGTTTGGTCGGCGCGCGCAGTAGGCCGCGCCCTGGCAAGTCGGTCAGAACAAGATAACCGGCAGCCTTGGGAGACAGACGATAGTCAAGCTTCAAGCGATAGCCATGGTTTTATGCACCCCCGAACCCGGGAGCGCAAGCCCTTTTTCACCCCGCAGCCCAGCTCGGCGGTCTTTTCTCCAGAAACGCCCGACGCCCCTCGGCGAAATCCTCCGAGCGCGCGCACAGCGTCTGGTTGCGGTTCTCGATGGCCATCGCCGCCTCGAGGCTCGCCGCGTCCACCGCCATCGTCAGCCCCTCCTTGGTCAGCCGCAGGCCTGTGGGCGAGGCGTAGAGCATCTCGTCCACATAGGGCTGGGCCGCGGCCTCCAGTTCAGCGTCCGGAACCACCTCCGAAACGAGCCCCGTGGCCAGCGCCCGGGGCGCGTGGATGAACCGTCCCGTCAGCATCAGCTCGGCCGCGACCGAGCCCCCGACCAGCCGGGGCAGGAAGTAGCTGACCCCCATGTCGCAGCTCGACAGGCCGATCTTGATGAAGGCGCAGTTCATCCTGGCGCTCTCGCCCGCGATGCGGATGTCGGAGGCGAGCGCGAAGGCGAAGCCGCCCCCGCAGGCCGGCCCCTGGATCAGCGACACGATCGGCTGCGGGCAGCGGCGCATCTTGATGTAGACCTCGGCGAGGAACCCCTGGAAGTCCCAGCCGCCGCCGAACGGCACCCCCTCGTTGCCGCGCCGGTCGCGCTCCTTGATGTCGAGCCCGGCGCAGAAGGCCCGCCCCGCCCCGCGCATCACCACCACGCGGGTGTCGGGGTCGTTGCGCAGGGCGCCGAAGTAGTGGTCGAGCTCCTGCACCATCGCCACGTTGATGGTGTTCAGCGCCTCGGGCCGGTTCAGGGTCAGCCAGTCGCAGGCGCCGCGTTTCTCGACGGTGATCGCGGTGTAGTCCATCGGTCTCTCCCTCAGCGCCCGGCCTGCACGTCGTCCACCCGCACCACCGTCCCGGTCACGAAGTCCGAGGCCGGCGCGCACAGGAACAGCAGCGTGGAATCGAGCTGCGCGGGATCGCCCAGCCGCTTGCGGGGATACCCCTGGGTGATGTCGCCCATCCGCTCCAGCATCCCGTCCATCATCTCCGAGGCGAAGGCCCCCGGCGCGATGGCGTTGACGTTGATCCCGTAGCGCGCCCACTCGGTCGCCAGCGCCTCGGTCATCCGGGCCACCGCGGTCTTGGAGACGGCATAGAGCGCCGCCCCCTCGCCGCGATACTTGAAGGCGGCGGCCGAGGAGATGTTGACGATCCGCCCGCCGGGCCGCTCCAGCGCGATCAGGCGCCGCGCGACGGCGCAGGACAGCAGCCACGGCGCGCGCACGTTGATCGCGAGCAGCCGGTCCACCAGCTCGAGCGGCATCTTGTGGGCGCGCATCGCGTCGGGGATGCCGGCGTTGTTGACCAGGATGTCGACGGGGCCCAGCGCCGCCTCGACCTCGCCGACCACCGCCTCGATCCGGTCGGCGTCGGTGACGTCGAGCGCGAAGGCCGCGGCCTGACCGCCGGCGCCCCGGATCTCCTCGGCCAGCGCCTCCAGCCGGTCGGCGCGGCGCGCGGCCAGCGCCACCTTCGCCCCCTGCGAGGCCAGAACCTTGGCAAAGCGCAGCCCCAGCCCCGAGGAGGCGCCGGTGACAAGCGCCACCTTGCCCGTCAGGTCGGTCGAGGCGTTCGGCAGCGGATACTCAGCGATAGACAAGCGTTCCATCCTCCAGGTCGGCGGCGGGCAGGGACTCCCGCTCTGTGTAGTAGTCCTGGGTGTTCACCCAGGGGCCCCGATCGCCCTGCCGGGGCATCAGCGCATGACCGCGCATGATGTAGCCGGCGTTGAAATTCTCGGGGTCGATCCAGGGACGCGGCTCCATCTGCCGGTCCTCCTCGCGCAGGGTCGGGGTGACCGCCCGCGCGCCCTTCGCATCCATGTGCCCCAGCAGCCGCGAGACGAACGCCGCCACCAGGTCCGCGCGCATCGTCCACGAGGTGCGCAGGTAGCCGAACGTCCAGGCGAGGTTCGGCAGCCCGGTGATCATGATCCCGTGGTGCAGCCACTGCTCGGGCAGGTGCACGCCCTTGCCGTCGACGGCAAAGCGCACGCCCCCCAGCGGCAGCAGGTTGAAGCCGGTGGCGGTGACGATCACGTCGGCCTCCAGCAGCGCGCCGTTGTCGAGCCGCAGGCCGCCCGCCTCGAACCGCTCGATCCCCGCGGTGACCACCTCGGCCTCGCCCCGGCGGATCGCCTGGAACAGGTCCCCGTCCGGGATCAGCGCCAACCGCTGGCGCCAGGGGCGGTAGGAGGGGCGGAAGTCCCGCTCCAGCGGATAGTCGGCGCCGAGATAGGCGCGCGCGGCCCCCAGCAGCTCGTCGCCCAGCGCCTCGGGCTCCTCGAAGCTGCGGCGGATGATATCCTCCTGCATCTTCAGGACCTTGCGGCGCATGATGTCGTGATACTGGTCGTCGGGCAGGCCCAGGCTCGCCAGCGTCACCTGGAACTCGTCATGGGTCGGCCGCGGCGCGAACCAGGTCGGCGAGCGCTGCAGCATCGTGGCCTTGGCGCATTTCCCCGCGATCGCGGGGATCAGCGTGGCGGCCGTCGCGCCCGAGCCGACCACCACGACCTGCTTCCCCTCCAGGTCCTGATCCTCGGGCCAGGTCTGGGGGTGCAGGATCTCGCCCCTGAAGTCGTCCATGCCGGGCCACTCGGGCGTATAGCCCTCGCGATGCTCGTAATAGCCCTGGCACATCCACAGGAAGTTGCAGGCGACGCGCAGCTCCTCCCCGTCGGCCAGCCGACGCAGCCGCAGCGTCCAGCGCGCCTCCTTCGAGGACCAGTCGGCCGAGATCACCTCATGCCCGTAGCGCACCCGCCGGTGCAGGTCCTGCTCGGCCATCGCCTCGTCGAGATAGTCGAGGATCAGCTGCGCCTCGGCGATCGCCTTCTTCTTCCACGGCTTCCACGAGAACCCGAACGTGTGCAGGTCGCTGTCCGAGCGGATCCCCGGATAGCGATGCGTCCGCCAGGTGCCGCCGAACCGGTCCTGCCGCTCGATCATCGCAAAGCTGCGCTCGGGGTGGTCCTGCTGCAGGTGATAGGCGGCGTCGATGCCCGAGATCCCGGCCCCGACGATCAGCACGTCGAAAAAGGCGCCGTCCTCGAAGCTGCGCGCCTGCGCGGCCTCCATCGGGCTGGATGCGATGTTCATGAGGGGTCCTCCCTTGCCCCCGCGCGCCTTCTCTCGGGCACGGCGGGGAGGCGTTGCATTGCGCGGGCGGCCGGGCGCTCAGCCGGCCGCCTCGGTCTCCCGGGCCATCTCGGCCAGCCGCTCGCGCAGCTTGGCCTTGTGGACCTTCTCGAGGGTCGAGCGGGGCATCTCGTCCACGATATGCACCGCGTGGGGAACCTTGAAGTCCGCCAGTTTCGACCGGCATTCGGCGATCACCGCATCGGGCAGGGCCGCGCGCGCCTGCGCGTCCAGCCCGGGCGCGGGGATCACGAAGGCCACCGGCGCCTCGTCGAGCATCGGGTGCTTCATCGCCACGATCGCGCCCTCGTAGATGCCCGGCACCAGCGCGATCACCCGCTCGATCTCGGAGGCCGCGACATTCTCGCCCCCCACCTTCAGCATGTCCTTGTCGCGGTCGGCGAAGGTGATCCAGCCGTCCTCGCCCAAGGTCACCCGGTCGCCGGTGACGAACCAGCCGTCCTCGACAAAGCTGCTCTCGGTCGCCTCGCGATTGCCAAGGTACTCCAGGAACATCTGGATCCCCTGCCAGCCGCGGCACTGCAGATGCCCGGTCTCGCCCGGGCTCACCATCCGCCCCTGGTCGTCCAGGATCCGGATGTCGTAGCCCGGCCCCGGCCGTCCGGTCGTCATCGGCTTGTTGGCCTGCCTCCAGTCGCCCACGATCCCGTGGGAGATCGTCTCGGTCATCCCCCACCAGCCGATCGAGCGGACCCCGAACAGCTGATCGAACGGCGTCTCGTTCGCCGCCATCCCGAACATGCGGATCGAGTGCGCCGGGATCTCCCGCTGCTGCAAAGCCTTGAGGAAGAACGGGATCATCGAGCACCAGGTGACCCCGTTGCGCGTGACCACGTCCCAGAAGCGCGAGGCCGAGAACTTCGGCATCAGCACCACCGTGCCCCCGGCCCACATGCTCGACAGGATCGAGTAGCTGCGCGCATTGGTGTGGAACGTCGGCATCATCACCAGCTGCACGTCGTCCGCGCTCAGCCCCTCGTTGAACGAGCAGCAGCGCCCGCCCCACAGCGCGTTGCCATGGGTCCACAGCACGCCCTTGGGCCGCGAGGTCGTCCCCGAGGTGTACTGCACGGACCCCAGCCGCCACGGATCGGGCGCCAGCCCCGGCAGCGTCGCCGGATCGCCCATCAGCCCCGAGAACGCGGCCTCGCCCTGCGGCTTCAGCGCCCCCTCGGCCGGGGCGCCGCCGACCAGGGTCTCGGTCACCGCCACCCAGCGCAGATGGCGGCAGGCGCCCGCGACCCGCTCGGCCAGCTCGGGCTGGGTGATCGCGGCGACCGCGTTCGAGTTGTCGGCGAAATACTCCAGCTCGTCGGCCGAGGAGCGGGTGTTGGTCGTCACCACGATCGCCCCGATGCGCTGGCAGGCGAACCAGGCGAGCTCCATCTCCGGCGAGTTGTCGAGGTGGACGATCACCGCCTCGCCGGCCTTCACCCCGCGCGCATGCAGCCCGGCGGCCAGCCGCAGCACGTCGCGGCGGAACTCGGCGTAGGTCCAGACGCGGCGCGGGGCGTCGAACGGCTCCCACACCAGGAACGGGTGGTCGCCGCGGGACTCCGCGCGGTAGTCCAGCAGCCAGTTGACGTCACGTCCTGCGAACGGATTGATGATCTGGGCGCGCGCATCGCGCGAGGCGGTTGGCATGGCGATCTCCTCCCGGCCCGGCGAGTCGTTCATGGCCTCTCTGAGCCGTCCCGGGTCCATATTAACCGCATGGTTGAACGTTCGCGCGCCGCGACGCAAGCCGGGAGGCGGGGGCGCGCGGGGCGACGCGACGTCGCTTCCCTGCCGGCCGGTCGACAAATGCGCGGCCTGGCTGGAGAATCGCCCCGTTCCGGCACAGAATAAATCAGTCGAAATGATTTAACCGCCGGGCGCCCAGGGCGCCCGGCGGGCGTTGACTCACCCGTTCGCGAACGGATCCACGGGCCGGATCGGCGGGTGCGCCGCCTCGATGATCGCGCCGGCGTCGAGCAGCAGGTCCTCGCGGAACCGCGGCCCCAGCAACTGCACCCCCATCGGCTTGCCCGGCGTCCCCGTCGCCACGCTCAGCGCCGGCAGCCCCAGCGCCGGCAGCCCGACCTGGAGCATCTGGGCGGCGTAGATCCGGTCGAAATCCGCCTCGCTCGCGACGTCGGAGTTGTTGGCGAAGGGCGCCTCGCCCGAGACCGGCAGCAGCACGATCGGCCATTCGGCCAGGAACAGCTGCCACTCGCGCAGCAGGCCCAGGCGGCGCTGCAGGGCGGCCATGGCGTCGGCGTTCGGACCCGCGATCCGCATCATCTGCTGGGCGACGAAGATCGAGTCGGGATCGCCCTCGGCGGCCAGTTTCGGCCCGCCGGCAACGCCGAAATCGGCCATCCACAGCTCGATGTTCAGCCGCGCGGCCTCGCGCAGCGGGGGCAGGGGGACCTCCTCGACCTCGACGCCCGCCTCGGCCAGGGCGGCGGCGGCCGAGACCACGGCGGCCTGCACCTCGGGCGCGACCTCCATCCCGTCGGGCGCCACGGCGAGCGCGGCCCGACGCGGGACCGGCGGCCCGTCGAGCGGAACCGGCATGTGCCAGGGGTCGCGCAGGTCGGGCCCCGCCATCGCCGCCAGCGCCACCCGCAGGTCGGCGATCGAGCGCGCCAGCGGGCCCGAGACCGCGGTCAGCTGCGCCCCCATGGTCCGGTCGGCGCCCGAGAGATTGGCCGCCGCCACCCGTCCCGTGGTCGGGCGCAGCCCGTGCACGTTGTTGACATAGGCCGGATATCGGATCGAGCCGGCGATGTCGGTGCCATGCGCCAGCGCCCCGATCCCCGCGGCCACCGCCGAGCCCGCGCCCCCCGACGACCCCCCCGGCGTGATCGAGGCGTCATGGGGGTTCAGCGTTTGCCCGTGCAGCGAGTTGCGGCAGAACCAGCGCAGCGAGAAGGCCGGCGTGTTGGTCCGCCCGATCACCACCGCGCCCGCCCGGCGCAGGTTGCTCACCACCGGGCTGTCCTGCGGCGCCGTCAGATCCGCCTGCGTTCTCAACCCGTTGGTGGTCGCCCGCCCGGCGTAGTCGATGTTGATCTTCACCGTCGCGGGCACGCCCGCGAGCGGCCCCACAGGCTCCCCGCGCGCGATCGCGGCGTCGAGCGCGTCGGCCTCGGCCAGCGCCGCCTCGGCGGTCTCGTCCACCACCGCGTTCAGCTCCGGGTTCACCGCCTGCATCCGCGCGATCGCGGCCTCGCATTCCTCGCGCGCCGAGGTGTCGCGCGAGCGCACCCGCGCCGCGATCGTGGTCGCGCAGGCCTGCCAAAGCTCCGTCATGTCCGCTCGTCCCCTCTGCTCTGCCCGGTCCGGCGCGGGCCCGGGACACCGTCCGCCCGAGGGCTGCGAAGGTCAATCGGTCTGGCGGCTCGCAGAGCCCCGCAGACATGCGGCGAACCGCTCCGTCCGGCGGTCCCCGCAGGGCTCCCGGCCCGCGCCGCGGGCGCTGCGAACCGGGTTTACGGCGCCTGATTAATTGGTTAGTTAAGTCGTCGCCCAACTCCGTGACGAGCTGGGAAAAGAACCACGAACAGGGGCGTCCAGCCCCGGACATTCGGGAGGAGATTCATGGCCGTTTCGGCGACCAGACGCGCGCGGACCTCCGCGCGGGGGCAGCGGTGAGCGCCGCGACCGGCGCGACCGGCGCAGCCCCGGCCGAGACCTCGCCGGAGGTTGCGCTGGCCGAGGCGCTTTCGCGCCTCGCGCCCCGCTTCGCCGAGGGCGGGACGGGCGTCGCGGACCTCGTCCGCCTGTCCGGCGGCGCCAGCCAGGAGACCTGGGCCTTTCGCCTGACCGGCCCCCAGCCCCGCGACCTGATCCTGCGCCGGCGCCCCGACCAGGCCCGCCCGGGCAAGGAGGACCTGCCGCTGGCCACCGAGGCGGCGATGATCCGCCTCGCCGCCGCCCGCGGCGTCCCCGAGCCGCGCATCCTGCACGTGCTGTCCCCAGAGGAAGGCGCGGGCGAGGGCTTCGTGATGACCCGGGTCGAGGGCGAGACCATCGGTCCGAAGATCCTGAAGGCCCCCGCGCTCGAGACCGCGCGCGAGAAGTTCGCCGCCCAGTGCGGCGGCATCCTCGCCGCGATCCACGCCATCGAGCCCGGCGACATCGCGCTCGAGACCCGCACCGCGCAGAGCGTCCTGCAGAAGATGATCGACGACCACCGCGAGTTCGGCCAGGACCGCCCGGTGTTCGAGCTGGCCCTGCGCTGGCTGGGCCAGAACCTGCCTGAGACGCCGCCGCTGCGCCTGTGCCACGGCGATTTCCGGCTGGGCAACCTGATGATGGACGAGACCGGCGTGAACGCCGTGCTCGACTGGGAGGGCTGCCACATCGGCGACCCGCACGCCGATCTCGCGTGGCTGTGCGTGGGCTCCTGGCGCTTCGGGGGCGAACAGCCGGTGGGCGGCATGGGCCCGCGCGAGGAGCTGTGGGAGGCCTACGAGGCCGCCGGCGGCGGCTGGGTCGACCGTCACGCCGCCCGCTGGTGGGAAGTCGCGGGCAACCTGCGCTGGGGCGTGATCATCGAGTGGATGGGCGGCTGGATCCGCGCCGGCGCCGACCCGTCCGTCGAGCGTCACGTGATCGCGCGCCGCGCCTCAGAGATCGAGCTTCTGCTGCTCGCCGACCTGACCGGGAGGGAGATCTGATGCGCGAGTATCCCGCCGCCGAGGACCTGCTGGGCGCCGTCGCCCGGTTCCTCAAGGAAGAGGCCGCCCCCAACCTGCCGCCGCGCGAAAGCTTCGACGCCCGCGTCGCGGCCAACGCGGTCGAGATGGTGCGCCGCCAGATCATGGCGGGCGCCGAACGCGAGGCCGAGCGCGAGCGCCTGGCCGAGCTGCTGGGCCGCGACGGCGGTCTCGACGAACTTACGGCCGACCTGGCCGCCAAGGTTCGCGAGGGGGAGATGGATCTGACCACTCCCGGACTCGCGGACCATCTGTGGCGCACCGCAATCGACAAGCTGGCTGTAGACCAGCCGCGGTTCGCCCCCTACCGCCGCGCCCGCGCGGCAGAGGCCTGAAACCGGCCGCGCCCGCGCGGCGGAGGCCTGACCCCCGGAGGAGACGTCATGGATTTCTCGGTACCCCAGGAGCTGCAGGACTATATTGCGCGCCTCGACGCGTTCATCGACGAGAAGATCAAGCCGCTGCAGGCGCAGGACGATAACGAGCGCTACTTCGACCACCGTCGCGAATACGCCCGCACCGACTTCGAGAACGGCGGCCTGCCGCGTCCCGAGTGGGAAGCGCTGATGCGCAAGGCGAAGAAACTGGCCGACGAGGCCGGCTTCTACCGCTTCTGCCTGCCCAAGGAGTTCGGCGGCGACGAGGGCTCGAACCTCTCGATGGCGGTGATCCGCGAGCATCTGGCCTCCAAGGGCCTGGGCCTGTTCAACGACCTGCAGACCGAGCATTCGGTGGTGGGCAACTTCCCCACCATCATCATGCTGCGCGACTTCGGCACGCCCGAGCAGAAGGAAAAGTTCATCAACGGCGTGCTCGAGGGCGACCTGAAGCTCGCCTTCGGCCTGACCGAGGCGGGCCACGGCTCGGACGCCACCCACATGGAGACGCGCGCCGTCCCCGAGGTGCGCAACGGCAAGCCCGGCTACCGGATCGACGGCGAGAAGCAGTGGATCACGGGCATGCACGAGGCGAGCCACGTGATCCTGTTCACCCGGCGCGAAGGCCAGCCGGGCGATCCCAAGGGGCTGACCGCGTTCCTGGTCGACACCTCGCTCGAGGGCATCCGGAACGAGGAGTTCCTGTGGACCTTCAACATGCCCACCGACCACCCGCGCCTGTCGATCACCGACCTGTGGGTGCCCGAGGAGGCGATGTTCGGCCCGCCTGAGAACGGCCTCGCGCTGGCCCAGGCCTTCGTGCACGAGAACCGGATCCGCCAGGCGGCCTCGTCGCTGGGTGCGGCCTGCTACTGCATCGAGGAATCGATCCGCTACGCCCGCCACCGCAAGCCCTTCGGCCAGGAGCTGGCGCGCAACCAGGGGATCCAGTTCCCGCTGGTGGAGCTGGCAACCCAGGCCGAGATGCTGCGCCAGCTGATCCGCAAGACCGCGTGGGAAATGGACCAGATGCCCCATCCGGAGGTCGAGAAGACCATGTCGGACAAGGTATCGATGTGCAACTACTACGCCAACCGCCTGTGCTGCGAGGCCGCCGACCGCGCCATGCAGGTCCACGGCGGCATCGGCTACAGCCGCCACAAGCCGTTCGAGCACATCTATCGCCACCACCGCCGCTACCGGATCACCGAGGGCTCCGAGGAGATCCAGATGCGCAAGGTGGCCGCCTACCTCTTCGGCTACATCGGCCCGCGCAAGGGGCGGATCCCCGAGCCGACGCCGCGCAGCCAGGCGGCGTATATCGAGACCAAGGCCCACGCGGCCGAGTGAGCGCCTCCGCCGGCCCTGCTCCGCAGGGAGAGCGGCGGCGGAGGAGAAACGGCCCGCGGCCAGCGCGCGAGATCGCGCCGGCCGCGGGAGGGGGACCCGTGACAGGGTCTGGGGAGACCGGGCGGCGGCGCCGCCCGGGACGACGTCGACAGGGAGAACCATGATGACCCGACGCACCACCAAGCTTGCCGGCTTCGCCGGCGCAGCCGCCACGCTGCTGGCCACCACCGCGCTTCCGACCACGGCCTCGGCCGAGGAGCTGCGCTTTGCCATCGGCTGGCCGCCGAACACCAACGCCTCCAACAGCTTCAACACCTTCGGCGAGGTTCTGTCCGCCGAGACCGGCGGCGAGATGACCGCCAAGGTCTACCCGCTGTCGCTGCTCAACTTCCTCGAGTCGACGAGCGGCGTGCGCGACGGCATCGCGGACCTGACCACGATCCTGCTGCCCTACTTCCTGTCCGACTTCCCGGTCTCGAACTTCGGCACCGAGCTCGCCGCGCTGACCGACCTGGTGGTCGAGGACGGCGACCGCGTGGGCATCGTCTACGCCGGCGCCTACATGGAATGGGCGATGCTGAACTGCCCCGAGTGCATGGGCGAGTTCTCCAAGAACAACTCGGTGTTCCTGGGCGGCGGCTCCTCGACCCGCTACCACCTGATCTGCAACAAGGAGGTCAACACCCTCGAGCAGCTTCAGGGCGCGCGCATCCGTGCGGGCGGCGCCTGGTGGGCGCGCTGGGCCTCGGCGATGGGCGCGACCCCGGTGTCGATGTCGATCAACGAGACCTTCGAGGGCCTGAGCCAGGGCGTCCTGGACTGCTCGGCCTCCTCCAACCCCGAGCTGTTCAACTTCGGCTTCATCGACGTGGCCGAGTTCGTGACCACCGGCGCGCCGGGCTCGCAGTTCCCCTCGGCGACCGCCGTGCTGAACAAGGACGTCTGGCTCGAGGCCTCCGACGAGGAGAAGACCGCCCTGCTGAAGGCGGGCGCCGCGCTCGGCGCCGCGATCACCTACGTCTACATCGAGGAGTCGCAGAACGGCGTCGCCGAGGCCGAGAAGCGGGGCATCCCCGTCAAGCAGGCCGGCCCCGAGCTGATGAAGAAGAGCCGCGCCCACACCGAGGCCGACGCCTCGACCGCGGTGGCCAACTACACCGAGAAGTTCGGTCTTCAGGAGGGCGAGGCCAAGGTCGCCAAGATGAAGGAACTGATCGAGAAGTGGGACGGCCTGACCAAGGACATCGCCGGGGAGGAGGCGCTCGCCGAGCTCTACTTCACCGAGATCCAGTCGAAGCTGGACCTGTCCAGCTACGGCCAGTGATCGGATGATCGAGCGCCCCGTCCGACGCAAGAAGCGGGCGGGGCGCATTCACCCGCGGGAGGAAACCAGAATGAAGGCCGCCAGAAGGTCTGCAGCGATCGGCGAGATCGCGTTCGCCGTCACGGCGTCCGCGGCCGCGCAAGCTTCCCCCGTCGAGCTGCGCTATGCGTCCGGCTCGGGGCCCAACACCATCGGCGCCTTTGCAACCGACATTTTTCAGAAGAACGTTGAAGACTATTCCGACGGCGCCGTCACTTCGAAGACCTGCGCGCTGTCGCTGCCGAACCTGCTCGAGATGACCGGGGGCGTGCGCGAAGGGATCGCCGATCTCGGCGTGATCGCCCAGTCCTATCGGGAGCGGTTCGGCATCGAGGACGCGAGCGCGCGCCTCGACCGCCTGCGCGAGCTGATGGGAGAGTGGACGCCCCGCATGGAGGGCGTCAGCGACGGCGAAGGGCTGAGCGTGGCGCTCTGGGAGCATGTGCACTCCCGGGTCGACGTGATGGCCTACCGCGGGTGACCGCACGCGAGCGATCCCGGGGGGCGCCGTCCCCCGGGCCAGCCAAACCGCGTCCAAAGGCCGAAGAGCCGGGCGCAGACGGGAGGAGAATAGAATGAACGCAAGCATCCGCGCCGCCGCACTGGGGGCCGTCGCGCTGACCGCCCTGGGCGCCGCCTCGTCGGCTTCGGCCACCGAGCTGCGCTATGCCGTGGGCTCGCCGCCCAACTCGCTGGGCGACAAGGCCGCGACCCGCTTCGCGGAGAAGCTGAGCGAGTATTCCGGCGGCGACCTCACCGCCAAGGTCTACCCGCTGTCGCTGCTCAACCTGATGGAGTCGAACGCCGGCATCCGCGACGGCATCGCCGACATCGCCACCGTCCTGTGGCCCTACTTCCTGAGCGAGTATCCCGAGGTCAACTTCTCCGCCGAGCTCGCCGCCCTGGCCGAGCTGGTGGACGGCGACCGCCAGCAGGTGACGCTCGCCTACCTCGGCGCGATGATCGAATACGTGACCCTGCACTGCCCCGAGTGCCAGGAAGAGGCCAAGGCCCAGAACCAGGTGTTCCTCGGCGGCCTCGGCACCTCGGCCTACGTGCTCCAGTGCAACAAGCCCGTCTCGACGGTCGAGGACATGGAGGGGCTGCGCGTGCGTTCGGGCGGGGCCTGGTGGGCGCGCTGGCTGACCGGCATGGGCGCGACTCCGGTGTCGCTGTCGATCAACGAGACGTTCGAGGGGCTCAACCAGGGCATCATCGACTGCACCGCCTCGAACCCCGCCGACATGACCCAGTTCGGCTTCATCGACGTGATCTCGGACGTGACCACCGGGGTGCCCGGCTCGATCTTCGCCTTCGCCATGGGCCAGATCAACGCCGACACCTGGAAGTCGCTCTCGGAGGAAGAGCGCAAGTGGGTGCTGCACGCGGGCACCGACCTCTCGGGGCAGGGGATCATGGACTATTTCCATGACGGCGCCGCCAACCTCGACGAGAAGGCGCCCGCCCGCGGAATCGAGATCCATGCCGCCTCCGACGAGCTGATCGCCAAGAGCCGCGGCTGGATCGAGCAGGACTTCGAGGGCCTCGCCGCCTCCTACGAGGAGCGGTTCGGCGTCGAGAACACGACCGAGAAGCGCGAGACGCTGCGCGGTCTGATGAACGAGTGGCTGCCGCGGATGGAGGGCGTGGACGATCGCGACGCGCTCGCGGAGCTGCTCTGGGAGAACGTCATGTCCAAGGTCGACGTCTCGACCTACGGCATGTGAGCGACCGGACCGGGCGGCGCGCGCGTCGCCCGGTCCCCATGAGACCGCCTGACCGGCCGCCAGAGAATCCGCGCAGGCGTTTGCCACAACAGGGAACCCCACCGATGTTTCATTGCAAACCGGCCGCCAGCGTCGCGGCCCTCGTGATTTCCGCATCTCTGTCGGGACTGGCGAGCGCCCCGGCGTTCGCCGCGGAGAACCTGCGCTTCGCCATCGGCTGGCCGCCGGGCTCCTCTGCCGAGGAGTCGACCCAGCACTTCGCCGACGTGGCCGAAGAGGAATCCGGCGGCGAGCTGGCCGTGAAGGTCTATGCGCTGTCGCTGCTGAACTTCCTCGAGTCCACCTCGGGCGTTCGCGACGGCGTGGCCGACCTGACCACGGTCCTGACCCCCTACTTCATCACCGAGTTTCCGGAGATGAACTACGCCACCGAACTCGCCTCGCTGGCCGAGCTCGAGGACGGCGACCCGGCGCGCAACGTGATGGCCTACAACGGCGCGCTGATGGAATACATCTTCTTCAAGTGCCCCGACTGCCAGGCCGAGCTCGAGGCGCAGAACCACGTCTATCTGACCGGCTCCGGCTCGCAGTCGTATTTCCTGCAGTGCACCAAGCCGGTGTCCTCGGTCGCCGACCTCGAGGGCCTGCGGGTCCGCGCCGGCGGCGCCTTCTGGGCGCGCTGGGCCTCGGCGATGGGGGCGACCGCCGTCTCGATGTCGATCAACGAGACCTTCGAGGGGCTGAGCCAGGGCGTGGTCGACTGCGTCGCGGCCTCGGCGCCCGAGCTGACCAACTTCGGCTTCATCGACGTCGTCACCGACATGACCCCGGGCGTGCCCGGCGGCTCGTTCGTCTCGGGCGTGGCGCAGATGAACCGCGAGCGCTGGGCGGAGATGAGCGAGGCCAACAAGATCGCCCTGCTCAAGGCTTCGGCCTCGCTGTCGGCGCGCGGCGTCTACAGCTACTACGAGGTCGGCAACGCCAACATGGAGATGGCCAGGGAGAAGGGCGTGGCGATCCACGAGCCCTCGGCCGAGCTGGTCGAGAAGACCAAGGCCTGGATCAAGTCCGACGCCGAGGCGCTGGGCGCGAGCTATGCCGAGCGCTTCGGCCTGGAAGACGCCGACGCCAAGCTCGCCACCCTTCGCGAGCTGATGGGCAAATGGTCCGAGCTGACCGCCGGCGTCGAGAGCGAGGACCAGCTGCGCCAGATCTACTGGGATCAGCTGCACTCCAGGATCGACGTGGCGACGTACGGCCAGTGAGCAATCGGGGTCGCGGGCCGGAGGAGCGGTCCGGCGCGCGGCCCCTGTCATGCAATTCTCTTACGGCGGGGTAGCCGATGAAGTGGATCGAATGGATCCTGACCAAGCTGGTGGCGTTCGCGGGGCTGGTCGGCCTCGCGTGCGTCGTGCTGATGATGGTTCACATCGTGTGCGACGTTCTGGGACGCTACCTGTTCAACATGCCGGTGGAAGGCACCATCACCATCGTGTCGAACTACTACATGGTGATCCTGGCCTTCGGATCGCTGGCGGTGTCCGAGGCGCGCGACGCGAACATCTCGGTTGAGATCGTGTCGGACCTTCTGCCCAGGAACGTGCAGCCCTCGCTGACGGGGCTGGCCAGCCTCATCGCGGTGGGGGCGTTCTCGCTTCTGGCCGTGCGCGGCTGGATCGAGGCGAGCGACAAGTTCTCCTCGGGCGCGGCGCTCCAGCAGGGGATCGTGACGATCCCGATCTGGCCGTCGTATTTCGCGGTGCCGCTGGGCTGCGGGCTGATGGCGCTCGCCTCGGCCTGGAAGCTGGTGTGCCTGATCGCGGGCCGTCCCTTCGCCATTTCCAAGCCCGATCCGGAGGCCTTCAATGAGTGACGTCGAAATCGGCCTGGCCGGGCTCGGGATCCTGTTCTTCCTGATCGCGCTGCGGGTGCCAATCGGGTTCGCGCTGATCTCGGTCAGCTTTGCGGGCCTGTGGTACCTGATGAGCTGGCGCGTCGCCTGGGGCGCGCTGGCGGTGATGCCCTACCAGTTCGCCGCCAACTGGGTGCTCAGTTCGGTGCCCATGTTCCTGATGCTCGGGTTCATCTGCTACCATACGAACCTGACAAAGGGCATGTTCCACGCCGCCAAGGTGTGGACGGCGGCACTCCCCGGCGGCCTCGCGATCGCGGCGATCTTCGGGTCGGCGGGCTTCGCGGCGGTCTCGGGCTCCTCGATCGCCTGTTCGGCCGCGATGGGGCGCATCGCCGTGCCGGAGATGATGAAGCAGAAGTACGACGCCGAGCTCGCCACGGGCACGGTGGCCGTCGCGGGCACGATCGGCGCGCTGATCCCGCCCTCGATCATCATGATCCTCTACGGCGTGATCTCGCAGCAGCCGATTTCCGACCTGTTCCTGGGCGGCATCTCGGCGGGCATCATCTCGGGCATCGGCTACATCCTGGTCGTGCTGATCCGGGTGAAGATCAACCCGAGCCTCGCGCCCGCCTACACCGGCGGCGAGCCGATGTCGGAGAAGCTGCGCGCCCTGCGGGGCACCTGGCCGATCCTGCTGGTGATGCTGGGCATCTTCGGCGGCCTGTTCGGGGGCGTGTTCACGCCCACCGAGGCCGGCGCCATCGGCGCGTTCCTCGCGCTGCTGGTCGCGGCCACCCAGCGTCAGCTCACCTGGGAGCGGTTCCGCAAGGCCGGCGAGGAGACGGTGACCGCCACCGCGGCGCTGATCGTCATCGCCATCGGCGCGACCCTGCTGACCCGGTTCCTGACGCTGTCGGGGGCGGGCGACTACATCTCGGAGTCGGTGCTCTCGATCGGCGCCTCGCCGACGATGCTGCTGCTGGGGATCGTGCTGATCTACCTGATGATGGGCATGTTCCTCGAGCCGCTGGGCGCGATGCTGCTGACCCTGCCGATCGTGCTTCCGATCGTGGGCGACGCGGGGTGGAGCCTGGTGTGGTTCGGCGTCGTGCTGACCAAGCTGCTCGAGATCGGCATGATCACGCCGCCCATCGGCATGAACGTGTTCGTCATCAAGGGCGTGGTCGGGAACCTGGTGACCACGACGCAGATCTTCCGCGGCGTGTTCTGGTTCCTGGTCATGGATCTTCTGGTGCTGGCCCTGCTGGTCGTGTTCCCGGACGTGATCCTGTTCCTGCCAGAGATCGCGGGGAACTAGGCCCGCCCGCCGACAGGCCCGAGACCAGACCGCCCGCCCCGGGAGACCGGGGCGGGCGGTTCGCATTTGGTCCGGGGCGGGCGTTCGAGGCCCCTCGATCACCCGAGCCCGGGCAGGACCTTCTCGATCTCGGCGCGGTGCTTCTCATACTGCGGCGGCAGCTTCAGCGCCTTGCCCAGCGCGTCCCGGGCCTCGTCGATGGCAAAGCCGGGGGAGTCGGTGGCGATCTCGAACAGCACCCCGCCCGGCTCGCGAAAATAGACCGAGCGGAAATAGTTCCGGTCCCGCTGCTCGGTGGTCTGCAGGCCGTGGCTCTGGCGCAGCTTGTCGGCCATCGCGGCCTGGGCCGCGTCGTCGCTGGCGCGGAAGGCGATGTGGTGGACCGAGCCGCGCCCGGCGCGCGCGGGCATCGCGCCGGGCGCCTCGACCAGCTCGACCACCGTGCCATAGGGGGCGCCCGTCGCCTCCATCCGGATCACGGAACCGTCGCGTCCGGTCTCCTGAAAGCCGAACACGTCGCCCAGGATCGCCGCGGTCGGCCCGGTCGCGCGCAGCAGCAGCCGCACGCCGCGCATGCCGCGAAGGGCGCGTTCGGCGGGGATCTCGTCGGTGGTCCAGGCGGGCTCGTCCCCCGCGGCGGGCGTCTCGACCAGCGCCAGGCGCATCCCGTCGGGGTCGCGGAAGGGCAGGGCGGTCTCGCCAAAGCGGGTCTCGGGGGCGGAAACGTCGAGCCCCTCGGCCTCGAGCCGGTCGGCCCACCAGGCGAGGGCGCCGGCGGGAACGCGGAACAGCGTCTCCTGCGTCTCGCCCGCGCCGAGGCGGCCGCGGGCCGCATGCTCCCAGGGGAAGAAGGTCAGGATCGAGCCGGGGGCGCCGGCCTCGTCGCCGTAATAGAAGTGGTAGGCCGAGGGATCGTCGAAGTTCACGGTTTTCTTGACCAGCCGAAGCCCCAGGACGCGGGTGTAGACGTCCAGGTTGCGCCGGGCGTCGCCGGCGATGGCGGTCACGTGGTGCAGGGGGTGCGCGGTCATGGTCGGGCTCCGTTTCGGGAGAGGCCCTCGCCTCCGGGTGACGCGAAGATAGGCGGGGACGCTTCGGCGGTGAAGCGTCGTGGCATTGCATCCGTGCAATCCTGCTTGGCGAATCCGCATTGGGCATGTTCATCTGTGCGCACTGGAACCCGGAGGCCGCGCCCCATGTCCGACCTGCTCGGCGCCCTGTCGTGGGAGGATTTCCGCCTGGTCGGCGCGGTGGCCGAGACCGGCTCCCTCCCTGCCGCCGCCCGCAGGCTGGAGCTGAGCCACTCCACCGTCTTCCGCCGCCTCGCGAGGATCGAGGCGGCGGTGGGCTTCCCCCTGTTCGAGCGCGGCCGCGAGGGCTATGCGCCGACCCCCGCGGGCGAGGAGATGGTCGCCGCCGCCGGCGCCATGGCCGAGGACGCCGCCGGATTCGCCTCGCGCATCGAGAAACGCGCGGTCGCGCCCGCGGGCGACCTGCGCATCGCCACCTCCGACGCGCTGCTGCAGGCGCTGCTAACCCCGATCCTGGCCGAGTTTCGCCTCGCCTACCCGGAGATCCGGCTGGAGGTGGCGCTCGGCAACCCCTCGCTGAACCTCTCGCGTCGGGACGCGGACGTGGCGGTGCGCGCCACCGACCGCCCGCCCGAGACGCTGGTTGGGCGGCGCGTGGCGGGCCTGGGCTGGGCGCTCTACGCCTCGGTCGAGGCGCCGCTGGCCGCGGGGGCGGGGCCCTGGGTGGGCCCCTCCGACGAGCTGGCCGCGCTGCCCGCCGCGGCGCTGACCCGGGCGCGGGCGCCGGGGGGCGAGGCGGCCTGGCGGGTGAATTCGGTCGTGGCGATGGCCGAGGCGATCGGACAGGGCGGCGGCGTCGGCTTCCTGCCCTGCTTTGTGGGCGACGGGCGGCTCGACCTGCGCCGGCTGGGCGCGCCCGAGCCCGAGCTCGCCACCGGCCTGTGGCTGCTGACCCATCCCGACCTGCGCCGCGCCCCGCGGGTGCGCGCCTTTCTCGACTTCGCCGCCGCCCGCCTGAGCGCGATGCGCGCCTTCCTGGCCGGCGAGCGGGTGCAGGGCCCCATCGGCTGAGCCGCCCGCGGGCGCCGGCGGGCCTTGCCTCCGGCCCCCGCATCCGCTGCAAAGGGGGGCGAGGAACCGCCGGGCGCACCTCGGCGGACGCATGGGAGGAGAGCGGGATGAAGGTCGCGGGCAAGGTCGTGGTGGTGACGGGCGCGGGCGGGGGCATCGGCGAGGGCATGGCCCGCCGCTTTGCCGCCGAGGGCGCGGGCAAGGTGGTGGTCTCGGACCTCGACCCCGCGCGGACCGAGCGGGTGGCCGCCGAGATCGGGGGCCTGGGCTTCGCCTGCGACGTCTCCGACCCCGCCCGGCTCGAGGCGCTGGTCGAGTTCGCCGAGGCGCAGGCGGGGCCGGTGGACCTGTGGTGCTCGAACGCGGGCGTAGGCTGGGCCGACCCCGTGCTGGGGCAGGTCGGCAGCTCTCCCGATGCGGCCTGGCAGAAGGGCTGGGAGATCAACGTCATGGCCCATGTGCGCGCCGCGCGCCTGCTGGCCCCGAAGATGGCGGCGCGGGGCGGGGGCTGGTTCGTGCACACGGTCTCGGCCGCGGGGCTGCTGAGCCAGATCGACGGCGCCGTCTACGCCACCACCAAGCACGCCGCCATCGGCTTTGCCGAGGCGCTGGCGATCACCCATCGCGACGACGGCATCCGGGTGTCGGTGCTCTGCCCGCAGGGCGTGGACACCGAGATGCTGCGCGGGCTCGAGGGCGGCGCGCAGGGCGTCGACGGGGTGCTGAGCCCCGCGGACGTGGCCCAGAGCGTGATCGAGGGGCTGGAGGCCGAGAGCTTCCTGATCCTGCCCCACGCGCAGGTGCGCGACTACATGGCCAACAAGGCCTCGAACTACGACCGCTGGCTGGCGGGGATGGCCAAGCTGCGCCGGAAGATCAACGGCGGCTGATCTCGCCGCAGGCGGCCTTCGCCGCGGCGCAAGCAAAAGGGGGCGGCGCCCGGCGCGCCGCCCCCGTTCCCGGCCAGTCTCGCGGCCTCAGGCCCTGCGCGACAGCCGCGCCTGGATCGCCATGCCGATGGCCAGCACCAGCCCGCCGGCCACCACGCTCAGGAACCCCAGCGCCGGGACCATCGGCGTGTAGCCTCCGATCATCTTGCCGTAGAGCCATTCGGGCGCGGTCACGTCGGCGCCGGAAGTGAAATAGCTCAGCGGGAAGTTGCCCCAGCTCAGCAGCACCGCGAACAGCAGCCCCGAGAACACGCCCGGCCACAGCAGCGGGAAGGTCACGTCCTTGAACACCATCCAGCGGGTGGCCCCGAGGTCGCGGGCGGCTTCTTCGACCGAGGCGTCGTAACCGTAGGCCTGGATCGCAATCACCATGGTCACGATGGGCGCGATCCACACCAGATGCGCGAAGACCGAGGCGTGCCAGGTCATGTCGAGCCCCAGCGTGTTGAACCACAGCTGCAACGCCAGCCCCAGCACCGACTGCGGAAAGAAGATCGGGGCCAGCACGATCTGCTGATACCAGCCCTTGCCCGTCCAGTCGTGGCGCGCATAGGCCAGCGCCCCGAACACCGCCAGCACCGTGGCGATCACGCCCACCGCCGCGGCCAGCGCCACCGAGGTCCACAGCGCGTCGCGGATCTGGAGGGAGGAGAAGCTCTCCTCATACCACTTCAGCGAATACTTGCGGATCGGGAAGATGAAGAACCGGCTCTCGGACAGGGAGGCCAGCCCCACCGCGACCAGCGGCAGGTAGAGGATCGTCACCACGATCCACAGCCAGGCCGAACGCAGGCGGTCGGGAAGGGAGCGCCGCGCCATCACTTCCTCCCCAGCATGGAATCGAGGTCCAGCCGGCGCAGCCCGACGAAGGCCGCGGCGCCCGCCAGCACGATCACCAGCACCGACAGCGCCGAGCCGCGGGGCCAGTTCTGGCCGAAGGTGAAGGCGCTCTCGATATCCTCCGACACGGTGACGATGACGCCCTTGCCGAGGAACTTGGACTCGGAGAACGCGCCGAGGCTGATCACGAACACCAGCAGCGCCCCGATCACCAGGCCGGGGGCGGCGAGCGGCAGCTCGATGTCGCGGAACTGCTGCCAGCGGCTGGCGCCGAGGTCCTGGGCGGCCTCGACGGCTGCGGGCGGCACGTTCGAGAGCCCCAGCATCATCGGGAACAGCATGAAGGGCAGGTAGATGTAGGCCATCCCGAACACCACCGCCGGCACGTTGGCCGTCAGCGACCCGGTCGAGAGCCCCACGGTCGAGCGCAGCGCCCCGTCGAGCAGCCCCGCCCGGTCGAGGAACAGCGACCAGCCCTGCAGGCGGATGTTCTCGGCCACGAACAGCGGCGCCACGATCAGCACCGTCAGCAGCAACGCCTTCGAGGGCGAGACCCGCTTGATCGACACCGCCAGCGGCCAGCACACCGCCATCAGGATCACGGTGGTCAGCAGCGCCAGCCAGATCGACCACAGGAACGAGATGTGGAAGTTCTGCGCGACGATGTCGACGTAGTTCTCGAAGGTGGGCGCGCCGGTCAGGCTGAAGGTGCCCCGCGGCATGAAGCTGTAGACCGCCACGATCAGGAGCGGCGCGAGAAACCCCAGCCCCAGCAGCAGCAGCATCGGCAGCGCGCACAGTAGCCCCGTCGAGGGCCGCCAGGGCGCGCGCGGCTCGGCGGCCGGCGCGGCGGAGGCGGCGGAGGGCGGCGGCATGGTCTCGGAGAGGTCGGTCATGCCCTCACTCCGCAAACAGCAGGCTGTCTTCGGGCGAGAAGGTCAGCGCCACCTCGCGCCCGGCGGGCGAATGGCCGCCCATCCCCTCGACCAGCAAAGTGGTGGCGCCCGCGCGCACCTGGTACTGGACGCGGGAGCCCAGCAGGTATTCGTTGTAGAGCTCGCCCCGGATCGGCTCGGGGGCGGCGGCGTCGAAACGCAGATGCTCGGGGCGCACGATCAGGGCGCCGGACTTGAAGCCGGCCGGCGCGTCGGGGGGCGGGTCGAAGGCCATGTTCAGCGGCGCGCACCACAGGCGGCCGTCCTGCGCGGTCACCGGGAAGGCGTTCACCTCGCCGAAGAATTCCGACACGAAGCGGGTGCGGGGCCGGTCGTAGACCTCGCGGGGCGAGCCGACCTGGGCCATGCGCCCGTCGCGCATCACGCCGATGCGGTCGGACATCACCATCGCCTCCTCAAGGCTGTGGGTGATGTAGATGAAGGTCTTGCCCGTCTCGCGCTGGATGTCCTTGAGCTCCTTCTCCAGCGTCTTGCGAAGCCGGTAGTCGAGCGCCGAGAGCGGCTCGTCGAAGAACAGGACCTCGGGGTCGTAGGCGAGCGCGCGGGCCAGCGCCACGCGCTGCTTCTCGCCGCCCGAGCACTGGGTCACCGCCCGGTCGTAGTAGGAGGCGGGCAGGTGGGCGAGCGCCAGGCACTCGGTCGCCCGCTCGCGGCGGTCTTTCTTGCCCATGCCGCGGCACTTGAGGGAATAGGCCACGTTCTCGCCCACGGTCATGTGGGGGAACAGCGCCAGCGACTGGAACACCATGCAGAACGGGCGCTTGTTGGCGGGCATCTCGTTGATGCGGGCGCCGCGCAGCAGGATCTCGCCGCGGGTAGGGGCGTCCATGCCCACCAGCATCCGGATCAGCGTGGTCTTGCCCGAGCCCGAGGGCCCGACGATGGTGAAGAACTCGCCCTCGGCGATCGAGAGGGTCACGCGCTCGACCGCGGCGAAGTCGCCGAAGATCTTGTCGACGTTTCGGAGCTCCAGGATGGGCTGCGGCATGCGCCGGTCTCCCGTCTCGTGAGGGGCGCCCCGCGCGAGGTTCGGCGCGCGGACGGGCGCGGACAAGGGGGGGCGGGGGCCGGAGTTGACAGCTGTCAACTCCGGCCCCCGCCCCCCCT
>NZ_CAXBOD010000050.1:0-36733 GCF_963977235.1 uncultured Albimonas sp.
GTGCGCAGGGTCAGCGCGTCGCGGCGCAGGTCCATCGGGCTATGCCCGGCCGAGACGCCGCGCAGCTCCATCGGGTCGTGGCCGGCAGGAACCAGCGCCCGGCCGTCCCCCGAAAGGTCGGTCGGCGGGCGCGCGAAATCCGTGGCGTCTCCCGTCAGCGACCCCGTGCGCGACCCCGCCCGCAACGCCGAAAGCGCGTCGATGCGGCTGGCCAGGCTGGTGGCGGTCGAGGCGGCGCGCAGCCGGTCGGGAAGGCTGACGAAGGGCGGCGTCTCGCCCCGGTCGCCGTTCTCCTCCCCGCCTCCCGCCGGGACCGCGGCCTCGAGCAGCACCACCGCTTCGGCGGTCAGGGGCGGGCTCGCGAGCATCGCGGGGGCCGAGAGGAACGCCGCGATCCGGGCGCGGGCGGCAGAGGTCGAGACCTCGGCCACCGCGTCGAGCCGGGCGCGCAGGCCCAGGCTTTCGACCCGCGCGCGCACCGCGGCGTCGGCGCGGGCGTCGTCGCCCGCCACGGGCACGGCGACGCCGGTCAGCATCGCCTCGCGCGGGACGGCGCGGCGGCGGGCGTACCACAGGCTCGGCGCCTCGCCTTCGGGGGTCGGCAGGGCGGCCACGGCCTCCTCCCAGGCGGCGATCCAGGCGTTCAGCTCGGCCCGCTCGGCCGCGGTCAGCCCGTCGGGCGCGCCCGCGGGGGCCAGCCGCCGCGCCCGCTTGCCCAGCAGCGCCGAGAGCCCGTCGGCCGGCGCGCGCCGCGCGGTCAGCTCGGCCCCCGGCGCGGCCTTCACGCTCAACCCCGCCAGCGCCGCCTCGAACCGCGCGAGGCGCGCGCGGGAGACGGGGGCGATCACGGTGACGCCGACGCCCTCCAGCGCCGCCTCGCCGGCAAGGTCCAGCGGCGGCAGCGCCAGGCTTTCCTCGGCGATGGCGGCGAGCTCGTCCTGCGGCGCGAAGGCGAGCGTCACGTCAACCTCCGGAGGGAACCAGAGCTGCCGGAACCCGTCGGCGAGCGGCAGGATCGCGGCCGCGGGCATCGGCCCGGCCGGCGGCAGCGCCGCGAAGGACTGCGAGGCGGCGAAGGCCGCGCCCCGGCCGGCGTCCACGCGGGCGGCCATCACCTCGGCGAGGTGGTCGCGATGCTGGACGAGGAACGCCTCGGACAGCGCGCGCGGCCGGGCCCCGAGACTGACCTGAAGGGGCGTGTCGGCCCCCGTCTCGCGCCGCACCAGCGCCCGGTCGATCCAGCGCAGCGCGCCGCGGTCGAGCGCCACCATCGCAAGCGGCAGGATGTCCTGGGGCATGCCGGCAGGCTCGCCCAGGAAGATCTCGCGGGCGGCGAGACGGCGGGCTTCGGCCAGCCCCGCGCTCTGTCCGATCTTCCAGGGGACCAGCGTGATCGCGGTCGCCTCGATGACGTCGCCGTCCTCGACCTTGCGCCGCCCGCCGATCGAGGTCGGATAGGCCGCGATCTCGTTGGCCGTCCACTCCACCGGCCGCAGCCCGAGGATGAACAGGCCCGAGCGTCGGCCGAGCGGCTGGCGCGGCTCCAGGTTCAACCCCAGCACCGCGTTCAGCCGGCGAACCTCGCCCAGGTCCAGCAGCGCGATCTCGCGCCGCGTCTCGATCATCACCAGCTCGCCGGCCGGCGTGATCCCGTGGCCGGGCTCGATCACCAGGCCCGCCCCGCGGGAATCCGAGCCGGCCGAGACCTCGAGCCCCTCGGTCACGCCGGACCCCGAGGCGCGGGCGAGGTCGGCCTGGCGCTGGCGGACATAGTCCTGGTCGCGGGTCAGGTCGGCGCCGGTCAGGAACCGGCCGTCGAACCAGCGCGGACGGCGGCGCAGGCCGTCGAGCACCAGCGCCCCCTCGCCCAGCGCGTCCTCGATCGCGCCGCGGTCCACCAGGTTGGGGTCGTCGGGGCGGGCCAGCCGCGCGATCTCGCGCGCCTCGGCGGCCTCGATCAGGGTGCGGGCTCCGGCCTTCGTCAGGTCCGCCATGGCGCGTCCTCCTTCACGGCTCGATCAGGGCCGATGCGTCGAGCCCCGCCCCCTGCCAGCGCCCCGGCAGGGCGATGAAGGGGCGAAGCGAGTTGTCCACCTGCGTGCGCAGGGTCAGGTCGAGCTGCGGTCGGCTGCCGGGGGCCTCGGCGACGCTCACCGGGATCGAGACGCGGGCGAGCAGCGCGGCGGTGGGATCCTCGCCGCCCACATGCTCGCGCAGCGGCGCGGGGACCCCGGGGGGCGTCCAGGCGGCGAGCACCGCCTGCAGGCGTTCCTCCGCCGTCGCCTCGGCGCCGGGCCAGAAGTTCTGCGGCGCGGGGATCGGGTCGGGCCCGCCCTCGGCGCGGGGCACGATGGTCAGGCGCGGGGTTTCGGCGAGGCGCGCAGGCGCGGTGGCGTCGCGCCCCTCGAACGGGCCGGTGGCGAAGCTGGGCGTCAGGCCGGTCGCGCAGGTCCGCGCCGAGAGGAACACGTCCACCACCACGCAAGGGTCGAGCGGCGCCCGCGGGGGGCCGTGCAGGATCGAGCGCAGGACCGCCGTCTCCTGCCCGTCGAACCACCGCGCGAGGCGCAGGCACCAGGGCGCCGGCAGCTCCATCAGCCGCCCCGCGCGGTCGAGCGCGAGGCCCGGCTCGACCCGGATCTCCAACTCCCCGTCGCCCTCCTCGGGCGCGCGGACCCGCAGGCCCGCCAGCGTGCCGAAGCCGTGCAGGGCGCGCAGCGCGGCGGCGAGGCGGCCGCGGTGATAGGTCTGCTCGTCGCGGAAATCGGCCGCGTCCAGCAGCACGCCGGTCTCGTAGTTCACCCGCTCGGCGGCGGGGGCGCCCTCCAGCGGGTCGGAGGGGACCAGGGGATCGTCCAGGCTCATCGGGTCCTCCAGGCTCAGCGGCGACGGGGAAGGCGGGGCGACGGGTCAAGGCGGGGCGACAGGTCGTCGAGGCGCAGGCGTCGCAGGCGGTCGTTGATCAGCGGGCCGGGGTCGTCGGCGACCTGCACCACCAGCTCGGCCGGCCGGCTCTCGTTCCCGGCGGCGTCGACCACGCTCAGGCGGAACCGCCAGCGGCCGACCTTCAGGCGGTTCTCGACCACCAGCTCGGGCGCCCGCTGGGCCAGGGTCTTGCCGGGAACGAGCGTGGCCATCGCGCTCAGTCCTCGACCAGGGTGAAGCGGTATTCGACCACCCCCGAGCCGCCCGCCGGCTGGTCGGTCGAGCGCGCGCCCGAGAGGATGAAGCTGGAGCCGAAGCTCACCACCGGCTCGATCCGCCCGCCTTCAACGTCGCGGATGTCGAGCACCGCCGTGGGGGCCTGATCGTCCTGCACGATCACCTCGAGGAAGGCGGGGGCCGAGGCGTTGCCGGCCTCGTCCACCACCACCAGCCGGAAGCGGTGGCGCCCGATGGGCAGGGCCGCGTCGCCGCGCGACTCGACCAGCACCTCGGTCTCTTTCTGGACGATGGGCTCGTTGGGCTTGAACACGGGCATGCGGGGTCTCCTTCAGTCCCAGAGGAAGATGCTGCGGGCGATGTCGCGCCCGCCGAACGCGGTCGAGCGGGCCGACGAGAGGCGGAACTCCCGCCCCAGCCCCACGAAGGCGGGACCGTCGAGCGCGGCGAGGGGCGGGCGCGGCGCGGGACCTTCCGCGCGGGCGTCGAGGCGCCCGGCCCCCGCGATCACGTCGCCATCCGCGAGCCGCGTGCGGTGGTCGAGCCGCGCCGGCCGCGCGGGCTCGGGCGCCGCGAGATAGGTGTCGATCCCCACCAGCGAGGCGACGGCGACCCTCAGGGGCCGGTCGACCGGCAGCACCTCGAGCGCGACATGCGCGGGGGCTGCGGCGCGGGCGACCTCCTCCAGCCGGGCGATGTCGCGGGTCGAGGCGCTCTCGCGCACCAGGATCAGGGCGCGGTGGGCGAGCCGGTCGAGGAACGCCTCCGTCTGCCGCCGCCCGCGCGGGCGGGTCGAGGTCAGCGCGTCCAGCAGCCGTCGCGCCCTCCGCCCGCCCAGGATCAGCGTGTCGCCGACGATGGAATTGCCCGAGGGCTCGCCCCCCAGCGTCAGCGGGTTGTCGCGGTCGCTGAGGTCGGCCCCGAGGATGGTCGCGAAGCTGCGGCGCAGGCGGAAGCCCTCGACCATCACGATCTCGCCCCCCGTCACCGCGCCGCCGTAGAGGAACGCCGCCTCGCCGCCGTTGCGCGGATCGGCGAGGCCCAGCGTCAGCACCCGGTGGGCCGCGTCGCCGTCGCGGGCCAGCGCCAGGGCGCCGGGGGCCGGGGCCTCGCCCAGCGGGTCGATGGGGGCGCCGGTGACGGCGATGCCGCCGGTCGCCAGTTCGAGCGCCGCCAGCACGCCGCCGGCGGTGCCGTGCAGACGGGCGGTCCAGGGGGCGGCCTTCAGACGCTCGCGCAGGCGGGCGGGGGCCTCGCCGGGGGTCTCGGGGATGCCCACCCAGCTCGCCAGCCAGGGCAGCGCGTCGTCGGGGGTCGCGGCGGGGTCGGTCAGCAGCCAGGCGGCGGCGATGCGGTCCTCGATCTCGGTGAAGCGGGATTCGAAGAGGGCGAGCAGCCGCTCCATGAAATCCGGCGGCGTGGCGGGGCCGGGAGCGGCGGCCTCGGCGCCCGAGAGCGTCTCGTGGAACATCGCCGGCAGGTAGCGGTCGCGGTAGCTGAAGCGCCCGCCCAGCAGCCGCAGGGAGGCGATCCGCGGGGTCGAGCGCCCGTCCCCCAGCAGTTCCAGGCGCAGGTGCAGGAACCGGCCCGACAGGCGCCGCACCGCCCGGCCGGCGTGCTGCAGCAGGAGGGTGTGGGGGAGACCGTCTTCCAGCGCGCCGGGGTGATGCTCGGGCTCCGAGGCGCGCGAGGACGCGGCGGCGCGGGGGGCGTCGGGGGGGACCTCCGCCGCGCCGGCGCGCCCGATCAGGTGCGCGGCCCAGTCGGGAGCGTCCGGGGCGCCGGGCGCAGGCGGCGGCGCGGGGTCCTCGGAGGCGAGCGCCCAGAGGATCGCGCCGGTCCCCTCGGGAACCTCCGCCTCGAAGGCCGCGCGGTGCCACACGAAGCCGTCGGCGCCCCCGTCCAGCACGCCCGGCCGCGCGGCGCCGCGACGGGCGAAGCTCGCAAACGACAGCGGGCGCAGGGCGCGCAGCGCGGCGGGCTCGGGCGCGCCGTCATCCGCGGCCAGATAGCGGGGCGTGGCGTCGAGCGCGTTGCAGAAGGCGGGCAGCGCCGGCGACAGCACCCGGTGCACGGCGCCGAGCGGCCGCGCCAGACCGGGCGAGGAGGTCGCGGCGTCCACCTCGTAGACCAGCGCCTGCGGGCCCGGCGCCTCGCCCGAGGAGACGATCAGCGCCAGCGAGGTCTCGCCGACCCAGGCGGCCGAGATCGGCCGGCGCGCGCCCTCGAAGGCGAAGCGCAGGATGAGGCGGGTCTCGACCAGCTCCCACAGCTCGGCGGGCTGGCCGCCCTCGCGCCAGGCGACCAGCGCCAGGCGGCCGCCGGGGGAGCCTGCGATCAGCGCGGCCTCGCGCCCCGCGGGCAGGCGGGCCCCGGGCAGCGGAATCAGGCGCGGCGGATCGGGGTTGGGCTCGACCGGCTGGAAGACCGCCCCCGAGGGCGCGGGCCGGGCGCCAGAGACGCGCAGCGGCCGGCCCAGCAGGCGCGCCACCTGCCCCCGCCCGCGGTCCAGCGCCCAGGCGCCGCCCTCGGGCGCAGGCGCCAGGCGGCGGACCTCGAACTCGGGGTGGGCGACGCGGGCCGGCGCCCAGCGCTCGCGCCGGTCGATGAGCGTCACGGCGCCGTTGCGCGCCACATAGAGGACGTCGTCGGTCCCGAAGGCGAGGTCGTCGGGCCGCGGCGCGCCGGGGGGAACCTCCTCGGGCAGCGGGATCGGCGCCGAGCCGGGCCGGAACCCGCCCGAGCGCAGGCCCGCCCCGTCCCACCACGCCCAGGACCCCGCGGGATCGCAGACCGGCGAAGGCCGGGCGGCCTGGCTGCGCGCCCAGGAGAGGTCCTCGGCCAGCTCCGGCGCGGCCTGGCGCCGGGCCAGCCGCAGGCCCGCGCAACCGCCCTGCCCCGGCGCCTCCCAGGCCACGTCGCGGGGCGCATCCTCGCCCTCGCGCGCAAAGCCCAGCGCGGCGCGGTCCATCAGGGGCCAGTTGCGCAGGCCGTTGACGTCCATCAGCACAGCTCCGGCACGACAGGCACCGAAATCGAGCCGTCGCCCGAGGCCGACGACGGCGGCGGCAGCGTGTCGGAGGCGACGTCGCCCTCGGCCACCGCCAGCATCGCAAGCTCGGGCAGCTGCCAGCGCTCGATCCGCAGGCGGGCGCGGCCGGTGGCGTCCTCGGGCACGGGGCGCCAGGCGCCGCCCGCGGCGGGGTCGCGGATGAAGAGGCGCGCAGGCGCGACGGCGCGCACGCCCGGCACCCGGCCCATGGCGACCTCGATCTCGCGGTCGTCCAGCGCCCGGCCCAGCGGCCAACCGCGCCCGTCGGGCCCGCCCGGCGCCAGCGCCCACAGATGCGCGCGGATGGCGTTGGAGACGGCGTCGAGCACCGCCTCGCGGCTGGCCCCGTCGCCGAGCTCCACGGCCGCCGAGACGCCCACGGGCACGTAGTCGGTCCCCACCACGAAAAGCTGCGTGGCCAGCGGCCGGCGGACGTCGAGCCAGTCGTGCACGGCCTCGAGCGTGGGACGGTCGGCGCGCGGCGCGGGCGCCTCGAGCCCGGCGCGGGCCGGGATCGCCATCACCGCCACCGCGCCGGGGGCGGAGACGAAGCGGTCGTTCGGGTCGAACCGCTCGAGCACCTCGACCCGGCCGATGCCGGCGCCGGGGGTGGCGAGCGCCAGTTCGCGGTAATCCTCGGCCGTCACCGCGCGGTCGGCGTGGCGCAGCACGGCGGGCAGGCGCCGCTCGGCCTCGGCCAGGCTCTCGGCCTCGGCCCCGCCGGCGGTGGGCAGCGGCTGCAGCACCTTCAGGCGCGGGGCGCCGCCGGGGCGGATCACGGCCGCGATCGCGCCCGGCGGCAGGTTCCCCACAGCGCCCCCGCCCGAGCGCATGAAGGCCGCCTGCACCTGCCGCCCCGCCGCCGGCGCCATGCCGCGCACGCCGCCGCCAAAGCGGATCGCGCCGGCCTCGGCATCGAGCGAATAGACCCGCGCGTCGGCGGGCGCGGAGCCGACGTCAGGGACCTGGCGCCAGGGGCGCATCCCCTCCTCTTCCTCGACCTCGACGCGAAGGGTGGCGGGCTCGACCGAGGTCGCGCCGAGGCTCAGCTCGAGGTCCGAGGCGCCGGTCCCCTGCCCCAGGGTGCGGCGGCCATGGGCGCGAAGCTGCTCGATCTCGACCGCGTTGATCCCGGCCCAGGCCAGCGGCAGCGCGGTCAGGCGCAGGGCCGGATCGGGGGTCATCTTCAGCCAGCAGACCAGCCGCGCGGCCGCGTCCTCGTCGTCGAGCCGCGGCGGCCGGTCGCCGACGCCCGCCTGGTGATCGGCCAGCACGTCGTTGGTCGGCGCCCCGATGTCGTCGGCGCCGGGCAGCAGCAGCCGGATCACGCCGGCCCGCCGCAACGCCGAGGTCCCGTCCGAGAGCACATCGAGCGGCAGCCGGCCGCCATCGGGCATGGTGACCTCCCACCGATGCGGGATGCGCCGGCCGGGGCCGACCTCCTCGAGCGGACCCGGGGGCGCGGGCACGGGCGCGAGCCCGACCGAGATCGCCCGCCGCCGCGCGTCGGCCCCCCCGCCCAGCTCCTGGCGCACGGCGGCGAGATGCGCGGGCGCGGGCGAGGCCGCCAGCAGCGCGATCCACAGCGCGCCGTCGGTGGTCTCGGCCGCCACGTCGCGGGCCCCCGCGCCGGCCTGGAAGACCGGCGTCGAGACATAGCCCGAGGGGCGCGTCGCCAGCCCGTAAAGCTCCTGCAGATCGGGCAGGAGGTCGTCGAGCGCCGCCTGCTCGTCCGCGTCGGGGCGACGCTTGAGCACGCACATCCCCTCGACCGCGTGGACCAGCGTCTCGGTGCGCGCGGCGAAGGGGACCGGCTTCTCGGCGATGGGACCGGCGGGGACCAGCGCGGGGGCCACGGCGGCGCGGTCCTCGAGCGACAGGGCCAGCAGCCCCGAGGCGGGCGCGGCCGGCCGCAGCCCCGCGCCCAGCAGGCGCAGGAAGGCGAGCCGCTGACGCTCGGGGATCAGGTTGGCGCGATAGAGGATCGTGTCCGCGAGCCAGGCGAACAGGTCGATCATCACGCGCCCCGGATCGCCCTCGCGCGCGTGGGTCCACTCGGGCGTATGGGCGGGGATGCGCCGCAGCAGGTCGGCGACGAGATCGTCGAAGCCGCGGTCGTCGAGGGCGGGGGGACGGATCGGCATCAGGCTCCTCCGACGGGCGCGCGGGCGGTCAGGGTCACGGGCGTTCCCGTGGGCCGCAGGCGATAGGAGAGGGTGATCAGCAACTCGCGCTCATCCGCGCCGGGATCGACGGCCACCGCGTCGAGCAGGATCCGCGGCTCATGCCGGCGCAGCGCCTCGAGGATCGCGGCCTGGGCGCGGGCCCGGGTCTCGAGCGTGTTGGGCTGGTGGACCAGCGCCTCGAGCCCGGCCCCGAAGGCGGGGCGCATCAGCCGCTCGCCCGGGGTCACGCGCAGGATCATCTCGATCGACTGGCGCACCGAGGCGTCGAGGCCGGGCCAGCCCAGCGCCCCGTCCGCATCGGGAACCGGCAGCAGCGGCCAGCCGATCGAGGGGCGCGGACCCACGGGCCGCGAGAGGGTGGGACGCGGGCCGCTCATCCCTCGCTCCTGGGCTTGGGAAACGGCAGGCAGATGCGGATCCACAGCAGCCACTGGAAGATGATGTTGAACAGGCTCAGGAAGATGTTGAGCACGATGAACGCGCAGATCGTGATGATCGGGATCGAGAAGCAGCACAGCCACCCGACCTCCATCCCCCCGCCGCCCGACTTCTCGCCGTCCTTGAGCTTCTTCATGTCCGCCTGCAGCAGGTTGGCGAGCGCGGGCGGCATGGCGAAGGCGACGCCGGGCCTGACCTGGCGGGCCTGGGCGATGTCGGGCAGCGAGATCCGCGCGGGGGCCGCGTCCGAGTCCCACCACGGGCGAATGCGGAACGGCTCGGAGGGCGGGCTCCACACCAGTTTCGGCGGGCAGTCGTCGTGGCCCGCGCAGCGCACGAAGGCGCGGGCGCGGTAGCGGGCGGCGTCGTCGTCGAACTTGGGCTGCTCGGGCGCGATCTCGGCGAAGCGGGCGGTCAGGCAGGCCCGCGCGAGGGCCAGCAGCGCGTCCTCGGTCGGCTGGTCGACCTCGGGCCAGCTCAGCGGCATCCGCAGGCCGGAGGCGTTGGGCGCGCCGCCCACCAGGATCCCGACCGCCTCGGCGCAGTAGTCGGCCGCGCCCTGCGTCTCCAGCACATTGCCGAAGCGGTCGATGCGCATCGGCAGGCGCAGCGTATTCAGCCGGGCGCGAAGGCGGGCCTGCGGCTGGCCCTCGCCAAAGGCCCCCAGCTCGGTCGAGAGCTGGCGCAGCAGCACGGCGAACCGGTAGAGCCGGCGGTCCTCGCCGTCGGCGCCCGAGAGGTCCAGCGGCGCCCAGGCCGGGTCCAGCAGCTGACCGCGGCGGGGCATCTCGCGCGCGGCGCGCTTCTTGAGGAACACCGAGAAATGGTCGGTCAGCCGCCGGTCCTCGGCATTGGAAAGGTTCTCCAGCGGCGGAGGCGCGGCGGTGGTCTCGCCGCTGGTAACCGGGACGAGGCCGTAGAGGATGGTGCGGCGGCGCGCCTGGCAGACCTCGGGCGGGGCGACGAACAGGGGCGCGATCTCCTCGGCGAGGCGCGGGGCGGTCCCGCGACGCTCGGCCAGCAGGCGTTGCAGGGCGCGGGCGGCGCGCGGCGCGCTCTCGGGCTCCAGCGCCAGCGCGGCGGAGGGGTCGGGGTCGAGCGCCTCGCCGCCTGCAAGCGGCAGCCAGCCGCGGCCCTGGCCCTGCTCGCGCATCCAGCCGCGGGGGCCGGCGCGGGTCTCGCGCCGGATCACCAGCCCCATGCAGACCAGCTTCGCGGGGTCCACGCGCGGAAACCCGGGCTCGCGGCAGACGGCCTCGAGCAGCACCAGGTGGAAGCGGCGGTGGATGGGTTGCGAGAGCTCCATCACCCCGTCGGCGGCCCCGCGGCGGGTGGCGCGGCGGGCGGCGATGCGCGCGCGCCAGTCGTCGGCGGCGAGATCGGCCAGCAGCGCGGGCAGGAACGCCGGCTCGCTGACGTCCACGATCAGGTTCGCGTCCGTGCCGCCCAGCGGGCGCAGCTCGACCGCGTGGGGCGGTGCGGGGGGACGCTCGGCCGCCCGCGCGCGGCGCGCGGCGCGGCCCGCGGCGCGCGCGACCCGGCGGCTCTCGCGCGCCTCCCGGCGCACGGCGGGGGCCTCGGCGCGGGGCACCAGATGTTCCCCGCGCCGGGCGTGTAGCTCGCCGACATCACCGAGGTCGCCATCAGCGTCTGGCAGTTCACCATCCCCGAGAAGTTCACGAACGGGCAGTCGACGTTCATCAGCGAGGTCGAGATCGACACCGCCGAGGCGTCGACCGTCACCTGCCCCCCCGTCTCGATGCTGACGCCCGAGGGGCTGAGCTTCACCGTCGCCCCCCCCGCCCGGATCGTGGCCCGGCCCCCGCCCTGGTCCGAGATCGTGCAGCGCGCGCCGTTCGGGGTCTCGATCTCCACCCGCTCGGACCCCGCGCGGTCCTCCATGATCGCGACCCGCGTGCCGGCCTTGCCGGTGAAGGACCAGCGGTCGACGGCGCCCGAGACCTCCTCGGGGGGCAGGTCGGCGCCGTTCCAAAGGCTGCCCACCACGATCGGGGCGCGCAGGTCGCCGCCCGCGAAGATCACCAGCACCTCGTCGCCCACGTCGGGGATCAGGAAGGCGCCGCGGTCGTTGCCCGCGAAGGGGACGGCGACGCGGGCCCAGCTCTCGGCCTCTCCGTCGGGGTCGGCGCCGTGCAGGCGGATCTTCACCCGGGCCAGCCCCTCGGGGTCGTCGATCGAGGTCACCTGCGCCAGCCGCGGCTGGGCGGCGCGGGCGGCGGCCAGCGATATCGCCTGCTGAAAGCTCATGCCCCCGCCCCCAGGTATGCGCATTGCGCGATGAACTCGGTCACGTATCCGTCCTCCCGGTCGAAGCGGTGGATGGCCGAGGTCACGCAATAAGCGTTCTCGAACATCGGGTTGACGCCGACGAGCGCGAGGCGGGAGCCGACCCGGATCGCCGGATCGCCCATCGCCAGCCCGTCGGCGGTCACAAAGCCCCGCGCCGCGGCGCCCTGGGCGGCGCGGGCGGCGGCCTCGGCCTCGGCCTGGGAGACCGCGCCGAGGTCGCCGAGATGGGCCTGAAAGCCCTCGAACTCCGCGCGCAGGATCGAGGCGGCCTCGCGTCCCTCGCCGGGGCCGAGCTCGGGGTCGGCCGAGGTCGCGGCGACGGCCTGGCCGGTCAGCGGATCGAAGCCCGCGGCCGTGGTCTCGGCGGGCTGGTGGGCGAGGTCGGCGGTGATCCGCACGCTGAGCAGGTCGCGGGGATAGGCGAGCTCGAGCTCCGTGCGCCGGTCGCGGGCGCGGGGCCCGGCCTGCAGCGTCTGGGCCACCGCCTGCGCGTCGGCGTCGACCGAGGCCAAGACCCGGCGCAGGAAGGCCAGATCGCTCTCGTCCACCTGCGCCCAGGTCGTGAGCGGCGCGTCGAGCCCGTCGCGGATCTCGGGCGTCATTCCGTGATCCTCGGCGATGGCGCGCACGATGTCGGCGGGGCTCGCGTCCTCGAACAGGCGGCGGCGGCGGGTGCGGCGGGCGGGAAACAGCGCGTCCTCGGCCAGCACGGCGATGCGCGGCGGGCCCTGGCGGGGGCTCTCGGCCTCGAGCGCGGTGATCCGGCCGGCGAAGACCTGCTGCGGGGCGCGGACGTCGCCGCAATAGATCTCGATGGGCGCGCCCAGCTTCAGCGGGTTGTCGGCGCCGGCCGCCGCAAACCCCGCCCGCCCGTCGGGGGCCGAGGACCAGTCGACCAGGGTGAGTTCAAGGCTCGACAGACCCCCCTCCTGCTCGCGCGCGGTCATCGCCAGGATGGCGCGGTCGAGCACCGGCATCTCCAGCCCGCGGATGCGGACGGTGGGGCGCGCGTTGCCCGGGATCTCGTCGCGGGCCATGGCTCAGTCCGCCTCCAGCCGGGCGGCGCGGGCGGTCTCGCGCCGCTGCATCTCGCGCAGGTTGTGGCGCGAGAGGGGGCGCGCGGCGGCGGAGGGCGCGCGCGCCTCGCCCTGCCGCTCGGGCGCGGCGGCCTCCACCTGCACCTCGTCGATCACCACGGGCATTGCCTATCCTTTCGTCGTCGAGAAGGAGACCGAGCGCCGGACGCCGGCCGACAGCCCCGGCGAGCCGCCGGCGACGGCCCGCCCGGTCACGTCGAACTGCGCGCCCGCGCTCGGCGCCGGGGGCAGCAGCCGCGAGGGGTCGAGCGTGGTGGCGAGCGGCGTCTTCGAGGTCCCCAGCCCCGAGAACGCCCCCGCCGAGGCCGAGGTCCCCGCCGAAGCCCCCGCCCCGAACCCGCCGCCGAACCCGCCGCTCGCCGAGGCGCCGAACCCGCCCCCCGCGCTCGCGCCGAAGCCGCCCCCGGCCGAGGCGCCAAGGCCCCCGCCAGCGGAGGCCCCGAACCCGCCTCCGGCGGCCGCGCCAAACCCGCCCCCGGCCGACGCGCCAAATCCTCCGCCGGCAGAGGCCCCGAACCCTCCCCCCGCGGAGGCGCCGATGCCGCCGCCTGCGCCAAACCCCGCCGAGGCGCCGCCCGAGGCCCGCGCCCCCACGCCGAACCCCACCCCCGCGGTGGCCGAGGCGCCGAAGCCCCCGCCCGCCGAGGCCCCGAACCCCGCGCCAATCCCCCCGCCGGCCGAGGCGCCGAACCCGGCCCCCGCCCCCGCAGACGCGCCGAACCCCGCCGAAACCCCCGCCCCCACGGAGGCCGAGGCCTGGAACCCCGCGGCCGCGCGCAAGCTGACGCCGCCGCCCACGCCCACCGCGCCTCCGGTCGGCATCCGCATGCTCTCAAGCCCGTTGTCGGCCGCCACCTTGCGGCCCGCGCCCGGGTCGCCCGCGTCGCTCGCGACCCTGGCGACGCCAAAACCGCCCTCGGGGGCGGTGCGCACCGCGGCGCGCTCGGGCGCGCCGGGGGCGACCTGGTCGCCGCCCGCATCCTCGCCCACCTGCTGCATCACCACCTGCACGGCGGCGCGCAGGGGCACGCCCTCCGAGGACCAGAACTCCAGCGTCTCGTTGAGGCTCTCGATCACGCCCGAGAACAGGAACCGCCCCCAGGTGAAGGAGACCCGCGGCGGCTGGGTGGGGGTCTCCACCGCCACCAGCGCCATGGTCTTGATCGGGCCGGTGCGGTCGCGCACGTCCGCGCCGTCCTCGGTCGAGTCGAAGACCAGCTCCATCTCCAGCTTCGCGGTCGTCGAGCGCGTGTGCTGAGCGTTGTTCCCGTCGCCCCCCTGCCCCTCGTCCTGGAGCTTGTTGGTCAGCGAGACCTTCAGGGTGGCCGGGTTGAAATCGACCGCCTGCTCGACGCCCCCGTCGAGGTCCCTGAACTTGCCGAGCGCGAGGTCGGTCATGGCGCGACCTCCATCTCGAGCCCCTCGTGGACGAGGTGCAGCTCCTCGACCGCGAGGTCGGCGGACTGGGCGTTGAGGTCGCCCGCGCGGAACTTCACCGGCATCGCGCGGCGCAGGGTCCAGCCGAACACCGGCTCGGCGCCCCGCAGCATCGTCACGGTCACATCGCCCCGCATCGCCCAGGCGCCGTTGGCAGCCGCCGCCTCGCCGCTGGCGCCGGGCGCGGGGGGCGCGCCGGCGAAGGCCGCGAACCAGGACCACAGGTGCCGGCTCTCGACCACGCCGCGCTTGAAGACGACGGTGGCGAAGGTCACCGGACCCGGCTTCTGGACGGGGCCGTAGTTGCGCCCCCCCGCGGGGATCGCGCGCGCCTCCATCGAGGCCTCGAGCCCGGTGACGTCGCTGAATCCGCCCAGCAGCGGCTTGTCGACCTTGGCAAAGGCCGGCAGGTCGAAGCTGACATGAAAGTTGAAGGCCGAAAGCGGGACCGAGCGGTCTTCGCCGGAGGGCGCGATAACAGGCATCAGCCCTGCGCCTCCCGCGCGCGTCCAAGGGCCAGCGTGACCCGCACCTGGGCGATCGGCTGGGCGGCGCGGAAGCTGACCTCCGCGATCACCCGCCCGGCGTCGAGATCGGCCCGGCTCATCGTCTCGCGCCCGCAGCGGACGGTGTAGGCGGGGGCGCCGGCAAAGGCGCCGGCCTCGCGCAGACGCTCCATCAGGGCGGTCAGCGCGGCGCGGGTCTCGGCCCACAGCGCCTCGCCCGAGGGTTCGAACAGGTGGTCCTGACCGAGGTCGCGGGCCGCCCGCTCGATCACCCCGATCAGGCGCGAGACGCCGCCCGCCCGCCCCTCGCGCGCCACGGCCGCGGTGGCGTCCGAGACCAGCCGGAAGCCCGAGGATCCGCGCGTGACCAGCGTCAGCCGGTCGCCGGCCCAGTCCGCGCCTCCGCCCGGCCCCGGGGACAGCCCGCGCGTCAGCTCGCCGGAGCCGAGCTCGGGCGAGAGCCGGGACGCCCGGCGCACCTCCCGCCCCGCCGCCGAGCGATGCGCGCCCAGCGCCAGCGCCGATTGCGCGATCAGCCCGGCCGCGACCCCCTCGGCGCCCTCGAGCGCCTCAGGCGCCGAGGCGGCGCCGGGCGTGGCGATCCAGGGATAGGCCAGTTGCAGACGGCGCGAGCCCAGCCAGCGCTCGGAGAGCGCCGAGGTCCCGTCGCCGATCGGCTCGATGTCGGCCAGCACGTCCAGCGGGGCCAGCGGATCGCCGGCGCCGGGCGCGGGGCGCGGCAGGCTCGCGACCAGGATCGCGTCGCGGCGGTGATGGGCGCCGCCGGGCGCCTCGGCCAGCGCCAGCGCGTGGCGCAGGGCGCGGGCCCACATCGCGAACCCCTCGGCGTCGAGGCGCGGGGCCTCCAGGGCCAGCGGCGCAGGGGTCGCGGCCGCCTCGCTCGCCAGCGGACCGCAGGGGCGGAAGACCTCGGGCGGCGGCGGGGGGCCGGGCAGGATCGGGGCGGGGGCCGGAGGGCCGGCGCAAAGCTCAGGCAGGTCGGGGAGCAGCAGCAGGGCGGCCTCGTCGATCCCCAGCAGATGCGCCGCGCCGCGCCAGGTGGCGGGGTCCTGGGCCGAGACGGGCGTCCCGATCCCCTCGAACCCCGGCAGCAGGGGGACGAAATCGGCCCCGGCCTCGGCTGCCGCGGGAAGCGACAGGCGCAGCGCCCGCGCCGCGCGATGGGCGGCCGCATCCTCGCCCGGCGCGGCGACCGGCAGGGGATCGCCGGTGCGCAGGATCCAGGCCTTGCGCCCGCCCTGGGCGAAGAAGCTGCGCACCGCGAGGCCCATGGGGCTGGGCACGGGACGCGCGTCGCCGGGCGCCGGGGTCCGTCCGCGCCAGTCGAACAGCCGGTCGAACGCGTCCCAGCTCTCGACCGCCACCGGGCAATCGAGCAGCGCCGCCACCGCGGCGGGATCGCGGGCGAAGGGGCCCGCGCCGGCCCAGCCGGCCGCTTCCAGCGCCGCCAGCACGGGCTCGGGCGCCGGGCCCTCGCGACGCCTCAGCAGCCCCGCGAACAGCGCCACGTCGGCGCGCGTGCTGAGCCCCTGCGACGGCGCGGGGAGGGAGGAGAAGAAGACGCCCGGGCGCGGCATGATCTCAGACGTCCGCCCACTCGAAGCCTTCGGCGGCGATGACCAGCTCCTCCATCGCCACGTCCGAGCCGCCCTTGGCCGCCAACGTCGGACCGGTCCACTTCATCGGCCGGGCGTTGATCAGCTTCCAGCGCAGCACCGGCTCCTGCATCTCGTCCATCATGGTGATCAGCACGGGGCGGGCGGTGAACGGGCTGGTGCGGGTCGCCTTCACCCAGTCCCAGAAGTTGGTCAGCCCCATCACGCCCCGCTTGAGCGTCACGTCCGACACCTTGTGGAGGCCGGGCAGCTTCCTCACCCGGTTCTCGCGGTCGTTGCCCTGCCGGTACTCGATCAGGGTGATCTCGGTTCCAAGCCCCGAGACGTCGGTGAACCCGCCGAGCGCCGAGCTCGCGTCGGGCCCGTCGCCAAGGTCCACGATGAAGTTGGTCGCCGCCCAGGGCGTCTCGCGCACAGCCATGTCTCAGCCCTTTCTCAGCCGTCCGCTCCGGCCGTCTTCTGGCCGATGCGGAAGATCACGAACTCGGCGGGCTTGAGCGCGGCCACGCCGACGAGGCAGACGAGCCGCCCGTTGTCGATGTCGTTCTGGGTCATGGTGTCCCGGCCGCAGCGCACGAAGAACGCCTCGGCCGGCGTCGCGCCGAGCAGCGCGCCGGAGACCCATTCGGAGTAGAGGAAGTCGGTGACGGCGGTGCGGACGTTGTCCCACAGCCGCTCGCCGTTGGGCTCGAACACCGCCCATTGCGTGCCGCGGTCGATGGAGGCCTCGAGGTAGAGGAAATACCGGCGCACCGGCACGTATTTCCATTCGGGGTCGGACGAGGCGGTGCGCGCCCCCCAGACCCGGATGCCGCGGTTGGGCAGCGCCCGGATGCAGTTGACCCCCAGGGGGTTGAGCACCTCCTGCTCGCCGAAGCGCACGTGGCGCTGCAGGCCGACGGCGCCGGTCACGGTCTCGTTGGCCGGCGCCTTCCAGACGCCCCGCTCGATGTCGGTGCGGGCATAGATCCCGCAGACCGCGCCGGCGGGCGGCACGTCGATGCGCCCCGGCGCGAGCGGATCGGTGGCCGCCACCGGGTTGGAGGTGGTGATCCAGGGGTAGTAGAGCGCGGCGTGGGAGCTATCGAGCCCGCTCTTGGTGGTCCGCACCTGCGCGATCGACTGCTGGGAGGCCGTCTCCAGCACCGCGATGCGATAGGCGCGCCGGGTCTCGGCCGAGGCGATCAGCGCCTGGTTGATGCCCGCCGCGCTGCCGATCTCGGCCCCGCCGGGGGCCGCGATGATCGACACGTCCTCGAGCGCCAGCAGGGTGTTGAGCGCCTCGGTGTAGACCGCCGGCGTGGGGGCGGCGTTGCCGTCCGTGCCCCCGGTCAGCGCCACTGTCCGACCCGCGCCGTCCGCCCCGCACAGCGCCTCGCGCAGCACCGGGGCGGTGGTGTCGGCCTCGACATCCAGCCGCACGGGGTTGGTCATCGCGTCGTCGGCGTTGGGGGGGCTCGCGCCCAGGATCGAGCCGGCATAGCGCGGGTGCAGGGGGTGGAAGCCGAGGTCCGAACCCTCCCACACCACGCCCGCGGGATCCTCGACCGCGACCGAGGCCGAGACCAGCTGCAGCGCGCCCCCGTCGGCCAGCGCCTCGAAGGCCGAGGCGTCGGCGGCGCTGGTCACCATCGGGACGGTGCCGATGACGTAATACTCGTCGCCCACCCGCACCATCGTGCCGGGGGGCTTCCGCAAGGCGATGGCCTTGGTCGACTCGACCTGCACCTGGGCGATGCTCACGCGGAAATTGTCCGCCGAGGCGCCGATCCGCGCCCCCGCCGGAGCCCGCGCCGTGAAGGAAACGCCCGAGTCCGCGGGCGTCAGTTCTCCCGAAGCCGGCGCGGCCGCCCCCGCCCCCGCGATCCGCGCGACATAGAGCCGGCCGCCGCCGTTGGCGAAGAAGGCCTGCACCGCCAGCGCCAGGTAGTTGGGCGTCGCCGCCCCGTTGATGCGCAGCGCGTCCGGGCCGCCGTAGATCCGCTCGAAATCCGAGGGCGAGGTCAGCAGCGGCGGGGTCAGCGCGTTGGCGCCCGAACTGATCGGGCCGCGCGCGCAGGGCCCGACGAAGGCGGCGGTCGAGGTCCCGACCCCCGCGATGGACTTGGCGCGGAAGCTGGTCTCTTCCACGTAGACGGCAGGAGCGAGATATTCCGGCATCGGGCGCCTCCAGGCGATGGTCTCCAGGGCGCTCGGGCCCATCGGGTCGGGTGTCAGGGTTTCGGGGTCAGGCGGGGGTCCAGGTCAGGGTCGCGGCCGCAAGCCGGCCGGGACGGACCGCGAGGCTCGCGGTCGGCGTGGTCTCGATCCCCGGCGCCGCGATCAGGAGGGCCGCAAGGATCGCGTCGGGGTCGGGAAAGCCCGCGCGGCGCCCGGCATGGGCGGCGCGGGCGGCGGCGAGGTCGCGGGGGGCGTGCAGCCGCACGCGCGGGCCCTCGATCACCGCGTCGAGGTCGACCTCGAGGTCGCCCAGCACCGTGGCGCCGGGCCCCGGAGAGGCGATGGGCAGCCCCGGCAGGCGCACCAGCGCCTCGCCCGAGGGGCCGGTAAGGCCCAGCGCCTCGGCATGGGGGGCGCCGGCGCTGGCGCGGACCACCGCCCCCTCGACCAGGCGGCCGTCGTCGTGACGCACCGTCGCCAGGATCGCCGCCTCCAGCCCCTGGGGGCGGGCGCGCAGGCCCGGCGGCAGACGGATCTCGGCGGCGGTCAGGAGGCTGTCGGGCGAGGCGGGGTCCGGGTCGCGCGGCAGCGCGAGGGCGACGCGGCGCGGGGCAAGCGCAGGGTCCGAGGGGCGCAGGTCCAGCGTCAGGATCTCGGCCCCCACTGCGGGCGCGCCGGGGGGCGCCTCGAAGGCCGCGGCATGCGCCTCGAGCCCCGGCGCGCGCAGCAGCAGCAGCGTGCCGTCGCGCCTGCGCGACCAGCTCAGCGCCCGGGGGTCGACCCCCTCGGCCCGCGCCTCGACGGGCGAAGTCACCGGCGCGCCGACCGCATCCACGAAGCGCAGGGCGGCCAGCAGGCGGCGGTCGAGAAGCTCGAAGACCGTCATTGCGCGCCCTCCCCGATCGATTCCGTCAGGGGGTCCGCATCGGCGAAGCCGAAGCGGGTGGCGACCACCGGCGGGCCGACCTCGGGCCGGCCGTAGCTCAGCCGGATCACCCGGGCGCGGAAGGTGGCCGAGAGACGATAGCGAAGCTGCAGCGCCGACCAGATCCGGAACAGGTCGTCGGAGGCGAGGCTCTCGGGCACGATCTGCACCGTCTCGTCCCGCTCCCACGCGTCGCCTGCGAGCAGCGACCGGTCGAGCAGCGAATACCGGCTCAGCTCCAGCATCGCCCAGGCCAGCACCCCGTGCTCCTCGGACGCCGAGGAGGCCCAGGGCACGACGAGATACCCCAGCTCGACCGCGATCGAGACGCGGTCGGCCTTCTCCCGCGCCGGGGGCCGGGCCACCGGCTGCTCGGAGCGGGTGACGCTGTAGCAGCAGATCGTCAGCCCGGCGTTGGGCGGCTGGGCCGAAGTCAGGCGCGAGGTGCCCACCTGCGAGATGTCGAGCCCCGCGGGCACCGGCCCCAGCACCCCCTGCTCGGCCATCAGATCGCGGCGCGCGCGCAAGAGCTGCACGACGCTCTCGCCGGTGAGGTGGATGGCGGCGAGCCCGGCCATCAGCGCGCCTCCCCGCCGGGGGCGAGCGCGCCGTAGCGCCGCTCATAGTCGGCGATGGCCGCGCAGAGGACGTCGCGGAACGCGGGCATGTTCGCCGGCGCCGTCACCAGCCGGGCGCCGGCGTCGGGGAGCTGCGCGCCGAACGCCTGCAGGAAGTCGAGCGTGAACTCGGCCAGCGTGAAGTCGACCGCCAGCGAATTGACGTAGGCGCGGGGGGCCGCGTCGGTCGCCTCGTTCCGTCCCTGCTCGGTGTTTTCGGCCATGCCGCGCTCCGATCCGATGTCGGAGGCTTGCATGGCAAGGCGCGTGCCAAACGGACAACGCGCTGAAATCTAAGGGAAATAAAGTTCCGGCGCGGGCGGGGGTTACAGGCCGGGCGTTACAGGTGCGTCTCACACCCGTAACGCCTGTGACGCCGCGCGCGAGGCCCCGGGTCAGGCCCGGGGCGCGGGACGCTCAGAGGGCGGCGGCCTCGGCGGCCAGCGTCTCGATCCCCGCCCAGTCGCCGGCCGCCATCAGCTTGGCCGGCGCCACCCAGGAGCCGCCCACGCAGACCACGTTGGACAGGCCGAGATAGTCCCTGGCGTTGCCCAGCCCGATCCCGCCGGTGGGGCAGAAGGAGACGCCGGCGAGCGGGCTCGCCCAGGCCTTCAGCACCGGCGCGCCGCCGTTGGCCTCGGCGGGGAAGAACTTCAGGTGGGCCAGCCCCCGCTCCATCCCCGCCATCGCCTCCGAGGGGGTGGCGACGCCGGGCAGCATCGGCAGGCCCGCCTCCTCGGCCGCGTCCAGCACCCGATGCGAGAGGCCGGGCGAGACGCCGAACTTCGCCCCCGCCGCGACGGCCGCGCGCACGTCCTCGGGCGTCATCAGGGTGCCGGCGCCGACGACCGCGTCGGGGGCGGCCTCGACCATGGCGCGGATCGCGTCCAGCGCGCAGGGGGTGCGCAGGGTCACCTCGAGCGCCTTCAGCCCCCCGGCCGAGAGCGCGCGGGCGAGCGGCGCGGCATGGGCCAGGTCCTCGACGATCAGCACCGGGATCACCGGGGCCAGACGGCAGACGTCCTCGATCTTCATGGCGCGTTCCTTCTCATCGGCGGGGCGCAGGGGCGGGGGCGCAGGCGGGCCTCAGACCACCACCGCCCCGCCGGTCTCGGCCGCGCCGACCGAGGCGCGGAAGGCGGCGAACAGCTCGCGGCCGATCCCCTCCTGGTTGGCCGAGAGGTCGGGGCGCGCGGGCTCTCGGGCCTCGAACTCGGCGGCGTCCACCAGCACCTCGAGCGTGCCGGCGGCGGCGTCGAGACGGATCACGTCGCCGTCCCGGATCCGCGCGATCGGCCCGCCGTCGGCGGCCTCGGGGCTCAGGTGGATCGCCGAGGGCACCTTGCCCGACGCGCCCGACATCCGCCCGTCGGTGACCAGCGCCACCTTGTGACCGCGATCGAGCGTGACGCCCAGCGGCGGGGTCAGCGAGTGCAGCTCGGGCATGCCGTTGGCCTTGGGGCCCTGGAAGCGGACGACCACGATCATGTCGCGGTCGAACTCTCCGGCCTTGAAGGCGGCCTTCACCGACTCCTGGTCGTGGAAGACGCGGGCGGGGGCCTCGATCACCTGGTTCTCGGCCTTCACCGCCGAGACCTTGATCACCGCGCGCCCCAGGTTCCCGCCCAGCAGTTGCAGACCGCCGGTCTTCTGGAACGGCTCGGAGGCCGGGCGCAGGATGTCGCGGTTAAGGCTCTCGCCCGCCCCGGCGTCCCAGCGGACCCGCCCGCCGTCGAGCTTGGGCTCGCGCGTGTAGCGGCTCAGCCCCGGGCCGGCGACGGTCTTGACGTCCTCATGCAGGAGACCGGCCGAAAGCAGCTCCCCGATCATGCAGCCAAGGCCCCCGGCGGCGTGGAAGTGGTTCACGTCGGCGATGCCGTTGGGATAGACGCGCGCCATCAGCGGCGTGACGGCGCTGATCTCGGCCATGTCCGACCAGTCGATCGCCACCCCCGCGGCGCGCGCCATCGCCACCAGATGCAGCACCAGATTGGTCGAGCCGCCGGTGGCGTTCAGCCCCACCATGCCGTTGACGAAGGCCTTCTCGTCGAGAACCTCGGCGGCCGGCGTGAACGCGTTCCCCCTGGCGGTGATCGCCAGCGCCCGGCGCGCGGCCTCGGCGGTCAGCGCGTCGCGGAGCGGCGTGTTGGGGTTCACGAAGCTCGCGCCCGGCAGGTGCAGGCCCATGAACTCCATCAGCATCTGGTTGGTGTTGGCGGTGCCGTAGAAGGTGCAGGTGCCCGGCCCGTGGTAGGAGGCCATCTCGGCGGCCAGCAGCTCCTCGCGCCCGATCTCGCCGGCGGCGAACAGTTGGCGGATGCGGGATTTCTCGTCGTTGGGCAGGCCCGAGGGCATCGGCCCCGCGGGGGCGAAGATCGCCGGCAGGTGGCCGAAGGTGGCCGCCGCGATCACCAGCCCGGGCACGATCTTGTCGCACACCCCCAGATACATCGCCGCGTCGAAGCAGTTGTGGCTCAGCGCCACGCCGGCGGCGAGCGCGATCACGTCGCGCGAGAACAGCGACAGCTCCATCCCCGGCTGGCCCTGGGTGACCCCGTCGCACATCGCCGGCACCCCGCCCGCGACCTGCGCCGTGCCCCCCGCCTCGCGCGCGGCGGCCTTGATCAGGTCGGGGAACCGCTCGAACGGCTGGTGTGCCGAGAGCATGTCGTTGTAGGCGGTGACGATGCCGATGTTGCCGCCCCGCTCCTCGGCGATGGGAAGCTTGTCGGGGCCCATCGCGGCGGTGACGTGGGCCATGTTCCCGCAGCTGAGGTGGGCGCGGGCGGGCCCGGCCTCGACCGCGCGCGCGACGCGGGCGAGGTAGGCGCCCCGCGTCCGGGCGGAGCGCTCGCGGATGCGGTCGGTGACGGCCTCGATGGTCGGGTTCATGGCGTCCTCCTGCCGGTCGGGGGCTGCCCGGCCTGGTGGGTCTAGTCGGCGTAGTGCACGGTCGCGCCCGCCAGCACCGCGCAGATCGGCGCGCGCATCGGGTCGCCCAGCGCCACGGCGCGCTCCAGCGCGCGCATCTTGTCGTGGCCCTGGATCAGGATATGGCGCTCGGCGGCGTTGAGAACACGGGCCGAGAGGGTGATCCGCGGCTCCTCGGCGCCGGGCGCGCGGATCGCCACGGCCGGGGGCGCGTCGGCGGCCAGCGCCTCCTCGAGCCCCAGCGCGCCGGGGAACATCGAGGCGGTGTGCATGTCGTCGCCCATCCCCAGCACCGCCAGATCGAGCGGCAGCGCCACCTGCTCGAGCGTCAGGTTGACCGCGCGAAGCGCCTGCGCCGGCTCCGCCCCGCCGCCATAGAGGGGCACGAACTCGGCCGCCGCGGCGGCGCCGTGAAACAGCGTCTCGGCCAGCAGCTTCTGGTTCGAGCGGGGCGAGACCGGGGACACCCAGCGCTCGTCCGTGAGGGTCACGGCGACCAGGCCCCAGGGCGCGTCGCTCTCGCCCAGCAGCTTGAGCATCAGGCCCGGCGTGGTCCCGCCGGGCACCGCCAGCGAGGCGGAGCTCTTCGTCGCCGCCGCCGCCGTCAGGCGTCCCGCGATCAGGTCGGCGAGCCCGCCCGCCTGGTCGTCGCGGCTGTCGTATTCGATGATCTGCGGCATCGTCATGGCGTCGCTCATGTCGCGATCTCCCTCCAGCGGCGCCCGTCGCGATGCAGCAGCATCAGCGCGTCCTCCGGACCCGAGGAGCCGGGATCGTAGGAGACGGGGCGGTCGCCTCTCTCTTCCCATCCCGCGATGATCGGGTCGACCCATTCCCACGCGGCCTCGACCTCGTCGCCGCGCATGAACAGGGTCTGGTCGCCGCGGATCACGTCCATCACCAGCCGCTCGTAGGCGTCGGGCATGCGCAGCTTGGAGGAGGACATCGCGTCGGCGAAGGTCATGTCCAGCACCGCCGGCGCCAGGCGCATGCCGCCGGGCCCGGGGTCCTTGATGGTCATGCCCAGCGTGATGCCCTCGTCGGGCTGCAGGCGGATCGCCAGCACGTTCTGCGCCCAGCGGCCCGAGGCGGCGGGAAAGATCGAATGCGGCGCCTCCTTGAAGGCCACCGCGATCTCCGAGACGCGGGCCCGCAGGCGCTTGCCGGTGCGCAGATAGAAGGGCACCCCCGACCAGCGCCAGTTGGCGACCTCGGCCTTCAGCGCCACGTAGCTTTCGGTGCGGCTCTCGGGCGCCTCGGCATCGTCGCGGTAGCCCGCGGTTCCGTTGGCGGCGGCATACTGGCCGCGGACCACGTCCTCGGGGTGGTCGTGGGGGGCGAGCGCCCTGAGAACCTTGAGCTTTTCGTCGCGCACCGCGTCAGGCTCGAAGCGGCCCGGCGGCTCCATGGCGATCAGGCACAGGAGCTGGAGCATGTGGTTCTGCACCATGTCGCGCATCGCGCCGACGCCGTCGTAATAGGGGCCGCGGCCCTCGACGCCCACGGATTCGGCGACCGTGATCTGCACGTGGTCGATATGGCGGGCGTTCCACAGCGGCTCGAAGAGCGCGTTGGCGAAGCGCAGCGCCATCAGGTTCTGGACCGTCTCCTTCCCCAGGTAGTGGTCGATCCGGTAGACCTGATGCTCATGGAAATGCTCGGCCAGCGTGGCGTTGAGCGCGCGGGCCGAGGCGAGGTCGTGGCCCAGCGGCTTCTCGATCACGATGCGGCTGTCGGCGCCCGACAGGCCGGCGGCGTGGATCCGCTCGGCCATCGGGCCGAAAAACCTCGGCGCCACAGACAGATAGAAGGCGCGCACCCGGCCCGGCTCGGGCGGCATCGCGGCCGCGAGTTCGGACCAGCCGGCATCGGAGGAGGCGTCGACGCGGGCGTAGTCGATGCAGGAGAGGAAGCGGGACACCGTCTCGGGGTCGAGGTCGGCGGGACCCACGAACTCCTTCAGCGCCTCGGCGGCCATGTTGCGGAACGCCTCGCGCGTGAGGTCCGAGCGGGCGGCGCCCACGATGCGGGCGCTGTCGGGCATCTGGCCGTCGTGGAGGCGGTGATAGAGCGCCGGGATCAGCTTGCGCCGCGCGAGGTCACCGGTGGCGCCGAAGACCACCAGGTCGAACGGATCGACGGGAACGACGCGGGCGACCATCAGCGAACCTCCAGGGCGGGGGCGATCGGGGGCAGCTCGGCCCGGCGCGGCAGGTCCGCGCCGCGCCGCGCGCAGGTGAGTGCGGCAGCCTGGACGGCGAAGTCCAGGAGGCCGGATATGGATTTCGCGTCAAGGGCTTCGACGGCGGCGCGGGTGGTCGCGCCAAGCTCGGCCAGGACCGCGATCAGGGCGGCCTGGAAGGTGTCGCCGGCGCCCACGGTGTCGACCACCTCGACCGTGCGGCCGGGCGCCTCGACCCGTCCGGCGGGGGAAAAGGCGACCGCCCCGCGGGCGCCCCGCGTGACCACCACCAGCGCGGGACCGGCGGCGAGCCACTCGGCCGCCGCCTCCTCGACCGGGCGACCGGGAAAAAGCAGGCCGAGATCCTCGTCCGAGACCTTCACGACATCCGCGCAGGCGAGGAATTTTGCGAGGCGGGACAACCAGATGGCGGTGTCGGGCTGGATCGTCAGGCGCACGTTGGGGTCGAGCGTCAGCAGGCGGCGTCCGCGCTCCCGCTCGAACAGGGCCAGCAGGGTCGAGCCCACCGGCTCGACCGCCAGCGAATAGCTGCCGGCGTGCAGGCCCCAGGTGTCGGGCCCGAGCTGCGGCAGGTCGGCGGGGGTCAGGGCGCGGTCGGCCGCCCCCTCGCCATAGAACGCATAGCGCGGGGAGCCGTCGGCGCCGAGGTCCACAAGACTGATCGTGCTGGGTTTTTCGGTGCGCACCAGGGCGTGGGTCGCGACGCCCTCGGCCTTGAGCGCCTCCAGCAGCCGCTCCCCCAGCCGGTCGGTCGAGAGGCCCGTGAACAGCGCCGCCCCCTGCCCCAGCCGCGCCAGCCCCACCGCCACGTTGAACGGCGAGCCGCCGACGCGGGCGTCGAAGGAGAGCCCTTCCCCTTCGACCGCGAACAGATCCCACAGGGCCTCGCCGCAGACGAGAAACATCGGTCGTCGCCTCCTGGTCGCCCCTCCCGCGAGCCTCGTCGCCCAGGGGGCGCCGCGCAAGCCTGTTGCGTCTGCGAAGGGGTCCGCGCCGCGGGCGGAGAGCGCCACAGGGCCCCTCGATTCGTCAACAAATAAATCAGACCGGTTGATTTAATCGAGGCGGTCTCGGTAGGCTCTGCGCGAATGGAACGCGGACGGACCGCAGAGGGATCGGCAGGGCGATGCGCGGCGGCGATGCGGCGGGGCTGAGGGCCTTCAACGAACGGCGGGTGCTGGACGCGGTGCTGCGCGCGGGCGCCCTGTCGAAGGCGGGCGTGGCGCGCGCGACCGGGCTCAGCAACCAGGCCGCCGCGGTGATCGTCGAGCGGCTGATCGAGCAGGGGCTGCTGGCCAAGGGCGACAAGGTTCGCGGGCGGGGGCAGCCCTCGACCCCGGTCTCGGTGGCGGGCACGGGGGCGTTCTCGCTGGGGGTGAAGATCGGGCGACGCTCGGTCGAGGCGCTGCTGATCGATCTGGGCGGCGAGACGGTGGCCGCGCGCGCGACGCGGCTCGAGGCCCCCCTGCCCGGCCCGGTGATGGCGGCGGCCACGGGCCAGGCGCGCGAGCTGCTCGACGAGATGCCCCGCGAGCATCGCGCCCGGCTGGTCGGCGTCGGCCTGGCGCTGCCCGGAGAGATGGACGCCTGGGCCGATGAGCTGGGGGCGCCGCGGGCGGCGCTGGCAGGCTGGCGGGCGGTGGATCCCGGGGCGGCGCTGGCGCGGGCGACGGGCGCGCCGGTCGCCGTCTACAACGACGCGGCCGCCGCCTGCGCGGCCGAGATGCTGGCGGGCGAGGCGCTGGACGTGTCCTGCGCCCTCTACATCCACGTCGGGGCCTTCATCGGGGGCGGGGTGGTGCTGGACGGGCGGCTGTTCCGCGGGTCGAGGCTGAACGCGGGGGCGGTGGGCTCGATGCCGCTGGCGGGCGGGCGCGGCAGGCGGCGCCAGCTGATCCACGCGGCCTCGGGCGTGGGGCTGGCGCGGGGGCTGCGGGCGGCCGGGATCGACGTGACCCGCGCGATGGCCGGGATGGGCGGGCCGGCGGCGGACACGGTGTTCGAGGGCTGGGTTGCGGCCGCGGCGCCGGCGCTGGGGCGGGCGGTGGTCTCGGCGCTCAGCGTGATCGACTTCGAGGCGGTGGTGATCGACGGGGTGCTGCCCCCGGCCTGGCGCGGACGCCTGCTCGACGACACCCGCGAGGCGGTCGAGGGGTTCGACCGCACCGGCCTGTCGCGCGTCTCGATCCGCGAGGGCACGGTGGGGGGCGAGGCGCGGGTGCTGGGCGCGGCCCTCCTGCCCCTGCAGGCCCGCTTCGCGCCCGAGCCCGAGCTGCTCGTCCGCCGCCGCCAGCCCCGCGCCGAGGCGCGCCCGACGCCGGCCGATCCGCCGCCGGCGGTCGAGGCGCCCTCGCCGCATCTGCCGCGGTGGGGGAGCTAGGCGCATGGGACTGCGGTTGCTAGAAAGCGCGCCGGTGGGGGATAGGCCGGTGGGGGGCGCGATGCGGCGGATCGATCTGGTGATCTTCGACTGCGACGGGGTGTTGATCGACTCCGAGGCGATCAGCGCCCGGATGCTGGTCGCCGAGATGGCCGCGCGCGGCATCGAGATCGACCTGGAATACGTCGCCCGGCATTTCCTGGGCCGCAGCTATCCGGTGGTGCTGAAGGTGATCGCCCAGGATTTCGGCGTCGACCTGCCCGAGAGCTTCGAGGCCGACTATCGCCGCCGCCTGCTCGCGGCCTTCGAGACGCAGTTGCAGGTGATGCCCGGGGTGACCGGAGCGCTCGACCGGCTGGCGCGGCCCTATTGCCTGGCGACCTCGTCGAGCCCCTCGCGGCTGGCGCGCAGCCTCGAGATCGCGGGGCTGAGCGGGCGCTTTGCGGGGCGGGTCTCGACCGCCTCGGAGGTGGCGCGGGGCAAGCCTGCGCCGGACCTGTTCCTGCTCGCGGCGCGCAAGGCCGGCGCGGACCCCGCCCATTGCCTGGTGATCGAGGACAGTCTGAACGGGGTGCGCGCGGCGCTGGCCGCGGGCATGGAGGCGTGGCGCTTCACCGGCGGCTCGCATTTCCGCGACATCGCCCTGCCCGACCCCGGAGAGGTCCGCGCGCATCGCGACTTCGACCGCTTCGAGGCGTTCTTCGAGACGCGGCCGGACCTGGCAGGGTCCGCCGCATGAGCCGGCGGGAGGAGGACAGCGCCACCCCGCTCGATCAGGCGGCGCGGGCGGCGTGGCTGTATTATGTGGGCGGCGCGACGCAGGACCAGATCGCGGCCGAGATGGGGATCTCGCGTCAGCGCGCGCAGCGGCTGGTGGCCAAGGCCGTGGCCGAGGGGCTGATCCATGTGCGGCTGGAGCACAGGGTCAGCCGCTGCATGGAGCTGGAGCGGGCGCTGAGCCGGCGCTACGGGCTGAAGCGGGCGCGGGTGGCGCTGAGCCTGGGCAAGGGCGCGGACCCGGTGAAGGCCATCGCCCCCGTCGCGGCCGAGGAGCTGGAGCGGATCTTCGCAACCCCCGAGCCGCTGGTGGTGGCGCTGGGCACCGGGCGCACCCTGCGCGCGATGGTCGAGGAGATGCGGGCGATCGACTGCCCGCAGCATCGCATCGCCTCGCTGAACGGGAACATGGCGCCCGACGGCACCGCCAGCGCCTTCGACGTGATCATGCGCGTGGCCGACAAGGTGCGCGCGCGTCACTATCCCATGCCCCTGCCGCTGGTGGCGGCGACGCCCGAGGAGCGGGACCTGTTCATCTCGCTGCCCCCGGTGATCCGGGCGCGGGAGCTTGCGGCCAACGCCGACGTCGCCTTCGTGGGGGTGGGCGAGATGGGGGGGGAGCCGCCGCTGCTCAAGGACGGGTTCCTGACCGCCGAGGAGATCGGGGAGCTGCGCGCGCTGGGCGCGGTGGGCGAGATCACCGGCTGGTCCTACGACGATTCGGGGACCTACCTGCAGACCGGCGCCAATGCGCGCATCGCCGGCGTGCGGCTGGAGCGGGTGGCCGAAAAACTGATCGTGGCCATCGCTGCGGGCGCGAAGAAGCGGCCCGCGATCAAGGCGGCGCTGAAAGGCGGGCTGGTCAACGGCTTGATCACCGACGAGATCACCGCCGAGGCGCTGCTGGCCTGATCGGGCCCGCCTCGGCCCGCAAAACATGCTGCACCGCAAAACGTCCAACGTCTTGACAGCGTTCGGCCCGATGTGAGCAATTGTTCGCAACCTAAGCAAGTTCTCATCCAGGGAGGAACACATGAGCTTGCGGACCAGCGCCCTTATGGGCGCCTGCGCAGCCGTGGCGCTCGCCACCGCCGCCTCGGCCCAGACCACCATCACCGTGGCGACCGTGAACAACGGCGACATGATCCGGATGCAGGGATTGACGGACGATTTCACCGCCAAGCATCCCGACATCGAGGTGGAATGGGTGACGCTGGAGGAGAACGTCCTTCGCCAGCGCGTGACCACCGACGTCGCCACCAAGGGCGGCCAGTACGACGTGATGACCATCGGCACCTACGAGGTCCCGATCTGGGGCAAGCAGGGCTGGCTGGTGGGGCTGAACGACCTGCCCGAGAGCTATGACGTCGACGATCTGCTGCCCGCGATCCGCGGCGGCCTGACGGTGGACGGCACGCTCTACGCCGCGCCGTTCTACGGCGAGTCCTCGATGGTCATGTACCGCAAGGACCTGGTCGAGGCCGCGGGGATGGAGATGCCCGACGCCCCGACCTGGGAGCAGGTGCGCGAGATCGCGGCCGCGACCACCGACAAGGACGGCGAGGTCTATGGCGTCTGCCTGCGCGGCAAGGCCGGCTGGGGCGAGAACATGGCCTTCCTGACGGCCATGGCGAACTCGTTCGGGGCCAAGTGGTTCGACATGGACTGGACCCCCCAGTTCGACAGCCCCGCGTGGGCCGAAACGCTGACCTTCTACCTCGACCTGATGGAGAACTACGGGCCTCCGGGCGCCTCCTCGAACGGGTTCAACGAGAACCTGGCCCTGTTCCAGACCGGCAAGTGCGCGATGTGGATCGACGCCACCGTGGCCGCGTCCTTCGTGACCAACCCCGACGACAGCCAGGTCGCCGACCAGGTCGGCTTTGCGCTGGCCCCCGACAACGGGCTCGGCAAGCGCGGCAACTGGCTGTGGGCGTGGAACCTCGGGATCCCCGCGGGGACCGAGAAGGAGGAGGCGGCCAAGGCCTTCATCGAGTGGGCGACCTCGAAGGACTACACCGCCCTGGTCGCCGAGAAGGAGGGCTGGGCCAACGTGCCTCCGGGCACGCGGACCTCGCTCTACGAGAACCCCGAGTATCTCGAGGCGGCGCCGTTTGCGCAGATGACGCTCCAGTCGATCAACGCGGCCGACCCGCAGAACCCCACCGTGGACGAGGTTCCCTACGTGGGCGTTCAGTTCGTGGCGATCCCCGAGTTCCAGGGCATCGGCACGGCGGTGGGCCAGCAGTTCGCCGCGGCGCTCGCCGGACAGATCACGGCCGAGCAGGCGCTGGCCAACGCCCAGACCCTGACGAGCCGCGAGATGAAGCGGGCGGGTTACTGACCCCACATCGGACCGCCTGACTTCGGGGACCGGCGCGCGCTTCCTCGGCGCCGGTCCCGACCCTCCCGGAAGGGGCCGGCCTTTTTCCCGCTGCGCCGGCCCCGACCGATCCCCCGCCGCCCCGCCCGGCGCCCTCCGAAGGGACCGCGCGCCCGGCCGGACGACGGGAGAGCCCCGAAAGACCTGCCCCGCGACGCGGCGAGCCGCGCGCGAGACCCCACACTCGGAGACCCCGGGCCATGGCGACCCAGCACTCCCGCGCCGCGGCGCGCCTGATGATCTCGCCGGCGGTGATCCTGCTCCTGGCCTGGATGCTGATCCCGCTGGGGCTGACGCTGTATTTCTCGTTCCTGCGCTACAACCTGCTGATGCCCGGCGCGAACCCGTTCGTGGGGTTCGAGAACTACGAGTATTTCTTCACCGATCCCGCCTTCTGGCCGGCGGTGACCAACACGCTGCTGCTGGTGGGGGGGGTGCTGTGCATCACCATCGTGGGCGGCGTGGCTCTGGCGCTGCTGCTCGATCAGCCGATCTGGGGGCGGGGGATCGTGCGGATCCTGGTGATCGCGCCGTTCTTCGTGATGCCCACCGTCTCGGCGCTGGTGTGGAAGAACATGTTCTTCCATCCCGCCAACGGGCTGTTCGGACAATTGGCCAAGGGGCTGGGGTTCGAGGCGTTCGACTTTCTGGCCCAGGCGCCGCTCGCCTCGATCATCCTGATCGTGAGCTGGCAGTGGCTGCCGTTCGCGACCCTGATCCTGCTGACCGCGCTGCAGAGCCTCGATTCCGAGCAGCTCGAGGCGGCCGAGATGGACGGGGCGGGCGCGATCTCGCGGTTCCGGCACATCGCCCTGCCCCACCTGGCGCGCGCGATCACGGTGGTGATCCTGATCCAGACCATCTTCCTGCTGTCGGTCTTCGCCGAGATCCTGGTGACCACCAACGGGGGTCCGGGCACCGCCTCGACCAACCTCACCTACCTGATCTACGCGCAGTCGCTGTTGCAGTTCGACGTGGGGCTTGGCTCCGCCGGGGGCGTCTTCGCCATCATCCTCGCCAACATCGTCGCATTCTTCCTGATGCGGATGATCGGCAAGAACCTGGACCTCTGACCATGGCCCGCGCCGTCACCACAAACCGCAAGGTCGTCGCGACCGCCTTCGGGTGGATCATCGCCATCGCGATCTTCTTCCCGATCCTGTGGACCATCCTGACGAGCTTCAAAACCGAGTCGGAGGCGATCGCCTCGCCCCCCTCGTTCCTGATGTTCGAGTGGACGCTGGAGAACTATGTGACCGTGCAGGCGCGGTCGGACTACTTCCTGCACTTCATGAACTCGGTGATCCTGTCGCTGGGCTCGACCGTGCTGGGGCTGCTGATCGCGATCCCGGCGGCCTGGTCGATGGCCTTCGTGCCCGCCAGGCGCACGAAGGACGTGCTGATGTGGATGCTCAGCACCAAGATGCTGCCGCCCGTGGGCGTGCTGGTGCCGATCTACCTGATCTTTCGCGACATCGGGCTGCTGGATACGCGGCTGGGGCTGGTGATCGTGCTGACGCTGATCAACCTGCCGATCATCATCTGGATGCTGTTCACCTATTTCCGCGAGATCCCGGTCGACATCCTCGAGGCCGCGCGGATGGACGGCGCCACGCTGCGCGACGAGATCGTCTACGTGCTGACGCCGATGGCGATCCCGGGCATCGCCTCGACCCTGCTGCTGAACGTGATCCTGGCCTGGAACGAGGCGTTCTGGACCCTGAACCTGACCGCCGCCAAGGCCGCGCCGCTGACCGCGTTCATCGCCTCGTATTCGAGCCCCGAGGGGCTGTTCTACGCCAAGCTCTCGGCCGCCTCGACCATGGCCATCGCGCCGATCCTGATCCTGGGCTGGTTTTCCCAGAAGCAGCTGGTGCGCGGGCTGACCTTCGGCGCCGTGAAATAGCAAGGGACGGAGAAAGCCCATGGGACGCATCGTTCTGAAGGACGTGAAGAAAAGCTTCGAGAACGTCCACGTCATCCCGCCCCTGAACCTCGAGATCGAGGATGGGGAGTTCGTGGTCTTCGTCGGCCCCTCGGGCTGCGGGAAGTCCACGCTGCTGCGCCTGATCGCGGGGCTCGAGGACGTCTCGGGCGGGGTGATCGAGATCGACGGGCAGGACGCGACCGCGATGCCCCCCGCCAAGCGCCGGCTGGCGATGGTGTTCCAGAGCTACGCGCTCTATCCGCACATGACGGTGCGCAAGAACATCGCCTTCCCGCTGCGCATGGCCGGCATGGACAAGGCCGAGCAGGACCGGCGGATCGAGGGGGCGGCGAAGGTGCTGAACCTGACCGACTATCTCGACCGGCGGCCGGGGCAGCTTTCGGGCGGGCAGCGCCAGCGCGTCGCCATCGGGCGGGCCATCGTGCGGGAGCCTGCGGCGTTCCTGTTCGACGAGCCGCTCTCGAACCTCGACGCGGCGCTGCGGGTGGGGATGCGCCTCGAGATCTCGGAGCTGCATGAGCGGCTCGAGACCACGATGATCTACGTCACCCACGACCAGGTCGAGGCGATGACCATGGCCGACAAGATCGTGGTGCTGCAGGCGGGCAAGATCGAGCAGGTGGGCTCCCCGCTCGACCTCTATCACACGCCGCGCAACCGCTTTGTGGCCGGTTTCATCGGCAGCCCGAAGATGAACATCATGGAGGGGCCCGAGGCCGAGCGCCGCGGGGCGCACGCGATCGGCATCCGGCCCGAGCATATCGCGCCCTCGGCCACCGAGGGGACCTGGAAGGGCGTGGTGGGGGTGTCCGAGCATCTGGGCTCCGACACCTTCTTTCATGTGCACATGGAGGGGCGGCGCGAACCGCTGACCGTGCGCGCGGGCGGCGAGGTCAGCCTGCACCACGGCGACGCGATCTATCTGACGCCCGACGAGGACCGCATGCACCGCTTCGACCGCGAAGGCCTGCGGATCGCATGAGCGGTGGGGCGCACAGGGGTCCGGGACGGCTCGCCGGACGGCGGGCGCTGATCACCGGCGCGGCCCGCGGCATCGGGCTGGCCTTCGCCGAGGCGTATCTCGCCGAGGGGGCGCAGGTGGTTCTGGCCGACCTCGACGGCGAGGCGGCCTGCGGGCAGGCCGTGCGCCTGGGCGCGGGCGCCAACGCCGTGAAGATGGACGTGACCCGCCAGGAGAGCATCGAGGAGGGAATGGACGTGGCCGTCGCCCTGATGGGCGGGCTCGACATCCTGGTCAACAACGCGGCCCTGTTCACCGCCGCCCCGATCGTGGAGATCGAGCGGGCGGATTACGAGCGCGTCTTCGCGGTCAACGTGGCGGGCGTGCTGTTCTGCATGCAGGCCGGCGCCCGGCGGATGATCGCGCAGGGGACCGGGGGGCGGATCATCAACATGGCCTCCCAGGCGGGACGTCGGGGGGAGGGGCTGGTGGGGGTCTACTGCGCCTCGAAGGCCGCGGTGATCTCGCTGACCCAGTCGGCGGGGCTCGACCTGATCGGCCATGGCATCAACGTCAACGCCATCGCGCCCGGCGTGGTGGACGGCGAGCACTGGGACGGCGTCGACGCCTTCTTCGCGCGCCACGAGGGCAAGGCCCCCGGGCAGAAGAAGCGCGAGGTCGGCGCGGCCGTGCCCTACGGCCGGATGGGGACCGCGAAGGACCTGACCGGGATGGCCGTGTTCCTCGCCTCGGACGAGGCCGACTACATCGTCGCCCAGACCTACAACGTCGACGGCGGAAACTGGATGAGCTGAGGGCGGCCGGGCGCGGGCGCCGCGCCGCCGTCCCTCCCCTTTCGTGATCGACCAAGCAGGAGGTCGCCGCCTTGCGCACGCGCCTATCGAATTCCGCCCTGGCCGCCCTGCCCGAGGGGATCTCGGCCCCCGGCTACGACCGCTCGGCCCTGGGGCCGGGGATCCTGCATGTGGGGATGGGCAACTTCCATCGCGCCCACCAGGCGGTCTATGCCGACGATCTGCTGCGCGCGGGCGGAGACCCCGCCTGGGGGATCCTGGGCGCCGGCGTGATGCCCGCCGACGAGGCGATGCGCGAGGGGCTGGCGGCGCAGGACCACCTCTATTCGGTGACCGAGATGGGCCCGCAGGGCGACGACGTGCGGGTGATCGGGGCCATGGCGGGCTTTCTGCCCGTGACGCCGGGCCACGGGCCGATGATCGCGGCGATGGCCGATCCGGCGGTGCGCATCGTCTCGCTGACGGTGACCGAGGGGGGGTATTTCGTGTCCGCCCAGACGGGCGGGTTCAACGCCGGGCATCCCTCGATCCGCGCCGACATCGCCGAGCCGGAGCGGCCGACCACGGTGTTCGGCGCTATCGTGGCGGGGCTGCGGGCGCGGCGGGCGGCGGGGCTCGCGCCGTTCACCGTGATGTGCTGCGACAACCTCCCCCACAACGGCGCCGTCACCCGCGCCGCGGTCTGCGGCGTGGCGCGCGGCCAGGACCCCGGGCTCGCCGACTGGATCGAGGCGGAGGTGGCCTTTCCCAACGGCATGGTCGACCGGATCACCCCCGCGACCACCGAGCCCCGTCGGGCGGGGCTGGCCGCGGGCCACGGCCTCGACGACGCCCGGCCGGTGTTCTGCGAGCCGTTCCGCCAGTGGGTGCTGGAGGACAACTTCCCCGCCGGCCGGCCCGCGCTGGAGACGGTGGGCGTGCAGTTCGTCGAAGACGTCACGCCCTACGAGCACATGAAGATCCGGATGCTCAACGGCGGGCATGCGATGATCGCCTATCCCGCGGGGCTGCTGGGGCTGGAGTTCGCCCATGACGCGATGGCCGACGCCCAGGTCGCCGGGTTCTTCGAGAAGGTGGAGCGCACGGAGGTCTTCGACGTGGTCGAGGCGGTCCCCGGCGCCACGCCCGAGCAGTATCTCGCGAGCCTCAAGGACCGCTTCGGCAACCCCAGGATCGAGGACACCATCCGCCGGCTGTGCCTGGACGGGTCCAACCGGCAGCCGAAGTTCATCGTGCCCTCGATCGAGGACAACCTTGCCGCCGGCCGCCCCGTGCCGGGGCTGGCGCTCGAGAGCGCGCTGTGGGCCCGCTATTGCCTCGGGGTGGACGAGGCCGGGGGCGCCATCGCCCCCAACGATCCCGACTGGGAACGTCTGACCGAGCAGGCGGGCCGGGCGAAGCGCGACCCGCTCGCCTGGCTCGAGCTGCGCGACGTCTATGGCGGCGTCGCCGATCACCCCGGCTTCCGGGAGAGTTTCGCGCGGGCGCTGGACGCCCTTTACGCGCGCGGTGTCCGCGCGGTGCTGGCCGAGTATCTCGGCTGATCCGCGCGGGCGGCGGCTTGAACGGGTCTCCTCCCCTGCAGGCTGCTGCACTCGCCCCGCCGGTCCCCCCGGCGGGGCTTTTTGCGGGCGGCAGGGCGCGGCGCGGATCCTCATGGCGCGCGGGGCCCCGCCCGGCCGAGGGTCGGGCGCCTGCATTCGTCGGGTCCGGAGCGTTGACCGGCCGGTTGGTCGGTCCTACTCCTGCGGTCCCTGTTTCCGGACCGGAGGTTCCCCGATGACCCGCGCGATCGTGCTGCGCCGCCCCGGCGGCCCCGAGGCTCTGACGCTGGAGGACCACGACCCCGGCCGGCCGGGCCCCGGCCAGGTCCGGGCGCGGATCACCGCGGCGGGGGTGAATTTCCACGACGTCTACGTGCGCTCGGGCCTCTACCAGACGCTGCCGCTGCCCGGCGTGCCCGGGATCGAGGCGGCCGGCGTGGTCGAGGCGGCGGGCGAGGGGGTCGAGGGGCTTGCGCCCGGGGACCGCATCGCCTGGGTGACGCGGGGCTATGGCGGCTATGCCGAGGCGGCGGTGATCCCCGCGGCGCTCGCGCTGAAGCTGCCCGAGGGGGTCAGCGACGTGCAGGCCGCGGCGCTGACGCTCAAGGGGCTGACGGTGCGGATGCTGGTCAAGGACGCCTGGCCGCTGGAGGCGGGGCAGACGGCCCTGGTCCACGCCGGGGCGGGCGGGGTCGGGCAGATCCTGGTGCGCTGGGCCAAGGCGCTGGGGGCGGAGGTGATCGCGACCGTCGGCTCGCCCGCCAAGGCCGAGGTGGCGCGGGCCTGCGGCGCGGACCACACGGTGCTGTACCGCGAGGAGGATTTCGTGGCCCGCGTGCGCGAGATCACCGGCGGGCGGGGGGTGGACGTGGCCTATGACTCGGTGGGGCGGGACACGTTCGAAGGCTCGATCGACTGTCTGGCGCGGCTCGGGCGGCTGGTGAACTTCGGGCAGAGCTCGGGGCCGGTGGCGCCGCTGGAGGTGTCGCGGCTGTTCAAGGGCTCGAACTCGCTGGCCCGGCCGTCGGTGTTCGCCTATCTCGCCGATCCCTGGCGGGCGGAGGCGATGGCGGGCGACCTGTTTGCGGCGATCCAGTCGGGCGTGGCCCAGACGCGGGTGGAGCGGGAGCTGCCGCTGGCCGAGGCCGGGGAGGCCCACCGCCTGCTGGAAAGCCGGACGCTGGCCGGCGCGGTGGTTCTGCGGCCCTGAGGGACGCGGGCGCCCCGGCGCGTCCGCTGCGCGGCCGCGACCGCCCCGCCCTGC